>CALXFP010000206.1 GCA_944387615.1 uncultured Oscillospiraceae bacterium | reverse complement strand
TTTGCGCCTGCACGGTGCAGTAGTAGGTCCATAGATTTTGAACTCCATGATCCACAAAGGTCTGGATATGGTCGTTGCAAACCACCGGCTTTTCCACAATGCCTTCCTGGTACACCTGATAACTGCTGAGGGCGTCCATGACGTGGCATCCTTTCAGCAATGGGGCAACTGTGGCTTTGGCTGCTGCGTAGGTGGATTTTTCGCAGTCATGGGGTTCGTCCGAGATATGGAACCAGACGTGCTCCAATCCAATGAGCCGGTCCAGCTCTGCTTTCAGCTCCGGCAGAAAACGGTGGAGGAAGTTGGTGTATTCCCCGCCAACGGCGGGAGTATGCCAGCCAAACCGCTTTTCCAAACCCTTGCTGGTGTGCACCAGAATGTTCGGCGCCGCTACTGCTCCCCATTGAGAGAATAGGTGGGCTACTTCGATTTCGGTAATTCCATATTTTTGGCACAGACCGACCCAACGCTGCAGCCGGGAAAAGTCAAAGGAATAGTTGCTTCCGCCCCAGAAAATATCCACCAACTGAACGGCGGTGCGTTCTCCGCCCTTTGCCGTATCCAGCGGCGGCGTAAAGACCGGGGTCAAAAGCATATTGATTCCGTGGTCTGCCGCACTTTTGATAAAGTTTTCGATAATCCGCCAGTGCTCCGGGCTGAATACTGAAATGCCATAATAATCTGCCAGACAGTCGGCGTGGAACCATTGGGTCTGATACAGCCGCTGCTTCGGAAGCTCCAACGGGGAAACTTCTGCTTCCAGGGCAAACTGGGCCAGCAGATTCTGCTGTTCGTCTGTCACCCGCAGGACAAACCGGTGCTGACCCACCGGCAGCATCCGGCAGTCCAGGGTCAACCAAAGGCTGCGCCACTGTGCAGGAATTGCTTTGAAAGAATCCTCCCAGGACACAGGACGCAGCAGATCCGGCAGCAGGCCGGGTTGGGTTGTCAGGTAGTTGTCATCCCAAGTCCCGTGACAAGGATAGGCGCAGGGCACCAGTTCTGCCTGCCGCAGAAGCAATGCGCCAAGGTCATTTCCTTGACAGTCCAGGCGGAACAGCGTGGAAGTCTCGCCAAAGTCGTCATTTTCACAGGTATATGCCAGCTGGCAGGACCAGCGCTGGTTATGAAAAAGTTTGATTGTTTTCTCCGGCATTTTTTCCGGAGCCTGCCAGGGCAGGACTTTTTCCAGGCTGTCTGTCAAAAGAAATTCAAAGCGTGTCATGGTTATCTCCTTTTCCTGCCAATGATTGGCTTGCCGCTTCACAAGAAGGAGGCAGAACGCTCCGAAACGGGGATACATTCTGCCTCCTGGGTTGTGTTACTTATTCAACAGGGTGTGATTCCAGGAAGGAAAGTGCCTGGTTGTGGAATTCTTCCTGCAGTTTTCTGGCGCCTGCGGATTCCATCTTTGTCAGCAGTTTGGCCACATCCGCTTCCGGATCATCGGTGAAGCCCAGCTGCAGAAGCTTGTAGTCAGAGTTGTAAATCTCAGACAGGGCAGCAACCTCGTTTTTAACCTCGCTGTCGTTAAAGACAAAGGTCAGATACCGTCCGCTGCGGGCCGTCTCTTTCCAAGTGCTGACCAGTTCATCGGCATTGGGAATGCCGCCTTCAATGGTGCGCCAGAATGCGTCGTTACGCACGCCCCAGTTACAGTTGCTGTCGTAGCTGTAGTTGGTGCTGTCGGGCAGGGACTTCAGTCCATGCTCGCCCACTGCTTCCCAGTGCACGCCTTCAATGCCGTAGCAGAACAGATTGTGGCAGATTTCATCGTTGCGCAGGTAATCCAGAGCCATCAGTGCCCGTTCCGGATTCTTGGACTTGGAGAAAATGCTCATGCCGTTGGCCAGATAGGGCTGGATAATCGCCGGTGCACCGTTCATGGCATCAAAGACCTGGACGTTCCACTCGGGATGCTCTGCCTGCAGCGTGGTGTACAGGCTCTTGGCGGTGTTGATGTTCATCACAGCCAGAGCAGATTTTCCGGCCTGGAAGCTTTCCGTATTGTTCTGGGTGTTTACCACAGCGTTCTTGCTCCAGAAGCCCCGATCTTTCCAGTCCTTTACCCGATTCAGGGTGTTCAGGAAGATATCGGTTTCCAAGGTGCTCATGATCTTTGCTTCGGGATCATTTTCGCCCACACAGGTGAACAAGCTGACAGGGGGCAGGACAGCGTAGCGATCATCGCCCTTGGCATTGGACTCTACGTTCCAAATCAGATCGAATACAAACTGGCGGTCATAGTCGGAACCGACGTCCAGGGGAATCATGGCAGGCTCATTGTCCACGATTGCCTGCATATATTCTTCTACTTTGTCGAAGGTGTCCAAGGAGGTGATGTTGTATTTTTCCATCAGATCGCCCCGGGCCATCCAGACATAGGCAGTCAATTCCTGATAGTTCATCGGCAGCATGTAAACTTTGCCGTCCACCTTGGCCTGTTCCCAGGCTTCGGGATACATGGTCTGTGCAGTCATGGGAGCATAGGTCTCCAGTGCTTCGGGGGTAATCTCCCAGAAGCCCTGTTTGGTGGCCTGGGCGTTGTAGAAGCACCAGTCAGCAGTGAAAATCATGTCCCAATCTTCGCCGGAAGCGAAAATCAGAGGATATTTCTGCTCATATTCGCTCCAGCTCATGAA
>CALXFP010000205.1 GCA_944387615.1 uncultured Oscillospiraceae bacterium | reverse complement strand
GACCCCATGAAGTACGCCCTGATTTTTGAGCGATTCCTGAACCCGGAGCGGGTGAGCATGCCGGACTTTGATACGGACTTTTGCCAGGAACGCCGGGGCGAGGTCATTGCCTATGTTATGGAAAAGTATGGCGCTGACCATGTGGCTCAGATTGCCACCTTCGGCACCATGGCAGCTCGGGGCGCCATCCGGGACGTGGGCCGGGCGCTGAATTTCAGCTATGCGGAAACCGATGTGGTTGCCAAGCTGGTGCCGGGCACGCCCCACATCACCTTGGAGGAAGCGCTGAAGGTCAGCCCCAAACTGAAGGAACTGTACGACGGCGACCAGCGGGTGCAGCTGCTTATTGATACCGCCCGAAGCCTGGAGGGCATGCCCCGAAATTCTTCGACCCATGCCGCCGGTGTGGTGATTACCGCCGATCCAGTATGCAGCTATGTGCCCCTGTCCCGAAATGATGATACCATCGTCACCCAGTACACCATGACTACCATTGAGGAACTGGGTCTGCTGAAAATGGACTTTCTGGGACTGCGGAACCTGACGGTGATTGCAGATGCGGAGCGGGAAATCCGCAAACGGGTACCGGATTTTGCCATTGCGAACATCCCCGATGACGACCCGGAAACCTTTGCCATGCTTACCGAAGGCAAGACCCAGGGTGTCTTCCAACTGGAATCGGCAGGCATGACCGGTGTCTGTGTCAACATGAAAGCCAGCTCCATTGAAGATATTACCGCTATTGTGGCCCTCTACCGTCCCGGCCCTATGGATTCCATCCCCCGGTTTATTGCCAACAAACTGGATGCCCGAAAGGTCACCTACAAGACGCCGCTGCTGGAACCGATTCTGAAAGTCACCTACGGCTGTATCGTCTACCAGGAGCAGGTGATTGAGATCTTCCGTTCCCTGGGCGGCTATACCATGGGTCAGGCAGATAACATCCGCCGGGCGATTTCCAAGAAAAAAATGAAGGTCATTGAGGCGGAGCGGAAAGTCTTTGTTTACGGTGACCCGGAACAGGGAATCTCCGGCTGTATCGGACACGGCGTGCCGGAAGCAGTGGCCCAGTCCATCTACGATGAAATTGTGGATTTCGCCAATTACGCCTTTAATAAAGCCCATGCTGTGTGCTATGCCGTGGTGGCCTACCAGACGGCTTACCTGAAATGCCACTATCCCCATGAGTACATGGCGGCGCTGATGACCTCGGTGCTGGACTCCGCTACCAAAATCTCCGGATACATTGCCGAATGTAAGGAACTGGGTATTGCGGTACTGCCGCCGGATCTGAACCATTCCGATGATCCTTTCACCGTGGAAGGACAGGCTATTCGCTTTGGTCTGGGCGCGGTGAAAAACGTAGGTCGGGGACTGATTCGGACGGTGGTGCGCAAGAGAACCGAAGGCGGTCCCTTCAAATCCCTGGAAGACTTCATCGAACGGATGGGAGAAGGGGAGCTGAACAAACGCACCGTAGAGAACTTAATCAAATCCGGCGCGGCGGACTGCTTCGGCTACCACCGCAGCGAACTGCTGGCAGTGTATGACCAGATGATGGATGCCATTGCCGCTTCCAGAAAGAAAAATCTGGAAGGCCAGATGGGCCTGTTTTCCATGATGGAAGAGGAAAGCGCCTCCCAGCAGATTCTGATTCCCAAGCTGAATGAACTGAACAAAGCAGACCTTCTGGCCATGGAGAAGGAAACCACCGGCATCTATATTTCCGGTCATCCCATGGATGATTACCGCCCGTATCTGCGAAATACCCATGTGGTTCATATTGGGCAGCTGATGGAGGAAGAGTCCAGCTACGCCGACGATGATATCGTCAGTGTGGCGGGAATTGTCCAGACGGTGAAGATGAAAACCACCCGCAGCAACTCCATGATGGCCTATGTGACGGTGGAAGATGATACTGCGGCAATCGAAATGCTGGCCTTTTCCAATGTATTGAACCAATACGGCGGATATCTGCGGGAAAACAGTCCCGTGGTGATTACCGGGCGGCTCTCCTTGCGGGACAACAAGGAGCCGCAGATTGTGATTAACCGGGCACGGCCCATTTCGGATTATGCCGACGGTGACCCGGAACCTGCTTCGCTACCTCAGCAGCCCCGGGATAACCCGCCCCCGTCAGGGACCCTTTACCTGCGCCTGCCCAGTGAATCGGGAACGCTTTTTCCCAAAGTTCGGGCTATGCTCAACATGTTCCCTGGCAACAATGGGGTGGTGGTGTACTTTGCTGACAGCAAGCAGCGCCGGGGCAGCCGCTGCGCCATTGCAGACAGCTTGCTCCGGGAACTGACAAATACCCTGGGGGAAGGAAATGTGGTTGTAAAATAGCTTCCTTTTTTCAAATGTTTGTGCTATAATAACCGAAAACTGCTATATTCGTCACCAGGCGGCAGAATCGGCTTTTTTCCGGTCTGCCGCTGAAGGACGCAAATGAAAAAGAGCGAAAGGAGTGGATGCCGTGAAAAAGAGAATGCTGTTTCTGATGATTCTGGCGATGACGGCATTGCTCTTTACCGGATGCGCTATGCGCACGGTAGAAGAAATGTATGCCCTGCCCAAACGTTCCAAAGAATATGGGCAGCTTCAAACTGCTGTGGATTCTGCCATGTACGGCCTTACATACTCTGCCCCTCGCTCCGGCGACAACCAGCAGACCATGCAGATGGCGGATTTGGATGGCGATGGTGAA
>CALXFP010000204.1 GCA_944387615.1 uncultured Oscillospiraceae bacterium | reverse complement strand
CAGGGCTTCCAGCAGCACATAGGCATAGGCCGGGCCGCTGCCGGACAGGGCGCTGGCAGCGTCAATCAGCCGCTCTTCCAGCGGGTCCAGCAGACCGCAGGGGGCCATGTCTTGCAGCCAGTCGGACAGATCCGCATCTGTGACCAACTGGTTGGTGCAATAGGGAATCACACCCATGCCCACGGCTGTGGGAGTGTTGGGCATGATGCGGATAATGGGGATCTCCGTTCCCACAAACGCCTGAATCTGAGCCATGGTCAGACCTGCCGCCATGGTAATCAGCACAGGCTTGCGCTGGGCCAGCACCGGTGCCAGAGGGGCGAGCATATCAGCCATCATGTGGGGCTTCACCGCCAGGAAAATCCGCTGGCAGGACTGGGCAATGGTTTGGCTGTCCCCATAGGAAATTCCCAGTTCTCCTGCCAGGGCTTTGGCCTTGCCGGAGCGGTCGGAAACCAGAATGTCTTTGGTGCTGCGGCTCAGCGCCCGGGCGACAGCGCCGCCCATATTGCCGCAGCCGATAAATCCGTATTTCATAACTGCCTCCTTACCGGATATGTCCGGTGCCGTGGATAATATATTTGTAGGTGGTCAGTTCCCGCAAGCCCATGGGGCCACGGGCATGGAGCTTCTGGGTGGAAATACCCATTTCGCAGCCCAGGCCAAATTCGCCGCCGTCGGTGAAGCGGGTGGAGGCGTTGACATAAACCGCCGCACTGTCCACCCCGGCGGTGAACATCTGCTCCGCCTCTTTGCTCTGGGTGACGATGGCTTCACTGTGACCGGTGGAGTGAGCGGCAATGTGGGCAACTGCCTCCTGAACGCCGTCCACACATTTGACTGCCAGGATGTAGTCAAGGAACTCGGTGTCAAAGTCCATTTCTCCTGCTGCCTTGCCGGGGATGATGGCAGCGGCGGTCTCGTCCAGCCGGAGCTCTACCGGATGAGCGGCGTTTACCACAAGCCGATCATGGAGCATAGGCAGGAAGGTGGGGGCGATGGCCATGTCCACCAGCAGCACTTCTTCGGCATTGCACACGCTGGGGCGGCTGGTTTTGGCGTTTTCCACAATGTTCAGCGCCATGGACAGGTCGGCGGTTTTCTCCACATACACATGGCAGATGCCGGTACCGGTGGCAATGCAGGGAACGGTGGCGGTGCGCACGCAGGTGTTAATCAGTCCGGCGCCGCCCCGGGGAATCAGCAGATCCACATAGCCGTTGGCGGTCATCAGAGCAGTGGCGCTGTCCCGGGAGGTATCCTGTACCAGATTCACCGCCGTTTCCGGGATACCCTGGTTTTTCAGCCCCGCCCGGAGGGCGGTGACAATGGCGTTGGCGCTGCGGAAGGCTTCCTTGCCGCCACGGAGGATACAGACATTGCCGCTTTTCAAAGCCAGAGCGGCGGCATCGCTGGTGACGTTGGGACGGCTTTCATAGATAATGGCGACCACGCCCATGGGGACGGAAACTTTCTGAATTTGCAGCCCGTCGCTGCGGGTGTGTTCTTCCAAAATTCGTCCAACCGGGTCGGGAAGTGCGGCCACCTCCCGGATGCCCTGGGCCATTGCGGCAATCCGGGAGCTTGTCAGCAGCAGCCGGTCCAGCATGACCTGGGACACGGTGCCTTTGGCGGCTTCCAGATCCAGGGCGTTGGCCTCCAGAATGTCCTGCTCCTGTTCCAGCAGGGCATCAGCCATGGCGTTGAGGGCGGCGTTTTTCTGCGCGGATGTGAGGCAGGAAACCTGGGCTTTTGCAGCCTTGGCTTGCTTTAGCATGGTTTTCATAGTCATTCCTCCCGGGTAAAGGTTGTGCCGATATTCTGACCGTCCAGAATACGGTAGAGGTTGTCCGGGTCATTGCCGTTGGCGATGACCATATCGCAGCCGCAGCTCAAGCAGATTTCTGCGGCCCGCAGCTTGGTGACCATGCCGCCGGTGCCCTGCTGGGAACTGCTGACGCCTGCCAGCTGGCGGACGCTGTCATCCAGCCGGGTAATCCGGTGCAGCAGCTGGGCGTCGGGGCGGGTATGGGGGTCGGCGGTGTACAGGCCGTCAATATCCGACAGCAGAATCAGAAGGTCCGCCCCGATGCTCTGTGCTACAATGGCGGCCAGGGTGTCGTTGTCGCCGATGACGATTTCTTCGGTAGCTACAGTGTCGTTTTCGTTCAGGATGGGCAGCGCCCCCAGTTCCAGCAGCCGGTTCAGAGTGTTGGTAAAATTGGCGTGGCGGCGCTCGTTTTTGGTATCGTCGCCGGTAATCAGCAGCTGGGCCACGGTGTGGTGGTATTCTCCGAAAATTTTGTCGTAGAAGTACATCAGTTCACACTGTCCCACAGCGGCGGCTGCCTGCTTGGTGGGGATATCTCCGGGCCGCTGCCGCAGACCCAGCTTGCCCACGCCCATGCCGATGGCACCGGAGGAAACCAGAATCAGCTCGTGGCCTGCATTTTTGATGTCGCTCATGACCTTGCACAGCGCTTCTACCCGGCGAATGTTCAGGTGCCCCGTGGGGTGTGCCAGGGTGGAAGTGCCGATTTTCACTACAATGCGCATACGCATCCCTCCCGGAGAAAAAGAATTATCTGCAATTATAGCACCGGGCCACAATAAAATAAAGAGCAATGCAAAAAAATGGACGCCTTTCGACGTCCATTTTTTCGGAAAGATTAACTCCTGTGTATCCCGAACAGCGGCTTTGCCACCCGCTTGTACAGCAGCAGCGTCAGCAGGGAGATGA
>CALXFP010000203.1 GCA_944387615.1 uncultured Oscillospiraceae bacterium | reverse complement strand
TTGATGGTCTTGTAGTTGATCATCAGCGCCAGGCCGGTGCCAACCAGGAACAGGAACATGGAGGGGAAGGTACCCAGGACCAGCATCACCACAATGGCGATGGTCATGATGGCATTGATCCACACATTCTTCGGACGCTTCAGAGCAGCATCCTCTTCGGACTCCGGAGCCATCAGGGCAGTCAGTTCTTCATTGGACAGATGCTGAATGCCGACTCTCTTGCGCTCTCTCATGCCCAGGAACACGGCCACACCCAGCATGTAGATCACAGACAGCACCATGCCGGGAATCAGAGCCCGCAGGATGGTCTGCTCGTCCACACCAGGCTGGCCCTGCAGCACGGAGATGACACGAGCGGTGGGGCCGCCCCAGGGCAGCAGGTTCATGATGGTGTTCATCAGGATCACCAGAACGCCCAGGTTCATCATCTTCAGGTTCAGCTTCTTGTAGATGGGAATGAAAGCAGTGCAGCAGATCAGGGTGGTGGTAGTGCCGTCGCCGTTCAGGGAAACGCAGGCAGCCACAATGGCGGTACCCAGCAGAACCTTCACGGGATCGCCCTTGGCGAAGCGGATCATGGCACGGGTCACCGGCTCAAACAGGCCGGCGTTGAGCATGATGGCGAAGTACAAAATAGCGAACAGCAGCATGATACCGGTTTTAGAGGTCTGCTGTACGCCAGCCACCGTCCAGTCGCCGATGATTTTAATTTGATCCCACAGCGTTACGCTGGCGGCATCGACTTCATTGGCAGCAGCTACCAGATCGGTATACTGTCCCAGGAAGGCGCCCAGCAGGGTAAATGCCAGCGGCACCAGCAGCAGCGCGGTAAAGGGCTGCATTTTCTTGGTCATGACCAGTGCCAGGAACACAATGATCATTGCCCAGGCGATAATCGTCATTGTCATAGGTTGTAGTTCCCCCTTGTGAATTTGTGTATCGGCAACTTGTTCAAACAGCTCCGGCATTTCTGTTCTTCCAAGTTAACTCTCTTCTTGTTGTTGATTGCGAAACGGGAAGAAGCAAGCAGTTGGCCCAAAGGTGACAAAATTGAATACTTGTGATGAAGTTGGAAATGCGCCAACCGCTTTTTTCTTCCCCGGCAAACATGCCGGTATCTTCCTCCGGGATTTTCCGGTAAGAAATGATGTTACAGCTCCAAAGGCTTGACTTTGCGGACCACGTCCAGGATGGTGCCATCCCGGGCTTCCAGCACTGCAACCACCTGATCTTCCCACTGAAGATCGTCGGGACGACCCACCAGAGAGTAGGCCTTTTCCTTCAGGCTCTCAATGCTGACATGGGGAATCCCCGCTTTGTCCAGGCACTCCACCAGATCGGGCCGCAGCGGATTGACCGCAATACCGTAGTCGGTAACCAGCACATCCACGCAGTCGCCGGGAGTGGTAACGGTGACAACCTTCTCGCAGACCGTTGCCATCCGGCCACGGATCAGAGGTGTAACGATGATGCACACCTTGCTGCCTGCGGCGGTATCGGGGTGACCACCGGGAGCGCCCCGGAGAACACCGTCGGAACCGGTCAGAACGTTGACGTTGAAGTCTGTATCAATTTCCAGAGCGGCCAGCACCACAAAGTCCAGCTTATTGACAAAGGCGCCCTTGTTGGCGGGGTTTGCGTACTGAGAAGCGGACATTTCAAAGTGGCCGGGGGTCTGGTTGATGGAGTTGACCGCATCCAGGTCAAAGTCCTGAACGTCTACTGCGGCACGAACCTTGCCCTTTTTCAGCAGCTCCACCATGGGCTTGCAGATACCGCCCACAGCCAGTCCCATCTGGATATTGCGCTCGTCCATATATTTTTCCAGGAACAGGTTGGCTGCCAGAGATGGGCCGCCCACACCGGTCTGGAATACGAATCCGTCCTTGAAGTAGGGAGTGGAAGCAATCACCTTTGCCACATTTTCCGCCATCATCAGATCCCGGGGGTTCTGGCTGATGCGGGCAGCGGCAGAAGCAATCTTCTTGGGGTTGCCGATGGAATCCACCACAACCACCGCATCCACATCGATGGCCTCCACGGAAGCGGGGAAATTGGGGAAATCCACCAGGCAGTCGGTCACCACCACCACATAGTCGGCAAACCGGGAGTCGGTAATGGCGTAACCTAAGCTGCCGCAGTTGGACTTGCCGCCGATGCCCCGGCAGTTGCCCACACAGTCGGAAGTAGGTGCTGCCACAAAGGCAATGTCAATGTGTACCTCTCCGGCTTCAATGGCCCGGGGACGACCGCCATGGCTGCGGATAATGGCAGGAGTTTTCAGCTTACCGGCGGAAACCACTTCACCCATCCGGCCGCGAATGCCGGAGGTCTGGATGCCGATTACCTTGCCCTGCTCGATATAATCGGCAATGGGGTCGTTGGCATCGCCCAGAGAAGTGGCTGCAATGGTCAGGTCCTTCAGCCCCATCTCCTCAATGGCGGCCTTCATAACCATGTTGGCAACGAAGTCGCCGTTGCGCAGGGCATGGTGGAAGGAGAAGGTCATGCCGTCTCTGGCGCCGCACAGCTTCAGCGCATCCACCAGGGAGGCAACTACCTTGGTTTCCTGGGGTTTTTCGTAGCGGCGGGTACGGGGGCCGACTTTCTGGATATACTTGCCATCCATGTACTGTTTTCCCTGGTAAACTTCCTTGCCGTCAACCAGCAGGAAATCCGGGATATCACGTCCTACTGCATTTTTCATACCAGATCCCCCTCATACATACCGCAGGCTTTCGCCAGCTTCA
>CALXFP010000202.1 GCA_944387615.1 uncultured Oscillospiraceae bacterium | reverse complement strand
AGGCCGCAGTCAGGCAGGTTGCCGCCGGTTGCCATGGTGTTCAGCTTTTCCATGTAGGTTTCCCAGGGGATGGGCATGCAGGTTACATGAATCCGATCCTGAGACTCGTTGAAGATGTCCAGAACCTTCTGGGTGTTGACAGCTTCTTCCTCGCTGCCCCAGAAGGAGTAGGTGATCTCAACCTTTTCCGTCTGGCCCTCAGCAGCGGGAGCCTGGGTGCCTTCTGCAGCAGGAGCTTCGGTTTCAGCAGGAGCACTCTGACCGCAGGCTGCGAAGGTGAACACGGTTGCCAGGCACAGCAGCAGTGCCAAGCATTTTTTCAGCGTCTTTTTCATCGTTTTCGTTCCTTTCTAATCAGTTATGTTTTATCATCGCAGACTCTGCGCTGCTAAAATAAACGGTTTCAGACCTGGGCGTGCATCCACACCAGCATTTCACCGCTCTGGCGGTTGCACCACAGGGCATAGGGAATGGCTTTCAGGGTCACATCTTGGACATCAAAGGAAGGATCACCGTACAGGTCGTCCTGCTGGGCGATAGTCTGCACCAGTCTGCGTCCGGGCACCTGCAAGGTCGGCAGAATGCCAGGCAGTTCCTGCTGGGGTTCCAGCTCCTCAATGGGTGCCGCCGGGGAAACAAAGATGCTTGCCAGGTTGTCCCCGTTGTCCACCTGTTCCAGGCAGTAGACGTAGGGGCCTTTCATCAGGGCCACCTTGCCCACATCCGCCCGGACATTGCGGTTAGCTGCCACGAATTTTGCTTCCACACTGCCGCCGATTTCCAGCTGGGTCTTTCCGGAAACGGTAACCACGGCGTAGCCGTTTTCCACGGTGAGGGGTTCTTCCCTGTCGTCCCGGCTGAGGGAGGGGTTTCGCAGATACCAGGGCAGCCGGATTCTCAGTTCCACCGGTGCTTCGGTCTCCAGAGTAAGGGTTACCTTTCCGCCGGTCATGTGCTCCGCCTGCATATCCAGCTTGACGGCAGCGCCGCCAACGCTGGTATTCCACTGGGAGGAGATGAACATGTTCACATACAGCGCCTTGTCGCTCTGGGCGTAGATGTACTGGCCCAGGGATGCCAGGGTTCTGGCAATGTTGGGGGGCAGCAGGCGCAGGCAAACCATTTCTGCCGCACCGGCTTGACGTGGGACATGGAGGTAGAGGGCAGGCAGTTATCCGGCCAAACCTCCAGGGGGTTTACATAAAAATACCGGTCTGCATCCTTGGAAATTCCCGCCAGCACCGTGTTGCATAGCGCCCGCTCCACGGTATCGTAATAGCCGGCGTTTCCGGTGAGGGATGCCATCCTCTGGCTGAACATCATCAGGCCCACGGAAGCGCAGCTTTCGCAGTACATCCGGTCGTTGGGCAGGTCGTAGTCCGTGGTGAAGCGCTCCAGCTTTCCGGAAGAACCAATGCCGCCGGTGAGGTACATCCGCTTGTCCACGATGTTGTGGTACAGGGTTTCACAGGCCTTCTGCAGATCGGCGTCCTCATATTCCATGGCCAGATCTGCCATGGCGCTGTACATGTACACCGCCCGAACTGCGTGGCCCACCGCAGTGGTCTGATCCACCGGATGGCAATGAATCTGGGCATACTTGTCGTCATACTCCGCAAATTCCGGGAATACGTTGTTGCCCTTTCTTCCGGCCATTTCTTCCAGCAGGTAATTGGGCTTACTGCCCCGCTGGCGGATGAAGTAATTTGCCAGGGACAGGTAGCGCTTTTCTCCGGTAACCCGGTAGAGTTTTACCAGTGCCAGCTCAATTTCCTGATGGCCAGGGTAGCCGTGGCATTTGCCGTCCTCTGCGCCGAAGGTCCGATCCACCAGATCGGCAAACTTACAGGCAACATCCAGCAGTTTTCGGGTGCCGGTGGCCTGATAGTAGGCAACCGCCGCTTCAATCAGATGTCCGCAGCCATACAACTCGTGGCCCTCGGTGAGGTTGGTCCACTTCTTATCCGGACACTCAATGGTGAAATAGGTATTCAGGTAACCATCCGGTTCCTGGGCCTGTGCAATCAGGTCGATGACTTCATCGGCGATGGGGCGAAACTCCTCGCTCTCCCCGTAAGCGATGCAGAAGGCCACCGCTTCCAGCCACTTGTACAGGTCAGTGTCCTGGAAAATGGCGCCTCTGTGCACACCCTTCTGCAGCCCTGCAGCCACACGGAAGTTTTCTATGCAATATGCCTTCTCCGCATCCGGAATCCGGTCGTTGATGGCCTCCCACTGGTAGGGAATCACCTGATGGGCCACCATCTGGACGTAGGCACCGAACAGCGGATCTGTGATTTTGGTTTTGCCGACACTGGTCGGCACAATGGAAGTTCTCATATGTATCAGCTCCATTCGTATACATTGATACATTCTGATTTTTATGTCGGAATTAACCTAATCGTTTAACTTACGCTGACATTACACCACCGTTGTGCAGATTGTAAATCCCCTTTTCGCAAAAAAGGAAGATTTTGGTTACTATCACAAAAGTGAAAAACCAGTTTTGTGCATGTTCATAATATTTTCATTTTTTTCGTTCCTTTTCTCCTTAATCGATTGAGGAATTTCCCATTTACAGGACATCCACCCCTGTCCCAAGGCCTTCCTGTCCCGGGGAATACACAATCTGTCGATTTTCCCCCTTGTTTTTCCGGTACACATGGTATAAAATAACCAAAAGGCCCCTTGTTTCCCTTTCTCAGTACTTCCGGATAGAGGTATCAGCAAATGGCAACCATGAAAGACATTGCCCTACGCAC
>CALXFP010000201.1 GCA_944387615.1 uncultured Oscillospiraceae bacterium | reverse complement strand
CCATTTTTTCTGATTTCTCCCGCTTCCGGCTGGTAAAGGCCGAACAGAACGGACATCAGTGTAGACTTACCGGCACCGTTTTCTCCCAGCAGAGCATGGATTTCTCCAGGTCTTAACTGCAGGGTAATGTTGTCATTTGCCACAATGCCGGGGAATTCTTTTCTGATATTGAGCATTTCAATAATGTATTCCGACTGCACTATGATTGTCCCCCTTCCCATATTTCGCACAGGTTTATTATATAATGCCCAGAAACGAATTGCAAGAAAAGAATGTTTCTTCTGCAAATTTCCCGAAATTCTCCGGCAATAGGGCAAAAGCCGCCCCCGGATCACCTTCCGGGGGCGGCAAAAATATTCCGTTTTTCAGCCCAGAAAACAGGCAAGGCCGTACAGCACCAGCAAATGCGCCGGGTAGAAAATGTAGAAGAAGTACTTGTCTCCTCTGCCCCGCTGTCCGTTATACAATCCCATGGCAATGGCGGCAAAGCCCATCATCCACTGAACATCCGAGGGATTTCGCCACAGCAGCAGCGCCGACAGTGCCAGCAGGCCGCCGATCTGAACAATTCTGCGGGTTCGGAACAGGTAAAACCATACCCCCAGGGCCGCCATCACCACACCGCCTTCGATGGTCAGCAGGCTGGGGAACAGCAGCGCCAATCCAGCCAGCAGGCGGATGGTTTGCAGGGATACACTTTCATCCGCCGAGTAAATAGCCAGCGCCAGCATGGGAAGGGCGCAGACAATGGGAATCAGGCCCCAAAGGATTGCCTTCCCAATGGGTTTCATCCGCTTTGCTTGGATGCCTTCTTTCAAGCAATCCCATGCCTGCATGTAAATCGCCGTCACGAAGAAGGTGCTGAAGGCATTGTTCATCAGCACCACATTGGGATTGGGCAGCATCCATTGCACCGTCACCGTCAGCAGCGTCATGCACCAGCTGGCCACCAGCAGGCGCAGCAAATACCGCCTGCGGTCAGAGGTATAGAAAAAGCTGTCCGCCGCCAGAAACAGAAACATGGGAAACACCGGCCGCCCCAGCATGGTCAGCCACATGGGCGCGCCGTTTGCAGCAAACATCTGGTGGATATGATCCAGCAGCATCAAGCCTGCCGCAATGTACTTGATGGTAGTTGCGTTGAGTATTCGATATTTGGTGGAAAGGGAATCCAAATTACTGTTCCTCCTGGTCTTGGTAATTCTTCGGGTTGGCTGCACTGTGCAGAATTTCCTCTGCGGAGATTCCGTAGAGCTTGGCCAAGGCAATCAAATTGGACGTGCTGGGGTCGGCAGTGCCGTTTTCCCATTTGGAAACCGCCTGACGGCTGACGCCCAAGGTCTCCGCCACAAATTCCTGGGTCATTTTGCAGCGGACTCGATTTTCCCGCAGAATTTCTGACAGGGATTTCCGGACTGCCGCCGCCTCTTTGCGTACTTCCTGAGAGCCGATATATTTTCTGAGTGCCCGAATGACCAGATATACCAGGTATACTCCCACCCCCAGAATTGCGCCGTAAATAAGCAATGCTACAATGGCTGCCAGCGTATATAGATACATGGCTGCACCTCCTTTCTGTGGGTATCAGTATAGCCAAAACGCTTGGTTGCTTCCACCAACTATCCCGCAACTACCGGTAGAATCTTGTTATTTTCCAAAAAACACAGGAGATTTTCTAAAAATCCGGAATGAATCCCGCATCTGCCGCCTCGGACTCCTGGGTAAAGCCCTCCAGGTTGTTCAGGTACATCCAGCTGAGCACTGCTTCGTATTCCTCCTGGCTCACCCGCCGGTCAAAGGGGGCGCTCAGATTGCCCATGGGGGTATACTGGCGCATCAGACTCACCCGCACCTGGCCCGGGGCAAAGGTTTCTCCAATCCAGTCCAGCACGCCCAAAGAATTCTCCACGCAGCCGGGCAGAATCAGGTGGCGAATAATTACGCCCTTCGTTATCTTCTCTCCCTGCCATTGAACAGGGCCGGTCTGGCGCACCATTTCCCGGATGGCATCCTGAGCAACAGATACATAATCCTCCGCTCCGGACAGCTGTGCTGCCAGGGAATTGCTGGAATATTTCAGATCCGGAAGGTAAATGTCCACCAATCCGTCCAGAGAAGCAATCGTCTCCACCCGCTCGTAGCCGCCGCAGTTGTACACCACCGGCACCGGCAGTTTGGGCTGCAGTGCGGGCAAAATGGTGGGCAGGAACTGGGTTGGGGTCACCAGGTCAATATTTTCTGCCCCCTGGGCAATCAGTTCTTCCATCCCAAGCCGCAGCTGGCGGCTGTCCATGGGCTTGCCCGCCGCCGATGCGCTGATGGCAGCATTCTGGCAGAACCGGCAGCCTAAGGTGCAGCCGCCGAAAAAGATGGCCCCGCTGCCGCCGCTGCCAGCCAGTGCCGGTTCCTCCCACTTATGAAGCATTGTTTTTGCCACCAGGGCCGTGTCCGGGCAGCCGCAGAACCCCCGTTCCCCTGCTCTGCGGTTGACGCCGCACTGCCGGGGGCAGAGATTGCAGGTTTCATAATCCATGCCATCGCCTCCTTGTTTTGGCTATCATACCAGTTTTCCCGGGTTTTCTCAACCCCGGCTTTACCTGGGAGAAAAAATATGGTATGATAGGGAAAATGTCATAGAATCGAGGAATACCATGGAAATTCGTTTTGCCCAAAGCCGGGACATCCCCGGTATGCTGAACCTTTTGCAGCAAGTCGGAGAAGTACACCATCAGATTCGCCCGGATTTGTTCCGCTCCGGCGCTCAGAAATATGA
>CALXFP010000200.1 GCA_944387615.1 uncultured Oscillospiraceae bacterium | reverse complement strand
TTTCTGTGGGTGCTGGCTGGATTGCGGCTGCTGATGCCCATTCCCGTACAGAGCGGATTCAGCCTGCAGCCGAAAAGCATCACCCTTCCCATTTCTTTGAACCTGTCCAAAGCGCTGCCCTTTGTATGGGTGGCAGTGGCGGTGGCCATCGCCGTTTACAGCTTCTGGTCCTATCTGCATCTGCGCAAAAAAGTGCAGGATGCGGTGCAGGTTCCCGGGGGATGGGAGTCTGACCGGATTGATACCGCCTTTGTGCTGGGCTTTATCAAGCCCAAGATTTACATACCTACCGGCATGTCCGGAAATACCCGGGAGCAGATTTTGGCTCACGAGCGCACCCATCTGGACAAGGGCGATCACTGGATCAAAATGATCGGCTTTCTGGCCCTGGCGCTGCACTGGTTCAATCCTCTGGTGTGGGTCAGCTACATCCTGCTGTGCAAGGACATTGAAATGGCCTGTGACGAGCGGGTGGTTCAGTTCATGGAATTGGACGAGCGGAAGGCTTACTCCGCTGCCCTGCTCAAGTGCAGCACCAAGCAGGTACACTACGCCGCCTGCCCTGTTGCCTTCGGCGAGGTCAGCGTAAAATATCGCATCAAGTCCGTGCTGAACTACCGCAAACCCAGCTTCTGGATCAGTTTGCTGGGTGTGCTGGCTATCTGTTTTGTGGCGCTGTGTCTGGTAACCAGTCCCAAGGAAACAGAGCAGGTGTATGTCGATCCCCAGGAGCAGCTCCAGGAAAACAGCAAGGAAGATCCCGCCGACTTTACTCCAGCGGTGCTGCCGGAGGTAGAGCCCAATCCGGATTGGGGTGTGGATATCTTTATGGATGTGGCCTCTCCCTCCAGCGGCACTCTGGTCTACAAAGTGGAAGAGCGCTTTGCTGCAGCTTCCGAGGAAATGAAACTGCATGATGCCGCCATTGACCGCTGGAACGGAACCCAGTGGGAGCCGGTGCCGGGCATCACCCAAAGGCCTCTGATCCGAGATGACAGCGGAATCGGTTTTGCCGCCAGCCGGGACGATGCTGTAAACTATTTCCCGCACGAGCTGGACTGGTCTTTGGTCTATGGTTCCCTTCCCGCTGGGGATTACCGGCTTCGCGTAACCATTGACAGTGTATCGGACTCTGCGGAATTCCAGACGGCATTCCACATCTATCGGGAAGAATTGCCTGCGGAAGAAGAAGCCGCCCTGGCTCGGTGCACTGCTGCGCTGGACACGCTTTATAACAGCGAGTATTACTCCCTGCTCTTTTCTGAGTACGATCAGGAAGGAAACCTCTCTCCGGTCATGCGTCTCATCCGAGACTACAACGACTATAGTGTAGAGTATCTGTACGGTGAATTCTGCATTGCCAGCGCAGTTCAGGACATGCCGATTTATGCTGAGCAAGATTGGGATGCACCTTTCCGCCTTGACCAGAACCGCCGCTATCTGTTCCCGGAGGGACAGTCCAGCATCACCCAGGACGAAATCCGCTTCCGTTCCGTGTGGTCAGACTATGCCGGGACTTCCTATCGGGGTACGGATACCTTCCTGTTCAATCAGGATGGCAGCCTGAAATCCATTGAACATCTGGAAGAAACCGTTGATGAAAACGGAACCGTAGTATCCAAGAAAATCAATCGTGTCGAACAGGAAGGCACATCCGCTTCTTTCATCCCGTATGACAAAGAAACCTATACTTATGCAGATTCTTTTGATGAAATGTACAACTCGCCTTGGGGGATTTTCTTCCGTGTAGACGATGATCTGTTGTCTCCCTACGGTGGTGAAATATGGTTCTCCACAGATGCGGTTGGCGTGTCCAACTACTACACCGATGGAAACTACTGGCTGGAACGAAAGCAGGGCACCCGCTGGGAACGTCTTGTCAGCGAAACCACGGAAGCCAGTTTTGGCGAGGAAAGAATTCCCATCCGCAGCCGAACGGAAATGCGGACAGTCGATTGGACAAGCACCTATGGAGAACTGGAGCCCGGGGTGTACCGGATGGGAAAGCGCTTCTTCAATGAGGAAGAATCCATCATCCAGTATTCTGAATTTGCCATTTACCCGGTTGGCGGCATCTATGGTGAAGGCGGAGAGGAAGCCATTGCCCGGGTAGACGCAGCCATTGCCAAGCTGCAAAGCGGCAATTACCGGGTGGAAATGTGGTCTTATCCAAGCCCCGGATATGACTCTACCCCCACGATGGATCAGGTCTTTTGGAAATACAACGGGATCACAGTGGGCGATTACTATTTTTCCAACATCTACTCCCATAGTTATGCGGCAAAACCGGGAGATTTTATGTATGAGGACTGGGCCAAACGGGATCTGTTCGAGTCTGATTACGACAGCATATACTTCCCGAAAGGCTACAGTGTGATTAGCGATTCGGAAATCCGCTTCATTTACAGTTATTCCTCGGTTTCCGCCGACAATCCTGCCCAGATGTACATCTATCGCTTTGATGAAAGCGGAAATCTGACAGAAATTCAGAAAGAATACTGTGATTCCATGTGGGGCGGCAGCGTAACCCGGTATGTAGTCACAGATACGCCGGAAAATAAAATTCAGTCCTGGGTAGAACAAATACAGGCAGAACAATCCTGATGAAAAGGTGATTTTATGGCATCGGAAAACAAATCGGCTCCCATGAAAACCGTCTGGATTGACGAAGACAATCGAATCATTTCCTTCAGCACAATGGAACACGCACAGATGTACTGCGCCGAAGAATCGGTATTCTGGAAGCGGATTCTGATTCTGATGCAGGAAAAGTACAAAGTGCAGTAATCA
>CALXFP010000199.1 GCA_944387615.1 uncultured Oscillospiraceae bacterium | reverse complement strand
CCGGTTCTGGAAGCGGAACTGGAAAAGAATACCATGCAGCAGCTGTATCAGCAGATCGAGCTTCCTCTGTGTACGGTGCTTTACCGGATGGAAAAGCGGGGAATCTGTGTAGACCGGAGCAAGCTGGAGCAATTCGGCCAGATGCTGGCTCAGCGGATTTCGGACTGCGAAACCCTGATTTATTCCTATTCCGATACGAAGTTCAATATCAATTCCACCAAACAGCTGGGTGAACTGCTGTTTGAAAAGCTGGGACTGCCGCCGGTGAAGAAAACCAAAACCGGCTACTCTACCAATGTGGAAGTCCTGGAGAAACTGAAAAATCAGCATCCCATTATCCCTGCGATTATGGACTACCGGATGCTGACAAAATTGAAGTCCACCTATGCCGACGGGCTGATTAAGGAAATCCGGGATGACGGACGGGTGCACACCACCTTCCAGAATCTGGTAACCGCTACCGGCCGCCTGTCCTCTACGGAACCGAACCTGCAGAATATTCCCGTGCGGACAGATTTGGGAGCGGAGATCCGCAAAATGTTTGTGCCCAAGCCTGGATGCGTCCTGGTGGATGCGGACTACAGCCAGATTGAACTGCGGGTGCTTGCCCATATTGCTGACGATGCAACCATGCAGGAATCCTTCCGCAATGGTACGGACGTCCACGCTGCCACGGCGGCTCAGGTATTCGGCGTCCCAGTGGAGAGTGTTACGCCCTTGCAGCGCCGCCATGCCAAGGCAGTCAACTTCGGCATTGTGTATGGTATCAGTGAGTTCTCTTTGGCGGAGGACATCGGTGTCAGCCGCTACGAAGCCAAGCGCTATATTGACAGTTACTTGGATCACTACAGTGGCGTTCGCACCTATATGAAATCGGTTGTGGAAGAAGCCAAGAAGCGCGGCTATACCGAAACCCTGTACCATCGCAGACGCTATATTCCGGAACTGACCAGCAGCAATTTTAACGTGCGCAGTGGCGCAGAACGCATTGCGCTGAATACCCCCATTCAGGGAACGGCAGCGGACATTATTAAACTGGCAATGATTCGTGTGGAACAGGCGCTGGAAGAACACTATCCGGAGGCGAAACTGCTTTTGCAGGTCCATGACGAATTGATTGTGGAATGTCCGGAAGAGCTGGCGCAGCCCGTTTCCCAACTGGTCAGCCGGGAAATGGAAACCGTTGCCAAGCTGCAGGTACCCTTGACAGCGGAAGCCAAATCTGGAAAGAGTTGGTACGACGCAAAATGAAAATCGTTACAATGGAATCATGCCACGTTCCCCAGGTGGCGGCTTTGGAGAAGCTCTGCTTTTCTGATCCCTGGAGCGAAAACAGCGTGGCATCAGAGCTTAGCAATGACCTGTCCTGCTGGCTGGTGGCCTTGGATGGGGATACAGTTGCCGGATATGTGGGCTCTCAGACAGTTTTGGGAGAGACGGACATGATGAATCTGGCGGTCTCCCCGGAATACCGACGCAAAGGAATTGCCAAAGCTCTGGTCAATGCCCTGGTAGAGCAGCTGAAGCAGCGGGAAAGTCACTGCCTGACATTGGAAGTCCGTCTTTCCAATGAACCTGCCAGGACTCTGTATGAATCCTTGGGCTTTGTCCAGATCGGCAGACGCCCAGGGTATTATCATAACCCCAAAGAGGATGGATTGATCCTGCGAAAGGAGTGGGAAATTTGAATATTCTGGCTGTGGAATCCTCCTGCGACGAAACGGCTGTAGCCATTGTCAAAGATGGCCGGGAAGTCTTGTGCGACTGCATTGCCTCGCAGGTGGATCTGCATCGGATTTACGGCGGCGTGGTGCCGGAGATTGCATCCCGAAAACACATGGAGGCAATTTACGGTCTGGCTGACCAGGCTTTGCAGCAAACCGGACTGAGCCGGGAACAGATCGACGCAGTTGCAGTCACCTATGCACCGGGACTGATTGGCGCTGTGCTGGTGGGCGTGAATTTTGCCAAGGCCGCCGCACTGGCCATGGGAAAGCCGCTGATTCCGGTACACCATATCCGGGGGCACATTGCCGCCAACTATCTTGCCTACCCACAACTGGAGCCGCCGTTTTTATGCCTGGTGGTTTCCGGAGGACACACCATGCTGGTGGAGGTCCAGGACTATACCAAAATGAACATCCTGGGAACGACCCTGGACGATGCCGCGGGAGAGTGTTTCGACAAGGTGGCCCGAGTATTGGGAATGCCATATCCCGGTGGTGCGGCTCTGGATAAGATGGCACGGCAGGGACATCCGGAAAAGTATGCCCTGCCGCGGAGCAAACCCGGAGAAAATCCCTATAATATGAGTTTTTCCGGTCTGAAAACTGCGGCTTTGAACCTGATTCATCACGCTGATCAGATAGGGGAAGAGCTGGACGTGCCCAGCTTGTGCGCTTCTTTTTCCCAAGCGGTGTCGGACACGCTGGTGCCCCGGGTGGCAATGGCACTGGAACAGACAGGGTATCGCAAAATTGCGGTAGCCGGCGGCGTGGCTGCCAATTCCCGTATCCGGGAAGATGTGCTTACAGCTGCAAAGAAAATGGGAGCGGAGGTGTACATGCCGCCTCTGAGCCTGTGCGGTGACAACGGCGCCATGATTGGCGCTCAGGCATACTACGAATATCTGGCTGGCAATGTGGCAGATATGAGCCTGAATGCCTATGCTACCAAGTCGATTTTGGGAGAAGCATTATAAAAAGTGAGGACAGGTCCGTGTCCTCACTTTTTGTATATTGTATGAATGAATATTGAACTGAATATGTTCTATTTGTGGTATCAGGTCTAA
>CALXFP010000198.1 GCA_944387615.1 uncultured Oscillospiraceae bacterium | reverse complement strand
TTGGTAAATTCTACCTTTTTTCCATTGATCGTAATCGTACCCATTGTATCCCCTCCTTATGCTTCCACATAGATGGCATCGAAGGCACAGTTATCTTTACATGCGCCGCACTTGATGCACTTGTCGGAATCGATGGTGTAGGGCTTCTTGACCACGCCGGAAATGGCGTTGACCGGGCAGTTCCGGGCACACTTGGAGCAACCCTTACAGAATGCCGGGTTAATCACATACCGCCGCAGCGCCGTACAGGTCTTGGCCCGGCACTTCTTGTTGACGATATGCTCGATATATTCATCCCGGAAGGTAGACAGGGTAGACAGCACCGGCAGCGGCGCAGATTTGCCCAGGCCGCACAGAGCCATGGTCTGAATCATGGTTGCCAGCTCTTCCAGGGTATCCAGATCTTCCAGCTTGCCCTGACCGTTGACGATCCGCTCCAGAATCTCCAGCATCCGCTTGGTGCCCTCCCGGCAGGGAGTACACTTACCGCAGGATTCCCGCTGGGTAAAGGACATGAAGAACCGGGCAACTTCCACCATACAGGTATCCTGGCCCATAACCACCATGCCGCCGGAGCCGACGATGGCGTTGAATTTCTTTACGGAGTCAAAGTCCAGAGGCTCGTCCAGATGCTTCTCCGTCAGACAGCCGCCGGAGGGGCCGCCGATCTGAACCGCCTTGAACTCGGCGCCGTTTTTCAGGCCGCCGCCGATGTCAAAGATAATCTGCCGCAGGGTAGAACCCATGGGCACTTCGATCAGGCCGGTGTTCTCAATGGCGCCGGTCAGGGAGAAGGTCTTACATCCGGGGCTGCCGGGGGTACCAATGGAACGGAACCAATCGGCGCCCTGGAGGATAATCTTGGGCACGTTGGCGTAGGTTTCCACGTTATTGAGCACCGTGGGCTTTTCCCACAGACCCTTTTCTACGGTTCTGGGGGGCTTGGTACGGGGCATACCCCGGTTGCCTTCAATGGAGGCTGTCAGGGCAGAACCTTCGCCGCAGACGAAAGCGCCTGCGCCCCGGTTGATATGCATATGGAAGCTGAAGTCGGAGCCCAGGATGTTGTCACCCAGCAGTCCCCGCTCCTCCAGCTGGGCAATGGCGTTGCGCAGCCGGGCCACGGACATGGGATATTCCGCACGGACATAGATGTAGCCGTTGTCTGCCTTCACGGCGTAACCGGCAATCATCATGCCCTCAATCAGCTTGAAGGGGTCGCCTTCCATAACGGAGCCGTCCATGAATGCGCCGGGGTCGCCTTCGTCGCCGTTGCAGACCACATAGCGCACCTGCTCCTTCTGACGGGCTACCTGCTTCCATTTCCGGCCGGTGGGGAAGCCGCCGCCGCCGCGGCCACGGAGGCCGGACTTGTCCACTTCCTCAATGACCTCGTCCCGGGTCATCTCAAACATGGCCTTCTTCAGTGCGGAGAAACCGCCGGAAGCCAGATACTCGTCCAGGGACTCGGAGTCGAACTTGCCGCAGTTTTCCAGAACAATCCGGGTCTGCTTGGCAATGAAGGGGATTTCATCGGGCTGGACATAGGCCTTTTCGCCCTTCTTATACAGCAGCCGCTCGATGATCTCATCGCCCAGCACGCTTTTTTCAAAAATATCAGCGCAGTCTTCAGGCTGTACTTTGATGTACTGAATGACCTTATCGCCCTTCTGAATCCGAACCAGCGGGCCCAATTCACAGAAGCCCTGGCAGCCGGTCTTTTTCACACCCACAACGGTTTCGTCGTGTCCGCCGCAGGGAGAAAATACCAGCTGGACACCCGGGGTGTCCTTTACCAGGTTTTCAAAAATCTCATAGGTCACCTGGGAGCCGGTGGCAATACATCCGGTGCCGGAGCAGACCAGAATCCGGCAATCATAGTTTTTGATCTCCTGGCAGGCCTTCTCAGTGGCCTGTACCAAATCTTCAACCGTCTTCATCATCAGCCTTTACCTCGCAATTCCTCGATGAGTGCCAATGCCTTCTCCGGAGTCATGGAAGGATAAACCTGCTCGTTGACCATCATGGTTGGAGCCAGACCACAGGCGCCCAGGCAGGAAACCGTCTCTACCGTGAAGAGCATGTCGTCGGTGGTATGCTTCTTCTTGCTCAGGCCCAGTTCCTTCCACAGTGCCTCCAGCACCGGGGTGGAATGGCGCACATGACAGGCGGTGCCGTCACAGACCTTAATGACATACTTGCCCTTTGCTTCAAAGGAGAAATTCTCATAGAATGTGGCAACCGAATAGGCCTTGGCCTCGGTGATCCCGATTTTCCCGGCCACATAGCTCAGAAGTTCCGCCGGAAGATAGCGGTACTCCGCCTGAATATCCTGCATGATGGGAATCAGGGAGCGGGCATCCGGGACATATCGGGCAATAATCTCGTCCGTTTTGCTGTAGTACGATGATGGCAGCATGGTGATGTTAACCTCCTTACGCTCTGTAAAAAGCGATTTTCGGGATGGGATGTACCTCGTTCATTATACTAGAAACTAAGTTCGTTTTCCATGAGCTTATTTCCCAGAAAGAATCAGCATAATTTGTAAGTGTCTACAATTCTGCAGAATTATATCGACATATGTCAAAAACAGGCTAATCTGTCCCTCAGTTTTGGTGCACCTTCTCCAAAAAGGAGCGTCCGGAGAATCCAATCTGGATCCTCCGGGCAGACAATCGATTCATTTAGATTTTGGTCAGCCTGCGGCAGGCGGAAGCCAGCTCCCGCAGGGTGCTGCAGGGAACCATGGTGCAAATTTCCGCCATGGTCTGCACGCTTCGCAGATACTGCCACTTATTCTGGGG
>CALXFP010000197.1 GCA_944387615.1 uncultured Oscillospiraceae bacterium | reverse complement strand
GCGGCCCTGGTATGCGGTATCTCGGGAAGCTTTCTGGGGCTCCTGTCCATGCTATTTCCCGCATGGCTGAAACGGTGCGTACCATGGGGGTATTATGGGCTTTTGAGTTTTGTCGGCATGGACTGGGAACCTGCCACTGGTGCAACCCAATTTTATTGGCTCTGGCCCCAGGCTGTGGATGCGGCCCTGCTGGTGGTCTGGGCAGTGCTGTTCCTGACAGCAGGCCGGACACTGTTCGTGAAAAAGGAGGTATAAACCATGCTTCTGCGATGCTTAAAAGCAGAACTGCAAAAATGCCGCCGCTCCCCGGTATGGCTGGCGCTTCTGATGCTGCCAATTTTCCCGGCGGTTTTGGGAACCGGGAATTACCTTGCCAATCTGGAAGTGCTGGACAATGGATGGTACAGCCTGTGGAGCCAGCATACCCTGTTCTGCTCCACCTTTTTCCTGCCTGCCCTGTTGGGCGTATTCTGCGCCTGGCAGTGGCGGCTGGAACATTGGGATCATAACTGGAACAGTTTTCTTACGGCTCCCGTATCGGTGGGTTGTTTGTACGGAGCAAAGCTAATCCTGGCAGCTGGAATGTCCCTGCTGGCGCAAGGCTGTATTGGGGTGCTGTTTGTGCTCAGCGGAAAAATTGCGGGTATCACTACTCCCGTTCCGCCGGAATTGCCCCAGTGGCTGCTCTTTGGGGCACTGGGAGGAATTTCCGTGTGCGCGGTACAGCTCTTTTTCGGTCTGGTGATCCGGGCCTTTGCACCACCGGTAGCCATGGGCTTAATCGGCGGTATTTTGGGACTTTTGATGACCGCTCAGGGGCTGGGGTACGCTTTTCCCTACTCCCTGCTGTGCCTGGGAATGCGGGCCAATAACCCACAAATGAAACTGCAGATGCTTCCGTTTTTCTTCTCTGCTCTGATCTATACCGCGGTATTTGCCATCTTAGCTGTGGGATATATCCGTCGGTGGGATGCGGCAGCGGAATAGGAGCGAAATTGCCTTTCAACGATTACCATATCATCTTCATCTCTGGACAACCTGACAAAACGCCGCGAGGATATATCGCGGCGTTTTGCTGTGCGTATTGATTTCAAGTCGGACAAACACTATAATGATGTCATCAAGTTTGCTTACCCAGCAAGGATGCGAGGCACAAACATGAAACACATATTATTATTGGAAGATGATGAAGCCCTGGGCCGGGGCATTGCCATGGCGCTGGAATCTTTGGAATTGACGGTCAGCCGGTGCATCTGCTTGGCTCAGGCGGAAGAATTGCTGGAAACAGGGCGGTTTGACCTGCTGATTCTGGACATCAATCTACCCGACGGCAGCGGGCTGGACCTGCTGCGCAGATGCAGGGAAAATGGCGACACTACCCCCATCATCCTGCTCACCGCCAAGGATCTGGAGCTGGATGAGGTGACCGGGCTGGAAGCCGGGGCGGACGACTACATTACCAAGCCCTTCTCCCTTGCGGTGCTTCGGGCAAGGGTGGCTGCCCAGCTGCGCCGGGAACAGAAAAAGCCTGCCGGAGTTCTTACGTTCGGGCCGTTTGCCTTTGACTTTGAACGGATGGATTTTCGCCGGGACGGTACTGCGGTAGAACTGTCCAAAACCGAGCAAAAGCTTTTACGCCTGCTGGTGGAAAATCGGGGACGTACCCTGAGCCGGAATCAATTGCTGGATGGCGTATGGACGGATGGGGCTGCGTATGTGGAAGAAAACGCCCTCTCCGTTACCGTGAAACGGCTGCGCAGCAAGCTGGAAGCTGACCCCTCCCGACCGGAATATCTGAAAACGGTATACGGCATCGGCTATACCTGGGCGGTGAAACCATGATGGGATATATTGTGGCAGGAATCGCCCTGACCGTTGCGTTGGCGGTAGTGATTTACAGCAGGTGGCGGACAGGGCGCACCATAAAGCGGCTGGATGCCATGTTTACCGCCGCCTCCAACGGAACCTTCCTGGAAACACAGTTTGATGAAAGCAAACTTTCCGCCCTGGAAAGCCGGGTACGGCGGTATCTGACCGCCAGTGCTCTGTCAGCCCGGAATGTCCAGGAACAAAAAGACCAGATCAGCGCCCTGATTTCCGACATTTCCCACCAGACCAAAACCCCGGTGGCCAATCTGCGGCTGTATGCCCAGCTGCTGGAAGAACAGCCGCTGACAGAGCAGGAGCGAAGCTGTGCCCAAGCCATTTCCTCCCAGGCAGAAAAGCTGCAAACGCTGATTGAGGCGCTGGTAAAGACATCCCGACTGGAAACGGGCATTCTTTCCCTGCATCCGCAGCCGGGGGAACTTGCTCCCATGGTGGAGCGTGCGGTGGCCCAATATGCACCCAAAGCTTCCGAGAAGCAAGTTACCCTGACGCTGAAAAATACGGAAGAAAGCGCCTGCTTTGATGCCAAGTGGACGGAGGAAGCGCTGTGCAATCTGCTGGATAATGCGGTGAAATATACCCCTTCCGGCGGCACGGTTTCGGTGGATGTCAAACAATACGAGCTATTCTGCGCCATTCGGGTATCGGATACCGGCCCGGGGATTCCGGAAGCGGAACAGGCCAAAATTTTTGGACGATTCTACAGAGCATCCCATGCCTATCAGGAAGAAGGGGTGGGCATCGGCCTGTACCTGACCCGGCAGATTGTCCAAAAGCAAGGCGGCTATGTAAAAGTGGAAAGCATAGCAGGAAAAGGAAGCACCTTTTCGTTATATCTTCCCAGAGAATAGGCAACTTCTGTCAAAACTGTCACATTCTCGACAGTACCAGGAAAGATTTCGGTGGTAAAGTCTGTATTGTCAAAAGACAGTACAGACTTTTCTGCATCAGGAGGACAATATGGCAATTCTGCAAACCAAAGACCTGAAAAAGTACTATGGCTCCGGGGATACCCAGGTAAA
>CALXFP010000196.1 GCA_944387615.1 uncultured Oscillospiraceae bacterium | reverse complement strand
GAAGAAGAGGGACCCTTGCCGATTTTATAAATTTCTCGGATGGATTTCATGGATACAGCTCCGTTTCAAGTATTCTCTCAGCAGTATACCAAATTTCCACCCCGATGACAACGGTTTTGCCAAAAGAAATCCCGCAATGGCGGCAGGAAATTTCCAAAAGCGTAAAAGTTGCAATTTTTCCGGCAACACTTCTTGCAGTTTTTGTAAACCTGTGCTACAATAATCATTACGAAATTTTCAAAAAACCTGAGAGGATGAAATAAAATGGCAAAAGAAAAGAAGGTCGAGCAAATCACCGACATGGAGGTAGACTTTGCCCAATGGTTTACCGACGTGTGCAAAAAGGCCCAGCTGATTGACTACTCTTCCATCAAGGGCGTGTTTGTTTACCGTCCCTATGGCTACGCCATCTGGGAGAATATCCAGAACATCATGGACAAGGAGTTCAAGAAGGTTGGCGTGGAGAATGTCTACATGCCCATGCTGATTCCCGAAAGCCTGCTGCAGAAAGAAAAGGATCATGTGGAAGGCTTCGCTCCGGAGTGCGCCTGGGTTACCATGGGCGGCAGCGAGAAGCTGGAAGAGCGCTACTGCATCCGTCCCACTTCTGAAACCCTGTTCTGCGAGCATTTCTCCCAGGTGATTCAGTCCCACCGGGATCTGCCCATGAAGTACAACCAGTGGTGCAGCGTGCTGCGCTGGGAAAAGACCTCCCGTCCTTTCCTGCGTCACCGGGAATTTTTGTGGCAGGAAGGCCACACCATGCACGCCACTGCCGAGGAAGCCAAGGCTTTCACCGAGCAGATGCTGAACATCTACGCTGACTTCTGCGAGAACGTGCTGGCCATGCCGGTCACCCGGGGCCAGAAGACCGACAAGGAGAAGTTCAACGGTGCCGAAGCTACCTACACCATCGAGTGCATGATGCATGACCGCAAGGCCCTGCAGGCCGGTACTTCCCACTACTTCGGCGACGGCTTTGCCAAGGCTTTTGACATCACCTTTACCGATAAAAACAACCAGCGGGTCAACCCCCACCAGACTTCCTGGGGTGTGTCCACCCGTCTGATTGGCGGTATCATTATGACCCACGGCGATAACAACGGCCTGGTGCTGCCGCCCAAGGTCGCTCCCATCCAGGTGGTGGTGCTGCCCGTTGCCCAGCACAAGCCCGGCGTTCTGGAAGGTGCCGAAAACCTGAAGAACCGCCTGATTGCTGCCGGCTACCGGGTCAAGATGGACGACTCCGACAACTCCATGGGCTGGAAGTGCGCTGAGTACGAGATGAAGGGTGTGCCCCTGCGTGTGGAGTGCGGTCCCCGGGATCTGGAGAACGGTCAGTGCGTGCTGGTTCGCCGCAACGACGGTGTCAAGACCGTGGTCAAGCTGGAGGAGCTGGAGAGCGCCGTTGCCCAGCAGCTGGAGCTGGTGCACCAGGGCATGTACGAGCGGGCCAAGAAGAACCTGGAAGAGCACATCTACGAAGCCCACTCTCTGGAAGAGGCCAAGCAGCTGCAGGAAACCAACGGCGGCTTTGTCAAGACCATGTGGTGCGGCGATCTGGAATGCGAGCTGAAGATGAAGGAAGTAGCCGGCATGTCGTCTCGCTGCATCCCCTTTGCTCAGGAGCATCTGGGCGACACCTGCGCCTGCTGCGGCAAGTCCGCCAGCAAGATGATCTACTGGGGCGTAGCTTACTAAGAATAACGAAATCAAAAACAGGTCTGGTACCAGACCTGTTTTTGCGTATAGGAGGCGAACATGGATCGGATTCTCATCATCGGGTGCTCCTGCAGTGGAAAATCCACCCTTGCCCGAGCTATGGGGAAAAAACTACATCTGCCGGTTGTGCATCTGGATCAGCTTTGGTGGCGGGAAGGATGGCACAATGTCACGCTGGAGGAATTTGATGCTCAGCTGGCTAAAGCCCTGAAGCAGGAGCGCTGGATTATCGACGGCAACTATAGCCGTACCATTGAACAGCGGCTATCTCGCTGCGATACCATCGTGTATCTGGATTTCAGCCGCTGGACCTGCCTGTGGGGAATGTGTCAGCGGGTGTTGGGAAGCTACGGAAAGGTTCGCCCGGATATGAGCGCAGGCTGTCCGGAACGATTTGACTGGTCTTTTGTCCGGTGGATCTGGAATTTCAACCGAGAGAACCGGGTTCAGAACTATCTGTGGATTGCCAAGGCAAAGCACGCCCAATCTATTGTGCTGAAAAACCGGAAAGAATTGCGCAGATTCCTGGCATCGCTGTAACAGCAGCACGGCAAGAAACGGGTATACGCCTGCAAACAGTTTTCCCTTTTGGAGGCTAATAAAAGCGCAGAGAGATTTCTATCTCTCTGCGCTTTTGTTTGCTCATTGGTGCTCGGATAACCCTTAGCAGAAGGGGTTCTCCGTGGGGTAAGGCAGGTTTTTGGGCTGATTGTAGGCAATGTCTGCCACACCCAGGAACTTGAACACCTCGAACAGGTACTTGCCCACATGGGAGAAGGCCACAGCGCCATGGTGGGGATAGCCCTTCTGAATGAGGACATGACGATAGAACCGGCCCATTTCCGGGATGGCAAAGACACCGATGCCGCCGAAGGACTTAGTGGCAACATCCAGCACTTCACCCTGGGCAATGTAGGCCCGCAGGTCACCGTTGCTGTCGCACTGGAGGCGATAGAAGGTGATGTCGCTGGCGGCGATGTCGCCTTCCAGAGTACCACGGGAGATATCCGGCTCGCTGCCGGCAGGCTCCAGAACACGGTGCTGAATCAGCTGATACTTAACCGCACGGTCAGGACACATCTTGCAGGAGGGGGTGTTGCCGCAGTGGAAGCCCATGAAGGTATCGGTATGGACATACTTCTGGTAACGGCCCTTGATGTCCTCTTCAAACATGGAAGCAGGAACGGAGTTGTTGATATCCAGCAGGGTAACGGTGTCACCGGAGACACACAT
>CALXFP010000195.1 GCA_944387615.1 uncultured Oscillospiraceae bacterium | reverse complement strand
CCCCACGACAACTGGTGGAGACAGTGCACGGTGGAGCTGTCTGACGGCAGCGTGTACACCCTGGCACTGGAGAAAACCGCCCAGCGGCAGTCTTTCCGGCTTGCTCCGAAAACCGTCACCTGGCTGGAGCTGAAGCAGCTTCTCAAGGACGAAACCGATCCCTCTCCCTTCCCGGCCCTGACCCAGTTGGAAGCTTGGGGTACGGAAGCAAAATAATTGGAATCTGTCTCCCCGCAGTCTGCGCCCCCGGCGAAAATCCGGGCCGCAAGCTGTGGGGAGCACTTTTTTTCCAGGCTCGGCAGTCCAGTGCAAAAAGGGCACCGGAACCGAAGCCCCGGTGTCCTGAAAAAGTGGGATTGTGCTTTTAGCGGTTGGCGAACTTGCGCACCACGTCGGACATTTCCTGGAAATGCTCTTCCATATCCTTCACCAGCTTGAACTGGGTCCGGGTACGGTCCAGATTCTGCTGGGGATAGTGGATGCGGAAGTAGTGGTCGCCTTCCAGATAGTCGGTGAGGAAGCGGATGCCGCACTCCAGGGTCATCAGTCTGGCGCCCCAGGGCAGATACTCCAGTTCTGCCTCGGTCAGGCAGTTCTTGGTGCCTTCCAGGAAGCCCCGGGTGTAAGCGGTGTACAGGTCCATATCCAGGTTGACCTTGGACAGATCCTGCTCGTCTTCCTTGCAGTGGTTAGCGCCGAAGCGGATGGAGTCGCCGAAGTCATTGATGCTCAGACCGGGCATGGTGGTATCCAGGTCGATGATGCAGATGCCCTCGCCGGTCTGGCGGTCGATGAGGATGTTGTTCAGCTTGGTATCGTTGTGGGTAACCCGCAGGGGCAGCTTTCCCTCTGCCAGAGCGTTGACAGCCACGGAGCAATCGGCTTCCCGGTCCATGACGAACTGGATTTCCGCCTGGACGGAAGCGGCTCTGCCCATGGCGTCCTGCTTGACGGCCTGGCAGAATTTGTCGAAGCGGTTCTTGGTGTCGTGGAACTTGACGATGGTCTCGTTCAGGGTCTGGGCGGGGTACTCCTGCAGCAGGTTCTGGAACCGGCCGAAGGCCCGGGCAGAAGCTTCAAACAGTTCCGGGGTTGCGGTCTGGTAGCAGACGGTGTTTTCCACAAAGGGCATCAGCCGCCATACCTGCCCCTGCTCGTCGGTGTAGTAGGGCTTGCCGTCCTTGGTAGGCACCAGTCCCAGGGTTTCCCGGGCAGGATCGCCTCCCACGGCGGTGATTTTTTCCTTCAGGAAGGAGGTAATTCCCACGAAGTTCTCCATCAGCGCATGGGGATCGGGGAATACGTTGCTGTTGATTCTCTGCAGAATATAACGGATGGCGTCACCTTCCTGGGGCTGGCAAACCACACAGTAGGTGTCGTTGATGTGTCCCTGGCCATAGCGGACGGCACCCAGCAGAGTTTCCGGAAGGGAAAACTGGGACAGCACCTGGCTCAGAACGGGGTCGCTGGTCTGATAAGTAAGCATACACATTCTCCTTTTTATCATGGTGGCGAAACGCTGCCGATTCATACTGAAATAGTACTTTATAAACGCATGATTTGTCAATCTCCATTACAATACTATCTTTATCAAAATAAACTATACTGTTTCCCCTCATGGGGACATACTCCGCCGCCGCTTTTTGAAGAAAAACCCCAGAGAATTTCCCTCCAGGGCAAAGGCCGTCCCTTTCCCGGCCCGACCATTCGGGGGTTGCTCACACAGAAAAAACCTGTAAAATCTGAATCATACCGGGTTTTTCCGGTTCTCAGGCAAAAAACAGAAACTGCTGTCAGATAGATTGGGCCATCTTCCCCCGGCTCCCGGGGTACAGGACCAAAGGCTTCCCTGCGGTTCTTTCCGGGATGGGGATTTCCCCGAAGCCCCGGATGGATTATACAAAATCAACTGAAACACGCTGTATCCTATTTCCTGCAAAAAAGGTTTCCCCCGTTCTTCCGAACACCTGTATTTTGATAAGCGCCGGGGATTTGTTTTCGCCCCGGTTTACTTTTGCTTCCAGGGCTGATAGAATAGAAGAAATAACCAGGCAGGAAATGAGGTGGGTGGATGTTTCAGATTCTGGTTGTGGACGATGACAAAAATACCCGCACCCTGATGAAGCTGGTGCTGGAAGGGGACAATTATTCTGTTCTTACCGCCTGCAACGGGGAAGAAGCCCTGGCAGTGATGGACAGCAGCCATGTGGATCTTGTGGTACTGGATGTGATGATGCCGGGAATGGACGGCTACCAGCTGACCCGGGCGCTGCGGGAGAGCAACAACAATCTGCCCATTCTGATGGTCTCCGCCAAGCAGCTGCCGGCGGACAAAAAGCAGGCCTTTCTGGTGGGTACCGACGATTACATGACCAAGCCTGTGGACGAGGAAGAAATGCTGCTGCGGATCAAGGCCCTGCTGCGCCGGGCCAGAATTGTCAGCGAGCGGCGGATTGTCATCGGGGATGTGGTGCTGGACTACGATGCCATGACCGTATCCCGGGGAAAAGAAATTCAGCAGCTTCCCCAGAAGGAATTTCTGCTGCTGTATAAACTTCTGTCCTACCCAGGCAAGATTTTCACCCGGATTCAGCTGATGGACGAAATTTGGGGAATGGACAGCGAAACCGGCTGGGAGACGGTGACGGTGCACATCGGGCGGCTGCGCAAGCGGTTTGAAGGCTGGCCGGAATTTGAGATCCTCTCCGTCCGGGGACTGGGCTATAAGGCGGTGAAAACAATATGAACCAGAGAAAGCAGTCCAAGCACTTCGGCCTGATGCTGATGTTTGCCTTTGTGGCCTTTCTGACCATGCTGATTAACAGCGCCATTACCTCGGCGCTGATGTATGTGCTGATTAAGGGCAGGCTTCTGTCGGCCTACCAGGAAGTGGTGCCCTATGCGGGGATGCTGCTGCTGTTCAATGCGCTGCTGAGCGTTCCGGTGGCCTTTCTGGTGGCAGTGGTGACGGT
>CALXFP010000194.1 GCA_944387615.1 uncultured Oscillospiraceae bacterium | reverse complement strand
ATGCCCACTTCTTTGCGAAGCTGGGCAATCCCCTGCCGGTTGTAGCGCACCGCTTCCCCGTTCAGCATCACCTGTCCCGAAGCAGGGGTCAGCACGCCGTTCAGATTCAGAAACAGCGTTGACTTTCCCGCGCCATTGGCGCCTAAAATACCGGTAATCTTCCCGGCTTCAGCGCAGAAATTCACGCCGTCCAGGGCTTTTGTCCCGTCTTCGTACCGGTATTCCAAATCCCTGGTTTCGATGGCATACTTACCCAAATACCTTCCCCTCCAAAAGCAAACACAGCATCTGCGTCCCCCATACCAGAGGGATCAGCCCATAACATAGGTTTCCCGGCCGGTATTCTTCGGAAACCGTCAGCAGCGTTCCCGTATAGCCCCGGGATTCCAGGGCTGCATATACGTTATCCGCCTTCTTCCAGGCCCGAAGAAATACCATGGAACTCAAGGTTCCCAAAGAGGACAGACTGCGGAAACCCCCCTGATATCCCAGCCGGGAATCCTGGGCGGTGCGGATTTTTCCCGCCGTCTCCGTCAGTACAAAGATGAACCGGTAAATCAGATCCATCAGTTCAATCAGCAGCATGGGTACATGCATCCGCCGCAATCCCCCGGTCAGGTCGGTCATGGGGGTGTTCAGAGTCAGAAAATATACCGCTGAAATGACCCCCAGGGATTTGGCAATGACACAAAGCGCCTGGTGTACCGATGCCGGGGTCACCCCCAGCACCTGACTTCCCAGGGAAAGGCCCCAAACCCCGCCGGTATTTCCGTCATAGATTCCCACCGCAATGGTCACGCAGCCCAGCAGCAAAAAGGTGATGGGAATCCCCAGAAACCGAACAAATACCCTGCCCGGAATCTTCCCCCAGACCGTGGTCAGAATTCCCATAACCAGCAGCGTGCCCAGCCCTGGGGCCAAGCCGCCGCACAGCAGGCACACTGCCCCGGCGCTGGTGCTCAGCACCGTCTTGGCCACCGGGTCTACCTGCCGCAGCCGGGAAAGATATGCGTATCGATCCGTACCCATGGTAACTGTTATCCTTCTTTCTTGTTTTTGCCCATCATGTAGCCGATGCAGTAGAACACGATGCCGGAACCGATGGCCGCCTGCAGGGCAAACAGCAGCGATTCAATCTCTCCGCTGGCCGGTTCCAGAATGGGGGAGAAAATCGGTTCATAATCCGGTGCCAGTTCCATAATGACGCCTTCGGCTTCCCCGTCGGCGCCGCCGAACTCTGCGCCCTGGCAAACCACCAGGGGAATCACAGCCAGCAAAATGACCAATCCGATTAAAATAAGGTTTTTCTGCCACAATTTCATAACCTGCACCCTCCTTACACCACAGCCAGTTCTTTCAGTTCGCTTTTGCTGTACTTTTCCAGAATGTTGAAAATCACCACAGTCAGCAGTCCTTCCGCAATGGCCAGAGGCACCTGGGTCAGGGCAAATACCGCCAGGAATTTCCCAAATCCGCCGTAGACAACACCCAGCTGAATGGAGGTGACCACATAGGTTGCCAGATCACCCAGGGCTGCCGCAAAGAATACGGATACCGCGGTGGACACGTTGGTCTTTTTCAGTCCCCGGAAAACCAGCCAGGACACAATGGGTCCGGCAATGGCCATGGAGAAGGTATTGGCCCCCAGGGTGGTGATGCCGCCGTGGGCCAGCAGCAGGGCCTGGAATACCAGCACGATCAGTCCCAGCACCGAGGTAATTCCCGGTCCAAAGAGAATCGCCGCCAGACCCACACCGGTGGGATGGCTGCAGGAGCCGGTAACTGAAGGAATCTTCAGTGCCGACAACACAAAGGCAAAGGCACCGCACATAGCCAGCAGAATCTTGACCTTCGGTGTGGCGTGAATCCGTTTTTGGATGTTGAGAAAGCCATAGATAATGAAGGGTGCGCACACCACTCCCCAGGCAATGCTCCATCCGGCAGGCAGCATTCCTTCTCCAATGTGCATGGCATGTGTCTGCAAAGGCAGCAGACAGGCCAGCGCCATCAGAAAATACACATTTGTCAGCGATCGTTTCATGTTTCTTCCGTCCTTTTGATAAAATCTATAAATTGTCTGCCGTTTTTAGCGGACAACTTATGACGCTGCCATGACGGCAGCCGCCGGACCTGGGACAGGGCAAATCAAAACGGCCGGGGCAACCTTGTTACAGATTGCCACAGCCGTTTTTCCGTGCAAACACACCCTGTTACCAAAGGGTATCAATAACCACATAAGCAGGTCTTCTGACTTGCGCCTCCAGGGTATCTGTGCAGCCTTCTCAGGGAAATCCCCAATGACCGACTTTCGTCACGCACAGCACCTCCGCGCATACAGCGGCGGGTACCGTTCCGGATTCTAACCGGATTCCCTATTCTCCGATGTGTCCAAACAAGCGCATCGGCACTTACATGTTTTATAAACTTGTCCGTATTGTATCATATCCGCTGCGAAGAATCAAGGTGCATACCAAGCTTTTTCCTTTTCTTTGCGCAAAACAAAAGGGCGCCTGGTCGGCACCCTTTTGACGTTTTCTTACCGGATGCAAAGCATCAGCACTCCAGCATTTCCAAGGTACAGGTCTTGGCGATGGATTTGCGGATTTCCGCCCGCAGCGGCAGCACCGCAGAGGGGGTAACGCTCAGCTCGTCCAATCCCATGGCCAGGAAGGTGGGCAGCAGGCTCAGGTCCGCTCCAAGCTCTCCGCAGACGCCAATCCAAATGCCATTGGCATGGGCCGCATCCGCTGCCATTTTGATGGCCCGCAGCACAGCCGGATGGTGGGGGTCCAGGAATTTGCCCAGGTCGTTACACTGACGGTCACAGGCCAGGGTATACTGGGTCAGGTCATTGGTACCCACGGAGAAGAAATCCACATGCTTTGCCAGTTCCTCCGCAATGAATACGGAGGCCGGGGTTTCAATCATAATGCCGATTTCCGTTTCCGGGTTGAAGGGAATCCCCTCTTCCTTCAGTTCCTTCATCACTGCCTGGCAGGCCCGTTTGCACTCCTTGACTTCCCAGACA
>CALXFP010000193.1 GCA_944387615.1 uncultured Oscillospiraceae bacterium | reverse complement strand
CCAACACCAAGTCTGATGACGGCGACGGCACCACCGGCGGTCTGTATGAGAACATCTCCCCCGATTCCAACTATGTGACCAGCTTCAAAGAGTGGGCTCTGGCCGACCACAAACCCGGTGACACCGGCATCATCGAGAGCACCTACGGCTACCATGTGATGTACTTTGTTGGCAACACCGACTACACCTATCGGGATTACCAGATCGAGACTGAGCTGCGTACCGAAGATGTGAACCAGTGGTTCACTGAAACCGTGGAAGCCCTGCCCATGACTGAAGGCAACACCAGCTACATCCGCAAGGATCTGGTTCTGAGCCGCGGTTAATGAAAACGCAATCACCCCCTGCTTTCGCAGGGGGTGATTTTTTCATGTCATGCACATCTTCATTTTTCTTCCAGACGAAATTCTGCTTCGTATAAGCTATCCCCGTGGCGCACAACGTTTCCGGTAGGCCGAAAACCGTGGCGTTCATAGAGGCGCATTGCTCCTACATTGGTGTTAAGCACCCACAAAGTTGGAACTGCTGCACATTTCCCAGTGCGAAGGCAAGTAATTGGGTTCCATATCCTTTATTCTGCTCACTGGGCAGGACATACAGATTTTCAATCAAATCGCCGCGAACCGTCACAATCCCCACAGGTTTCTCATGCATCAGCACAAAAAGCTGCGCTCCTTTTTCCATCTCGGTTTCCAGATACTCCCTTTAGCGCTCCGGGGTATGGATTGCGAGAAACTCCGCAGAGCAAATATTCCTGTGAGATACCTTCCAGCTTTCAGAATGTATGACTGCCGCCTGCATCATGCCGATTGGATCTGATTGGGTTACCTGCTTAATCACAGCAATCCCCTCCTGTATGTGCATAATTCTTCCTGAAACATTGAAAAAGAAAAAGCACCGAAAACAACTGTTTTCGGTGCTTTTCTGGTGGGCGAGGCGGGACTTGAACCCGCACGTCCGCAGTGAACACTAGAACCTGAATCTAGCGAGTCTACCAATTCCACCACTCGCCCATATGTGCCGTGTCTCAACGACTTGTTTAATATAGCATATGGTGGAGAATTTGTCAATAGTGATTTTAGATTTTTTCAAAAAATTGTCAAGGAATGTCTTTTCGCAGCAAGTAGCGGACGGAGCCGTACTTGCTGCGCTTGGCCTGGATGGTGTATCCCTGATCCAGCACGTTCTGCAGGCTATGGTGGTTATCCGGATGGACGGTGCAGAGCAGAATCTTTCTTCCTGTTTGCAGCAGTTCCTGCTCTGCCATCTGCATCAGCTTCTTCTGAAGCCCCATCCCCCGGTAATCCGGATGCACGGCCGCTGTATCCATGTTCACCACAAGCATCAGCTCCTCCCGGGGCAATTCCAGATCATACCCGTAGTTCTCCCCTTCCAGCCCGGGAAACAACACGGAAAACGCGCCTGCCATGGTGCTTCCATCCATGGCCACCCACAATTGCAGCTGGGATGCGGATATTTTTCTCTTGGTTTCCTCCGGTGGGTCCAGGTAAAACCACTCCGGATGCGTCATGCCCTCACGGACCTTTTGAATCAGGTCAACAAAGGCCTGAGCATCTTCTTTTCTTCCCTTCCGAAGTTCCATAGGATTCCTTTCTCATTCTGCCAGGGTAATATAACTGCTGACACAATACAGCACCTGACCATTATACTCCACTCTTGACCAGCCTACATCCCGGTTGATGCCTGTCCGTGTCACCACATCCCCACTGTAAATCGTAGCCACCACCTTGGAATCCGGGTGCTCCACGCTGGGGATATTCCGCAGGTTCACTTCTTCTTTTGCCGTTACCTGCTCGTTGACCTCTTCAAACTGGGTCTGCACCTCAAAGGTACCGTCCGTCTGGGGCTGGGTTTCCGGCTGGGTTGTCTGCCCTTCCGCCAGGGTCAGATAGCTGCTGACCGCATAGCATGTGGTGCCGTTGTAGATGAGCTTCGACCAGCCGTTTTCACTGATACCGACCCGCTGGGCCACATCGCCGTTGTTCAGCTGTCCGACTACGTCTGCGTCTTCATGTTCCACGCTGGGCAAGGCCCGGAGGTTGACTACCTCTTTGGCTGTCACCTGCTCGTCCACCTCAGCAAATTCCGTCTGGATGCCATCGCCGTCCGGGTCCTGGGCTGCATCTTCCGGATTGTAGTCCAGGTCAGTGGTCAGATAGCTGCTGACGGCATAGTAGGTTTCCCCATTGAAAATCACCTTGGACCAGCCATTGGCGCTGACCGCAATTCGCTGGGCCACTTCTCCATTTTTCAGGGTGTACAGGACCTGGCTGTCTTCTCCCTGACTGGGAGCGCTGCGCAGATTGGTCTCGTCCTTGGCAGTTACGTCCTCCTGCACCTGGGTGAAGTTCATCAGCGCCTCCACATCCGGCCCCACTTCTTCAGGAGGGATTCCGTCCTTGGGCGGCTCAATGCCGTCGTAACCAAAGTAGGCTACGTTAATGTCCACCGGCTGGGTAATGCCCGGGACAATGCCTTCTTTGGTAAACTGCCACATCTGATGCTCCCCAAGGTAGGTTGACTGGGGCGTTTCCGGATAAGGCTGGGCCGGATACTGGGCGACCCAGATTTTATAGTCATCCTGAAGCCGTTCCATTTCCCAGCCTTCGCTCCATTCCAGGTCATGCTTGGAACCATAGAACATGCCCAGATATCCCAAATCCTCAATGGTTTCCAGGAAAGCAAGGGCAATGTCGGTACGCTGGGTTTTGCTCAGTCCATACTGGCGGCTTTCGGGGTCTGCAAAGCCTTCACAGTCATATGCTACCGGATAGGTGATGGGATACTTGGCCAGCAGGTCTGCCACCCACTGGGCTTCCTCCACAGCCTCCTCTTCCGTTACCGCTGTGGAGAAGAAATAGGCGCCCAGGCGAATCCCAACCTTCCCCGCTTCCTGGAGATTATAACGGGCATTGCTGTCCTCTACAATCTGTCCCTGGGTCATGCTGCGGTATCCCAGCCGAACCATGGCAAACTGCACGCCGGCCTGGGCAACCTGCTGCCAGTCAATGGTTCCCTGGTAGCGGGCAACGTCAATGCC
>CALXFP010000192.1 GCA_944387615.1 uncultured Oscillospiraceae bacterium | reverse complement strand
TTCGCTGAAGCCGCCCACACCGCCACCTTTGAACTGCAGCAGGGCCGCCGGGGCTACCGGGCGCTGTGGCAGCACATCATGAACGTGTCCGTGGCTGACCTGAAGAAAAACTATGAAAATCTCAACGTCTCCTTTGAAAGCTGGCTGGGTGAGTCCGACGCCGACCCCTATATTCCCCCCATGGTTGCGGACATGAAAGCCCGGGGGCTGGCTGTGGAAAGCGAAGGTGCCTGGGTCATTCCCGTGGCAGAGGAAACCGACAAGAAGGAAGTACCTCCCTGCATTCTGGTCAAGTCCGACGGTTCCGCCATCTACGCCACCACGGATCTTGCCACCATGGTTCAGCGGATGCAGGATTTTAACCCGGATAAGATTCTCTATGTCACCGACAAGCGCCAGAGTCTGCACTTTGAGCAGGTGTTCCGGGCCGCCCGGAAGGCTGGCATTGTCCCGGAAACCACCCAGCTGGAGCACTTGGGCTTTGGCACCATGAACGGCAAGGACGGCAAGCCCTTCAAGACCCGCGACGGCGGCGTCATGCGGCTGGAACAGCTGGTCAAGGATATGACCGACTTCGTCCGGGGCAAGGTTGTAGAAAATCAGATTGTGGCCGCCGAGGAAGTGGAGGACACCACCCGGAAAATTGCCATGGCAGCCCTGAAGTACGGCGACCTGTCCAACCAGCCCACCAAGGATTATATCTTTGACCTGGATCGCTTCGCCGCCTTTGAAGGCAACACCGGTCCCTACATTCTCTACACCATTGTGCGGATCAAGTCCATTTTGTCCCGGTTCGGCAGCTGGGAGAGTTTGCCCATTCAGGCTCCTGCCAATCCTTACGCCAAGGATCTGATGCTTTCCATCACCAAGTTTGCTCCCGCTCTGGAAAGCGCCCTGGCCAGCTCCTCCCCCAACCTGATCTGTGCCTATATCTACGATCTGGCCGGCTGCGTCAACAAGTTCTACCATGAAACCCGGATTCTGGGCGAAGAGGACGAGCAGAAGAAAAACGGCTACATTGCCCTGATTGGCCTTGCCAAACGGGTTTTGGAGCAGTCCATCGATCTTCTGGGCTTCTCCGCTCCGGAAAAGATGTAACCCATATAAAAACAGCCTGACAGGAGAATCCTCCTGTCAGGCATTTTTTGTTACTGCATGGCTTCCAGGGCCAGAGCGTTCTGGGTGTTATACAGCTGGGCATAGATGCCGCCGGTTTCCAGCAGCTGCTGGTGGGTTCCGCATTCGGTGATTACGCCATCGGAAATGGAGACGATCCGGTTGGCACTGCGGATGGTGCTCAGCCGGTGGGCAATAATCAGTGTGGTGCGCCCCTTGGCCAGGGCATCGAAGGCCCGCTGAATCTTGGCCTCCGTCACGGAATCCAGGGCAGAAGTTGCCTCATCCAGAATCAGGATGGGCGGATTCTTCAGGAAGATCCGGGCAATGGCAATGCGCTGCTTCTGTCCGCCGGAGAGCAGGGTTCCCCGCTCGCCCACATAGGTGTCAAACTTCTGTGGCATGGCCAGGATGTCGTCGTAAATCTCCGCTTTTTTGGCAGCTTCCACCACCTCTTCCATGGTGGCGTCCGGTTTTCCGTAGCGGATATTTTCAAAAATGGTGTCGGCAAACAGGAATACATCCTGCTGCACAATGCCGATGTTTTCATGGATGCTGTGCTGGGTCACACTGCGAAGATCCTGCCCGTCAATGGAGATGGCGCCGGAGGTGACATCATAGAACCGGGGAATCAGCTGGCACAAGGTGGATTTGCCGCCGCCGGAGGGGCCCACAATGGCCACGGTTTCTCCGGGCTGCACCGTCAGGGACACATCATGCAGCACCGCCAGGTCACCGTCATAGGCAAAGGAGACTTTATCCACCACAATGCCGCCTTTGACCTGCTTGAGCGGTTTGGCATCGGGGCTGTCCTGAACCGTAGGCTCCGTGGCCATCACATCCACAAACCGCCGCAGTCCGGCAAAGCCGTTGGCAAACATTTCCGAGAAGTTGCTGAGTTTGCGCATCGGATTGACGAAGGAAGCAATGTACAGATTAAAGGTAATCAGATCCCGGTAATCCATTTCTCCCTTCATCACATAGTAGCCGCCGAAGCCGATGACCACCACGTTCAGGCTGCACAGGAAAAATTCCACGCTGCTGTGGAACATACCCATGGCCTTGTGAAACTCCCGCTTGGAAGTCTTGTAAATCTCATTGGCCGCGTTGAACCGGCTGCGCTCAATGTCCTCGTTGCCGAAGGCCTTGGCTGTGCGGATGCCGGAGAGACTGCTCTCAATTTCCTGGTTGATGTGTCCGGTCTTTTCCTTGGCAGCTACAGATGCAATGCTCATCCGGCGGCGCATGGCCATGACCACCACCAGGAAAATGGGAATCATCAGCGCCACCATCACCGCCAGCTGCCAGCGGATGGAAGCCATTACTGCCAGGGCGCCGCAGATGGTCAGAAGCGACGTCAGCAAATCCTCCGGACCGTGGTGGGCCAGTTCCGTCAGTTCAAACAGATCGCTGGTCAGCCGGGCCATCAGCTTGCCGGTACGGTTGCTGTCATAAAAGTCAAAGCTCAGATCCTGCATGTGGCTGAACAGATCCTTGCGGATGTCCGCTTCCACCCGGATGCCGAAGGTGTGGCCATAATAGGCTACAATATAGTTAAGGAAAGAACGCAGAAGGTAGCTGGCAACCACTGCCGCCATAATCACAAAAAACGTCCGGTACATCCGGTTGGGCAGCATGTCATACAATGCACTGCGGGTCACCAGGGGAAATGCCAGGTCAATCACCGCAATACCCACGGCGCAGGCTACGTCAACGGCAAACAGTTTCTTATGATTTCCAAAATAGCGCAAAAAAATGCTCAGCGGTGAGCGGCGCTGATAATCCTTTGTTGTCATTACACATCCTCCTTTTTCTCCCATTATACAAGAAAACCAAAAAGATGCAACCATCCCCCTTTGAAAAACCGGAAATTTGTGTTATACTGCAAAAAACCGTTTCCAGGGAGGGTATGCTTTTGGAAATTCTCTATTCCGATGCCAATATCG
>CALXFP010000191.1 GCA_944387615.1 uncultured Oscillospiraceae bacterium | reverse complement strand
TGACGGCGGTGCCGGAGGAGGGGGCACTGGAATACATTGCCGGTGCCTGCGGCGGCGACCTGCGCAAGGCCATGAATGCGGTGGAGGTTCTGTTCTCCGCCGGAAGGCCGGAAGGGGACAAACTACCCCTGACTCTGGAAGATGCCAAAGCCGTTACCCAGAAAAGTGCCCTCCGGGCTGATCGGGACGGGGACAATCACTATGACCTGCTCTCGGCTCTGCAAAAATCCATCCGTGGCTCCGACCCGGATGCTGCCTGCCATTACCTGGCCCGGCTGCTGGAGGCCGGACAGATGCAGTCTGCCTGCCGCCGTCTGATGGTCATTGCCGCCGAGGATGTGGGACTGGCCTATCCCATGATTATTCCCATTGTCAACGCCTGCGTGGACATGGCCCTGAAGCTGGGCATGCCGGAAGCCCGGATTCCTCTGGGAGATGCGGCGGTGCTGATGGCCACTTCTCCCAAGTCCAATTCCGGCCACATTGCCCTGGATATGGCGATTTCTGACGTGCGGAAGGGAAAATCCGGGGATTTTCCCCGGCATTTGCAGAATGTCCATGCGGATTCTTATACTATGGAGCGGGAACAGGGCTATCTGTATCCCCACGATTTTCCCAACCACTGGGTTCGCCAGCAGTATCTGCCGGATGAACTGGTGGGAACCCACTACTACGAATACGGCCCCAATAAGCTGGAACAGGCAGCCAAGCAGTATTGGGACGCCATCAAAAAGGAGGGCTGACCATGGATGTGCGGGTAGGGGATATCCTTCTGATGAAAAAGGCCCATCCCTGTGGGGAGAAGCGCTGGCAGGTACTGCGCACCGGTGCGGACTTCCGCCTGCGGTGCCTGGGCTGTGGCCACGAACTGATGACGCCCCGGTTCAAAGCAGAAAAAAATATCCGTTCCATTGAACGCAAGGAAACCTCCGACTGATTATGTCGGAGGTTTTTTGTACAACAGCCCGGATTGCAGAGAAAGCAACCAGGCCTTGCCTGAACTTGCGCCGAAACCGGGACATGGATGCGACCGACTTTTTTGCATCGCCGGGCTATACTGGGTGCATACCGAATGGGGAGGCGAGGGTATGGAAGTTTACCTGGATTTGGTGATAATTCTCAACTTTATGGTGGATTTTCTTCTGCTTCTGGGGACAAATCGGCTTTCCGGTTTTCCCCTGTCGGCAAAGCGCTGTGCTGTGGCGGCCTTGCTGGGAGGGCTCTACAGCGGCGGGTGCATGCTGCCGGGATTTCGCTTTCTGGGGAGCCTGCTGTGGCGGCTGGTGAGTCTGGGGTTGATGAGTGTGATTGCCTTTGGGTGCAGCTGCAGCGCACTGAAACGGGGCGGGGTTTTCATTCTGCTGAGCATGGCTCTGGGGGGAATTGCCCTGAATTTCCAGCGGGGCAGCATGGTGACGCTGATTCTCTGCGCCGGCAGTTTGTGGCTGCTGTGCCGGATCGCCTTCGGGGACAGAGTAGGCGGCCAGGAATACATACCCATCACCCTGTCCTACGGCGGACAGAGCGCCAGCGTGATTGCGCTGCGGGATTCCGGAAACACCCTTCGTGACCCCATTTCCGGGGAACCGGTGCTGGTGGTGTCTGCAAAAGTAGGGCAGCGGCTGACAGGAATGGGGGAAAACCAATTTCAGAAACCTCTGGAAACCCTGACCCAGCACCCCATTTCCGGACTGCGGCTGGTGCCTTACCGGGCGGTGGGACAAAGCTGCGGCATGCTTCTGGCCCTGCGGCTGGATCATGTAAAAATCGGAGATCGGGAACAAAGTGCCGTGGTGGCCTTTGCGCCGGAAGGGTTGGACGGCGGATATCAGGCATTGGTAGCAGTGGGATAATTGTGGGGAAAGGGAGGAACTCTATGAAATTCTGGCTGGAACTGCTGAAGAAATTGGGACTTTTCCGGGATCAGGGGATTTTCTACATTGGCGGCAGCGATGTGCTGCCGCCTCCGCTGAAAGGGGAGCAGGAGCAGGATGCCCTGCAGCGGCTGGAGCAGGGAGACGAAAAGGCCAAGCAGCAGCTGGTGGAGCACAACCTGCGTCTGGTGGTTTACATAGCCCGCCGATTTGAAAACACGGGAATCAACCTGGAAGATTTGATTTCCATCGGAACCATCGGCCTGATTAAGGCCATCGGAACCTATCGCCTGGACAAGAAAATCAAACTGGCGACCTACGCTTCCCGGTGCATTGAAAATGAAATCCTGATGTACATCCGGAAAACCTCCAATCAGAAAGCGGAGGTTTCCCTGGATGAACCCATCAATATGGACTGCGACGGAAACGAGCTGCTGCTGTCGGATATTCTGGGCACCGAGGAAGACATGATCCTGCGCCCGCTGGAAGATGACGTGGATCTGTGCGTTCTGCGCCAGGCTCTGCGGGAACTGCCGGAGCGGGAGCGGGAGATCGTTCTGATGCGGTTCGGCCTGGAAGGGCGGAAGGAGCTGACCCAGAAGGAAGTGGCCCAAAAGATGGGAATTTCCCAGTCCTACATCTCCCGGCTGGAAAAGCGGATTATGCAGCGGCTGAAAAAAGAGTTCCTCCGGCAAACCAGCTGTGCTTGATTTTGCACAAACAGTATGTTATAATCGATATGGAAATTTATCGATTATAATATATCGAATGGACGCGAGGTTGTTATGGAAAGCAAGAAGATATCAAAATCCGTGTTGAAACGGCTGCCCGGATATTTGGCATATCTGAAAACCATGCCGGAGGGGTCTGCACCCCACATTTCTGCCACGGCGCTGGCCAATGCCCTGGGCATGGGTGAGGTGCAGGTGCGCAAGGACCTGGCTATGGTTTCCGATGGAGGACGGCCCAAAATCGGCTACCAGAGGGAGGCGCTGATTGATGATATTGAGCAGTTTCTGGGCTATGACAACACCACCGACGCCATTCTCATCGGTGCCGGTAAGCTGGGACAGGCGCTGATGGCCTACAGCGGCTTTGACGAATACGGTCTGAACATTCTGGCGGCCTTTGATGCCAACCCCAAAATGTCCCGCACTGAGGAAGGCAAGCCCGTCTACAATGTTGCCAAGCTGGAGCAGTTCTGCCGCACCCATAAGGTGCTGATGGGCATTATCAC
>CALXFP010000190.1 GCA_944387615.1 uncultured Oscillospiraceae bacterium | reverse complement strand
TAGTTGCCCATATTGACAACCCGAACGGTATCGCCGTACTTCTCGCTGAACAGTGCCGTAGCGCCCATGGCCTTGGCATCTTCAATGGGCATTTCCTTGATATCAACAGGATAGCCCTCCAGAATGGCGTTCTGGACAATGGCATTGACCTTGGACAGTTCCTCCGGGGTCAGTGCGGAATAGTGGGTAAAGTCAAACCGCAGGTGATCCGGCTCCACGAAAGAACCGGCCTGGTGCACATGGTCACCCAGCACACTCTGCAGGGCCTTCTGCAGCAGGTGGGTGGCAGAGTGGGCACGCATAATGGCCTTGCGGCGCTCAACGTCGATGGATGCACAGACCATGTCGTCTACCTTGATGGAGCCGCTGGCCATCTTGCCGTAGTGCAGGTACTTGCCGCCCTTATCCTTCTGGACATTGGTGACGTGGAAGCGGCTGTTGCCCACCAGAATCACGCCCTGGTCTGCAACCTGACCGCCCATTTCTGCGTAGAAGGGTGTCTTGTCCAGGACAATGATGCCGCTTTCGCCGCCGGCGATGGTGCCGGAGACTTCTTCGCCTACGCAGACAGCCAGGACCTTGGCGTCGCAGTTGTTCTGGGTGTAGCCCACAAAGGTGGTGGGGGTATTGTCCAGACCCAGGTCAATGCCGGCCCAGGCCAGGTCACCCAGAGCCTTCCGGGCTTCCCGGGCACGAACCTTCTGCTCCTGCATCAGCTGGGCAAACTCCTGCTGGTTCAGGGTCATATCCTCATCGGCCACCATTTCCAGAGTCATGTCAATGGGGAAGCCATAGGTATCGTACAGCTTGAAAGCATCGGCGCCGGAGAATTCGGTTTCTCCCTTGGCCTTATGCTCAGCCAGCATGGTGGAGAAAATGGCCATACCGCCGTCAATGGTACGGGCGAAGTTCTCTTCTTCCACCTTGACAACCTTGGTGATGTAGTCAGCCCGCTCCCGCAGGTAGGTGTAGTGGTCTTCGTTCTCCCGGATTACCGTCTCCACCACCTGGTACAGGAAGGGATGGTTGACGCCCAGGAGCTTGCCATGACGGGCAGCCCGACGCAGCAGGCGGCGCAGGACGTAGCCTCTGCCCTCGTTGCTGGGCAGTACGCCGTCGGCAATCATAAAGGTGGATGCCCGGATATGGTCGGTAATGACCCGGAGGGACACGTCCATCTTCACGCTCTGACCATAGGAAGCACCGGTCAGCTCCGTCACCTTGTTGGTGATGTTCATGACGGTGTCCACATCGAACAGGGAGTTTACATCCTGGCAGACAACTGCCAGACGCTCCAGGCCCATGCCGGTGTCGATGTTCTTCTGAGCCAGCTCGGTGTAGTTGCCGTTGCCGTCGTTATTGAACTGGGAGAACACGTTGTTCCACACTTCCATGTACCGGTCGCAGTCGCAGCCAACGGTGCAGCCTTCCTTACCGCAGCCGTACTTTTCGCCCCGGTCATAGTAGATCTCAGAGCAAGGGCCGCAGGGGCCGGATCCGTGTTCCCAGAAGTTGTCGGACTTGCCGAAGCGGAAAATCTTCTCCGCAGGCACGCCCACTTCCTTGTTCCAGATCTCGAAGGCTTCGTCGTCATTTTCGTAGATGGACGGATACAGGCGGTTTTCGTCCAGTCCAACCACCTTGGTCAAAAACTCCCAGCTCCAGGTGATGGCTTCCCGCTTGAAGTAGTCACCGAAGGAAAAGTTGCCCAGCATTTCAAAATAGGTGCCGTGACGGGCAGTTTTACCGATGTTTTCGATATCGCCGGTACGGATGCACTTCTGGCAGGTGCAGACCCGATGACGGGGCGGCTCCACCTCACCGGTGAAGTAGGGCTTCATAGGTGCCATGCCGGAGTTGATCAGCAGCAAGGACGCATCGTTCTGAGGAATCAGAGAAAAGCTGGGCAGGCGCAGGTGGTTCTTGCTTTCAAAGAAAGACAGGAACATCTCGCGCAGTTCATTTACGCCGTAGGGTTTGGGATTCATGGGTTGTTTACCTCCATTTTGGTGTGTAACACACAAAAAATTTTACTGTTAAACGCTTCGATGGCCGCAAAAAACGCCGCCCCCAGCAATAGGGGCGACGGAAAGTCGCGGTACCACCCTAATTCGTCTGAAAAAATCAGACATCTTAGCCGCTCGATAACGGGAGCACCCGTCCCGGTCATCCCGGGCAACGCAGGAAGTGGCTTGCAAGGTCAGGCCGAGGGCTTACACCAGATCCCCTCTCGCTAAAGACTTCACCCTTGCTTGGTTTCCGCAATGTTTTTGCATATCTTCTGCATTTTACCACAAATATCAAATTTGTCAATAACTTACGGAAAATATCCCCCGGTCAAATATTTCAGTCCGATTCTTCCTCCAGCAGTTTCATCAGCATGGGCAGGTTGGGTTCAAATTTCACCCCATACCAATGAGCAGGACTTTGCACCGTGTCTTCAATGCACCGACAGGTAAAATCCGCAGCCAGTTTGGCAGCAGCAAAGGCATCCTTCCCCTGCATCCGCGCTCCGGTAAAGCAGGCTGCAAAAATATCTCCCGTACCGTGGAAATTCTGCGAAATCCTCCGGTGACTGTAACGCAGGAACTGTCCGCCCTGCCGCAGCAGCACGCCGGTTTCCTCTTCCCCGGATGTGGCTCCTGTCAACACCACACACTCCTGATAAAATCCGGAAAGAAGCTGTTCCTGCTCCGCTTCCGACCAATGCTCCTGGTACTCTACACCGGAAAGCAGGGCTGCTTCCGTTACGTTGGGCAAAATCACCTGAGCCTGATCGCACAGACCTTTCATAGCCCGGACATAGGCTTCATCAAATCCGGCGTACAGCTTTCCGTGATCTGCCATCGCCGGGTCAACTACCGAAATGCCTCCCGGCGCCAGCATGGTATTCAGGATTTCTCCCGCTGTTTCCACCGCACCAATGCTGCCCAGGTACCCCACCAGGATTCCATCAAATACGATGCCGCACTGCTGCCAATGACGCCGGATTTCTTCCAGAGATGCATCAAAATGGACGACCGCCGGTTTTCCAAACCCTCCGGTATGGGTAGACAGCAGCGCCGTAGGCAGAATACAGGTTTCCAGCCCGCAGGCGGACAAAATCGGCAGCGC
>CALXFP010000189.1 GCA_944387615.1 uncultured Oscillospiraceae bacterium | reverse complement strand
GGTTACTTTCCTTCACCCACTGTTTCAAAGTTTCCAGCTTGTTCATGGTCCTCTGCCTCCATTTCCTTCAGGAGTTTGCGATCCTGTTTGGAGCTTAAATCCAGCTTTTCATACATATCCGGACGGCGGGCTTTGGTTCTACGCAGAGCTTGTTTGCGTCGCCACTGACGGACTTTCTCGTGATTTCCTGACAGCAGTATAGCAGGCACTTCCCTGCCGTGCCAGACTGCCGGGCGGCTGTACTGGGGGTATTCCAACAGGCCATTAAAGTGGCTTTCGTCCTCAAAGCACTCCGGGTCAGCCAGAACACCGGGAACCATCCGGCATACGGCATCCGTTACCGCCATGGCGGCGATTTCACCGCCGGTCAGAACAAAATCTCCCAGGGAGATTTCTTCATCCACACACTCGTCAATGAAGCGCTGGTCAATACCCTCATAGTGTCCGCAAACCAGAATCAGATTGTCCATCCTACTTAGGCGGATGGCATCAGCCTGCTTGAACGTATGGCCGCAGGGTGACAGATAAATGGTATGCACCGGTCCTCCAGCTTCATCGCACACGGCCTCCCAACACCGATACAGCGGGTCCGCCTGCATGATGGCACCCCGCCCGCCGCCGTAGGGATAGTCGTCCACCTGGTTCTGTTTGCTGGATGTGTAGTCCCGGATTTGATGGGCGTTAATTTGAATATACCCCCGCTCCTGGGCCCGACCCAGAATACTCTCTGACAGCACATCCCCCAGGGTATCAGGAAAGAGGGTCAGAATATCAATCCTCATCGGTGCGCATCCCTTCCAGCAGCTTCACCTGCATCCGGTTTTCTTCCAAATTCGTAGACAGGACAAATTCCTTAACCGCAGGAATCATATATTCGTATTCGCCTTTGACCACATACACGCTGTTTCCAGGATAGTCCAGCACCTCGGTAATGGCTCCAATTTTTTCTTCTCCGGCGTAGACTTCCACGCCCACCAGCTCGGCGGCGAAAATCATATCATCATCAATGTCTTCCCGGTACAGCTTTAACACCTTCCCACGCATCGCCTGGGCTTGTTCCATGGTATCGATGCCTTTCAGCTTTACCAGGTTGCAGGTTTTCTGTACACGGACAGACTCCATGGTATATTCAGTATGATCGATACAGCAGCGATCAAATTCGCACAGCATCTGAGGGTCATCCAGGAAGGTCAGCACCTTTACCTCACCCCGGACGCCGTGGGTGGTGACAATTTCACCAGCTTCAATCAATGGGAGTTTCATATTGTACGCTCCTAATCTATATTGGGCAACGAAAAATGCGTGACGGAATCGTCACGCATCATCGTCAATCTACGATTTCGACCGTGACCTTCTCGCCGGTGCGCTGGGCAACAGTCTTAATAATGGTACGGATCTCTTTGGCGATCCGTCCCTGGCGGCCGATCACCTTACCCATGTCACCTTCGGCAACACGCAGCTCCAGCACCTTGCCGTCCTCGTTATCGATTTCGGTAACGGTAACTGCCTCAGGATCATCCACCAGATTTTTTGCCATATACAGCAAAAGTTCTTTCATCGCGGAATTCTCCTTTAAGGATCTTACAGCACGCCAGCGCTCTTCAGCAGGCCGCGGACGGTGTCAGTGGGCTGTGCACCGTTCTTGATCCAGGTCTGAGCCTTCTCGGCATCGACAGTGATGGTAGCAGGCTCGGTCAGGGGATTGTAAGTGCCAATCTCCTCGATGCAGCGGCCGTCACGGGGAGAACGGGAGTCGGCAACAACGATACGGTAGTAAGGAGCCTTCTTAGCGCCCATTCTTCTCAGTCTGATCTTAACCATGAGAGTTTCACCTCCAAAATTTTTCTAAATCTATATCGCAAAGCAATTTGCTTTCAGCGAACCAATTAAAGTCCCGGGAAGCCTCCGCCGAAGCCGCCAAGGCCCCGCATCCGCTTCAGTTTCTTTCCCATACCAGGGCCGGAGAACTGCTTGATGAGCTTGCGCATCTGCTCGAAGGATTTGAGCAGCTTGTTCACATCCTCCACCCGGACACCGGCACCGGCAGCAATCCGCTTTTTCCGGCTGGCACCGATGATTTCCGGCTTTTCCCGCTCCTTGGGAGTCATGGACAGGATGATGGCCTCGGTATGAGCCATGGCCTTCTCGTCCAGCTTGACGCCCTTCAGGTTGGCACCGCCAGGCATTTGCGCCAGCAGTTCTTCCATGGAACCCATGGACTTCATCTGCACCATCTGGTCATAGAAGTCCTGGAGGGTGAAGCGGTTGGTTTTCAGCTTCTGCTCCATTTCAGCGGCCTTCTTGGCATCGTAAGCCTTTTCCGCCTTTTCAATCAGGCTCAGCACATCGCCCATGCCCAGGATACGGCTTGCCATCCGATCCGGGTGGAAGGGCTCAATGTCCTCCAGCTTTTCACCCATGCCCACAAACTTGATGGGCTTACCGGTAATGGCCTTAACAGAAAGGGCTGCGCCGCCGCGGGCGTCGCCGTCCAGCTTGCTGAGCATGACGGAATCAATATCCAGCCACTCATTGAAGCTCTGGGCCGCATTGACCGCATCCTGACCGGTCATGGCGTCCACCACCAGCATAATCTCATCCGGTTTGACAGCCGCCTTGACGTTCTTCAGTTCGTTCATCAGTGCTTCATCCACATGAAGCCGGCCGGCCGTGTCCAGGAACACCATGTCATAGCCACGCTGGCGGGCATAGAGCACAGCTTCCTTCGCCGTCTGGACCGGGTCCTGGTTTCCCCGTTCAAAAACCGGGATACCCAGCTTCTCACCGCAGACCTTCAACTGCTCAATGGCAGCCGGGCGATAAATATCGCAGGCTACCAGCAGCGGATTTCTCCCCTGCCGCTTCTGCAGTCCTGCCAGCTTGGAACCATTTGTAGTTTTACCGGCACCCTGCAGGCCCACCAGCATCACTACCGTGGGGCCGTTGGGGTTGATATTCAGGTGCTTGGTATCGTTGCCCATGAGCTTGCACAGCTCTTCATTGACGATTTTGACAATCATCTGGGCAGGTGTCAAGGATTCCAGCACATCCACGCCGATGCAGCGCTCCGTGACGGACTTGACAAAGTCTTTTACCACCTTATAGCTGACATCCGCTTCCAGCAGCGCCATTCGGATTTCCCGCATGGC
>CALXFP010000188.1 GCA_944387615.1 uncultured Oscillospiraceae bacterium | reverse complement strand
CGATAAAGGTACTACTGGGAATCATGGTTATCCTCTCCTTTCAAATCCGAGATCCACAGCAGAATTTCTTCCAAAACCGTGGCGTTCAGCTCGTAAAAGATGTACTTTCCATCCCGGGTATCGCTGATCAGATCTGCCTCTTTGAGCACCGATAGGTGCCGGGAAATGGCCGCCGCAGAAATGTCGAACTGTTCGGAAATTTCCCCGGCAGAACGTTTTCCAGATTTCAGCAGATTCATAATCTCTCGTCGGGTGGGGTCGGCCAGTGCCTTCAGTGTTTGCTGCAAGCCCATGTGCATCCTCCTTTCGAATATTTAACAATTAACTTAATTGTTAAATATAGTGTAGAACAAGAGGCAGGTTCCTGTCAAGTAAAAGAACACATAAAAATACCTGCTGACGTTTTGCAGTCAGCAGGTAATGCAATCAGGCTTCTGTAACCAGTTCGCTGAGATCTTTCCGCTTCTTGGTGCGCAGCTTGTCGCCATCCTTGGCATATCCCAGGGTGATGACCAAACGCACCGGCTGATCCAGATTCAGAATGGAGCGAATTTTTCCATCGTCCAGCCAACCCAGAATGCAGCTGCCCAACCCCTGGGCCGCAGCCTCCGCAGTCAGATATGCGGCGACAATGCCGATATCGATGGAGCGGTAGTCGTTTTTCTTCAGCTTGGCACCAACAGCGGCGGATTTGACATAGGGCTTTTCTGATATCACAATGAGAATCGGTGCCTGGGAGGCAAAACCATTCAGTCCCATACTGGCGGTAGCAGCAGCCACGGCTTTTGCAGTTTCTCCCCGACAAACGGTGAGATGGTAAGGCTGACCGTTGCAGGCAGAAGGGGCCAGCTGTGCTGCCTGTAAAACAGCATCCAGCTTTTCCTGTTCTACAGATTTGTTTTCGTCATAGCTGCGGCAAGATTGCCGGTTTTGGGCAATTTCCAGAAAATTCATACAGATCTCCTTTCAATGAATGGGGTATTATTCCCGGCTCCCAATCCAGGGCGCCAGGGATGCAAACAAGATAACAGTGCCTCCCAGCCATTCCCGGGCGGTAGGATATTCTCCCAGAAGCAGCATGGCATACAGGATTCCGTAAACAGTTTCCATGCCAGAGACAATCCCGGCAGTCTGGGCTTTTACGTGCTTTTGTGCGTGTACATACAGGTAGTGGGCAAGAGCAGTGCACACAAATCCAAGTACCGCAATACCTGCGATATTCACAGCATCCCACCGACAGGGCAGGAGGAAAAAGGCGGGAAACAGCACCACCGCAGCAGTAGCCTGTTCATACAAACAAACCACCAGAGCATTGTATTTTCGGGACAGATATCGATTGAACAGACTGAGAATGGCGTAGGAAAAACTGGAGACCAATCCCCAGAGAGCGCCTGTGGTAATCTGGTTCTCGCCGGAGAACTCCGGGATGGTAATCAGAACGCCAACCACCAGAATACAGGCGCAGACAATGCTTTTTCTGCTGGGAAGTTCCCGGAATACCAACGGTTCCAAAATCGTCAGAAACAGAGGGAAAGCAGAAAAGGTGATGGTTCCCATGGCAACCGAGGATTTTTGAATGGACAGGAAAAAGGTGCTCCAGTGTACAGCCAGTACCAGCCCTGCCAGAATCCCGATTCCATAATCCCGCTTCCGGCTCAGGTGCAGATTTTGCTTGCTAATCAGTGCCAGAAGAAGCAGCAGAGCAGAGGAACACACAACCCGTCCGGCAGCGATGGAGATTGCGGGAACAGAAAGAAACCGCCCCAGAACCGCAGACAGCCCCATAAGCATTACGGCACCGTGAAGGGACAGCAGACTTTTCCGGTAATGATCCATAGAATCCTCCAGTTTATGCGGCATAAGGCGCATCGGATTTATGCCCATTATAAGGGCAAGCGCGCAAACCGTCAAGCAGACGAAATCTTTGGCAGGATAAGATTGTCGGGAAGGGAAACAATCAGTTTTTGTAAAAAAAGAACTTCCGATATCCAGCAGGATATCGGAAGTTTATGGCGGAGAAGGAGGGATTTGAACCCTCGATACCCTTTTGGGGTATACACGATTTCCAATCGTGCGCGCTCGGCCAGCTACGCGACTTCTCCATGTGACCGGCTTCGTTGCCAGCCCGATTATAATACATCATCTGCAAGAATTTGTCAATAGCTTTTTTGCGATTTTTGAAAAATTTTGTACGGAAAATTTTTGGCCGCCTTGACGGGGAATTTCTGACATGGTATGGTGTTAAAAAAGAGTAGGAAGGATGGGAGCATATGGAAATCAAAAAGCTGAATGAGAAGAGCGTCCAAGCCTTACTGCCGGAGCGTGATCCTTGGGGACATAAAGGAACCTTTGGGAAAATTCTCTTGCTGTGCGGCAGCAGGGGCTTTACAGGGGCTGCCTATCTGGCGGCAATGGGAGCACTGCGCTCCGGTGCCGGACTGGTATTTTTAGGGGTGCCGGAAAGTATCTACGCCATTGAAGCAGTAAAGCTCAACGAGCCGGTGGTATTTCCTCTGCCGGAGGAGGACGGAAAGCTCAGCGGGCAGGCACTTGCGGAGATTTCCCAGCGGCTGACCCAGATGGATGCCGTTTTGATCGGCTGCGGGCTGGGACAGTCTGCGGGAACCTTTGCGGTGGTAAAAGCGGTGCTGGAAACTGCATCCTGTCCGGTGGTTGTGGATGCCGACGGCATAAATCTTCTTTCCGGGCATAGGGATATACTGCGCAGAAGACAGCAGGCCACCATCCTGACACCCCATGACGGCGAGTTTGCCCGTTTGGGCGGCCCGGTAGGAAAGGACCGCATGGAAAGCGCCGCCCGGTTGGCTGCCGACTGGAACAGCATTGTTTTGCTTAAAGGCCATGAAACCTGTATCACAGACGGACAAGCCGGATACATAAATTCCACGGGCAATCCGGGAATGGCAGTGGGCGGCAGCGGCGATGTGCTGGCCGGAATCATCACAGCCCTGCTGGGTCAGGGAATTGCGCCTCTGGAAGCAGCCGCTTGCGGTGCGTGGCTGCATGGGGCGGCAGGAGATCTGTGTGCCAAAGAATTGGGACAGTACGGAATGCTTCCAACGGACATGCTGCTTCGTCTTCCGCGACTTTTAAAATAGGGCGGGGATAATTTGAAAAAAGCTGGGGTCATTTTTGT
>CALXFP010000187.1 GCA_944387615.1 uncultured Oscillospiraceae bacterium | reverse complement strand
GAGTTTTCCTCAATCTCCACACCCAGCTCGTAAAGGCCCTTGATGGGGGCGTTGCAGGCAAAGAAGTCCTGAGGCCGGGGACCGAAAGTGATGATCTTCAGATTCCGGACACCGATAACCGCACGGGCAATGGGCACAAACTGTGCAACCATGTCTGCAATCTCGCTTGCCGTGCCAACGGGATATTCGGGGATGTAGCCCTTGAGCTTGCGCATTCCCAGGTTGTAGGAGCAGTTGAGCATACCGCAGTAAGCGTCACCACGGCCGTCAATCAGGTCACCGTCACCTTCGGCAGCTGCCACAAACATGCAGGGGCCGTCAAAATACTTGGCAATCAGGGTTTCGGGAGTCTCCGGACCGAAGTTGCCCAGGAAAACCACCAGTGCGTTGCAGCCGGCCTTGGTTACATCTTCCACGGCCTTGAGCATGTCTTTTTCGTTCTCCACAGTGACGGGGCACTCGTAGAGAGACTCGCCCCGGTAAGCCTGTACAATGTTGCTTCTGCGCTTTTCAGACAGCGCAATGGGGAAGCAGTCACGGGATACGGCAATGATGCCCAGTTTTACAACAGGAATATTACTACCCAGCATAACAAAAATCCTTTCTTAACATGAAATAGAATCAGATATCTTCTGCAATATCCAGATTGATGCCCTTCAGACCCACAACCGCACCAGCCTTTGCTTCCGAGGACTCCGCATGGGCCAGGAGCCACTTGTTCCGGGCGGTCATCAGGGTATCCTCCCGGTTTTTCGGGGTGAACTGAGGCTTTTCGGTATTGGTGCCCTTGGGAAGTGCGACCAGGACCTTGAAGCCCTGACCCTTCTTGGCGCTGCAAGGTGCGTAGTGAAGGGAGGTGGCAAAGACTTCCACCAGTACACCGGCGGGAACCAAAAATGCTTTGGTATTCTTGGTGTCGAACAGACCGTCGGCTTCAATCTCGCCCTGCTTGCCCAAAAGGAGAATAAAGTCCTCCGTGCCGAAGTTTACCTCGCTGTCACGATGGTACTCCAGGCAGTTGAGCTTGGTATTGTGACCGTTGCACCAACCCATCTGGACCGGCATGCCGCCATAGAACCGGTCCCGAATCTCCGCCGTGACGGGAAGGTTCTGCAGTTCGGGCTGCTCGGGCACATAGTCAACGCCCTCCGGCAGCGGGGTGGCTGCGTCCAGGGTTTTCTTCAGTTCCTCCGTCTCATAGCCGGTGATTACCTGACCGTAGGCTTTGAATTCTGCATCATAAACCGAATAGATCTTCACAGAATTTCCTCCTTACTGGATTTCCGGGAACAGCTGTTTTACAGCGGGATAAATTTTCCGGAATTGCTGATACCGTTTTTCGTAAGCGGCGGTGAGGTTGGGGTCGGGTTCTACCGTGGAAGCCACACTGACCAGCGCATCCGCTGCCACCTGAACACTTTCAAACTGCCCGCAGCCCACCATTGCCAGCATAGCACCGCCGTATCCCGGGCCCTGCTCCGTTTTCACAATCTCCAGGGGGATGCCCAGAACATTGGCGAAAATGGTCTTCCACAGGGGGGATTTGCTGCCGCCGCCGCAGATTTTCGTTGTGGGAATGGCAATTCCCAAAGACCGGGCCACCTCAAAGGAATCCCGGATGGCAAAGGCCACGCCTTCCAGCACCGCCTGTACCAGATCGGCCCGGGTGGTGTCCATGGTCATGCCGATAAAGGTTCCCCGGGCATTGGTGTCATTGATGGGGCTGCGTTCACCCATGAGATAGGGCAGGAAAAACACATGGTTTTCTCCCAGCTTCTCCGGGGTGATGTCCTGCTGTTCCTTGGCATAATCCGTGGTTTGCAGAATCTCATCACACAGCCACTTGTTGCAGGAAGCAGCCGAAAGCATACATCCCATCAGGTGCCAGCCGCCGTCGGCGTGGGCAAAGGCGTGCAGGGCATTGTTGGGGTCCACGCCGAAGGTATCCGAGGAGATGAAAATGGTCCCCGAAGTACCCAGGGAGATATTGCACCCACCATTTCCCACCACGCCGGTACCGACCGCCGCAGCCGCATTGTCTCCGGCGCCGGCTACCACCTTCGCAGTCTGAGGGATACCCAGCTGCCGTGCCATTTCCGGCGTAACCGTTCCGATACACTGGTAGCTTTCAAACAGCTGGGGCATCTGCTCCTGGGTAATGCCGCAGATTTCCAGCATCCGCTGGCTCCAGCACTTGTTCTGCACATCCAACAGCAGCATGCCGGAAGCATCGGAATAATCACAGCTGTGAACGCCGGTCAGAATATAGTTGATGTAGTCCTTGGGCAGCATGATTTTCGCAATCCGGGCAAAGTTCTCCGGCTCATTTTCCCGCATCCAAAGAATCTTCGGTGCGGTAAATCCGGCAAAGGCAATATTCGCCGTAAGCTGAGACAGTGTCTGCCGCCCAATCTGTTCATTCAGGTAATCCACCTGCTTGGCGGTACGGCCATCATTCCACAAAATGGCGGGCCGGATCACCTGATCCTGATCATCCAGTACCACCAGTCCGTGCATCTGACCGCCGCAGCCAATTCCCGCCACCTGGCTGCCATCGAAGCCTTCCAGCAGCTGGGGGATTCCCTCCAGCACCGCCTTGCGCCAATCCTCAGGATTCTGCTGGCTCCAGCCGGGCTGGGGAAATTCCAGGGGATATTCCTTGGTAACGCTGTTGCAGATCTGTCCATCCTCCGCCACCAGCAGCAGCTTTACAGCAGAAGTTCCCAGATCGATACCAATATAGTACATATATACACTCCTATCTGAAAACTGTTTTTGGCGATGGTTATGGTCCTTGGGGATAACTGCCCCAAGCAGCACATGCACCTTCCTGCAGCTACCCAACGCAGGCACGCATTTCTTGAGTAAATTCTACTAAATTATTTAATTGTTGTCAACTCATAATTACCTTTTGTTGCTTTATTTGTCTATTTCTTTCATATTTTATATTTAAAATTGTGCATATATCCCAAACTTCCACAGGCTTGTTCTTATATCAAGAAATCAATATTTATATAAATATTTTAGTCTCAGCTAAATTCAAGTTGCAATTAAACATCCAGTACAGTATAATGAAAGAAAAGTCTGAAAGAGGTATGTGCAATGGCAGGAATTACCGCAAAAGATATTGCCGCAAAGTTGGGAATTTCCCCCTCCGCTGTTTCCCTGGCCCTGAACGGCAAGCCAGG
>CALXFP010000186.1 GCA_944387615.1 uncultured Oscillospiraceae bacterium | reverse complement strand
ACCGGTGCGGCTCCCATTGTGGCTGACCTGGCCCACGAGGCAGGCATCCTGACCGTAGGCGTTGTGACCAAGCCCTTTAAGTTTGAGGGCGCCAACCGGATGCGTCAGGCTGAGCAGGGCATTGCCGATCTCAACGGCAAGGTGGACTCCTTGGTTATCATCCCCAATGACCGTCTGAAGTACGTTACCGACCAGAAGATTACCTTCGCCAACGCTTTCGGCATCGCCGACGATGTGCTGAAGCAGGCTGTTACCTCCATTTCCGAACTGGTTGGCTTCTGCCAGAATGTTATCATCAACCTGGACTTTGCCGATGTTTCCGCTGTTATGAAGGATGCTGGCCGGGCACATATGGGTGTGGGCACCGCTTCCGGCCGGGAAAAGGCAGAGCAGGCCGCTACCGCCGCCGTTTCCAGCCCCCTGCTGGAGACTTCCATCAACGGCGCTACCGGTGTGCTGGTGAATGTCACCGGTTCTTCCGAGATGACCCTGGATGATGTGGAGACCGCTGCCGGTATCGTGCAGGAGGCCGCCAACCCCGATGCCAACATCATCTTCGGTGCCACCGTTGCCGACGGCTTCCAGGATGAGATGCGGGTTACCGTTATCGCAACTGGCTTTGAGCTGAAGCCGGAGACCTTTGCTCCCAAGGCTGCTGCTGCCAAGAGCGCTGCGCCTTCCGCTCCCAGCTTCGTGCCGGAGGACATCGATACCCCCGTTGTTGCTTCCAAGCAGCCCAGCAAGCCTGCGGACATGAGCGACATCGACGAGATCTTCAGCATCTTCAAGCGCTAAGTGCTGCTTTCTTGCATCCCGGCCCGAAGGAGCCGGGATGCTTTGCTGTATGATCGAAAGGAGAGAATGCTGTGGGAGCTTATGAGGCTCTGGCGGCCAGCTATGACCGCCTGACCAACGATGTGGACTACGAGGCCACCGTGGAATTTTACCAGCAGATACTGGATCGGGAAGGGCTGAAGCCCAGAACCGCTGTGGATCTTGCCTGCGGAACCGGCTCCGTTACGGCCATTCTAGCCCGGAAGGGGCTGGAAGTGCTGGGGGTGGACCTGTCTGAGGAAATGCTGACCCAGGCGGTTCAGAAGGTGCAGGACATGGAGCACCCGCCCCGGTTCATTTGCCAGCCCCTGCAGGAACTTCAGCTGGCCAGAGGGGTTGACCTGGCGGTTTGCACTTTGGACAGCCTGGACTATATCCTGAACCCGGCGGATTGCGCCCAGGCCATCCGGAGGGTCTACAAAGCCCTGAATCCCGGGGGAATCTTCATTTTTGACGTGAATACCCCGGAGAAACTCCGAGCCATGGACGGCCAGGTGTTTCTGGACGAGGACGAAGATGTCTACTGCGTCTGGCGGGGAGAATTTGACGAAGAGAGCAATATCTGCTCGTACGGTATGGACCTGTTCCAGCGCCAGGGAACTCTCTGGCAGCGCAGCTTTGAAGAGCATCGGGAGTACGCCTACTCCCAGGAGCAGCTGGTGGAATATCTGAAAGACGCCGGCTTTACTGCAATTGGAGTCTACGCCGACCGCCGTCTTGAGCCGCCGGATGAAGGAGAACAGCGCATTTACATCAAGGCAAGAAAAGGCCGGATTCACTTCGGCAAAGGGTGAGATTACCTTACCATAGATTATCAAAGGAGGAAGCGGCAGCTTTGCCGCAGCAGAATATGAACGATTATTTGGTTCGGGGAATGACCATGGATGGCTCTGTGAAGGTGGTAGCCATCCGCTCTACGGAGTTGGTTCGCCGTGGAGCACAAATCCAGGGCACCACACCCAACGCCACAGCGGCCTTTGGACGGGCGCTGACGGCAGCTTCCATGATGGGCAATATGCAGAAGGTGGACAATGGCTCCATGACCCTGCAGATCCGGGGCGGCGGCCCCATCGGTACCATTACCGTGGTATCCGATCCCATCGGCAATGTCCGGGGATGTGTAACGGAACCCAAGGTACCCTTGGTGGAAAAGCACCCGGGAAAGCTGGACGTGGGAGCCACGGTAGGCACTGACGGAACGCTTACGGTCATTCGTGACCTGCAGATGAAGGAACCCTATATCGGCTCGACTCAACTGGTTTCCGGCGAGATTGGCGACGATGTGACGGCGTACTTTGCCCAGAGCGAGCAGACCCCTACAGCCTGTGCCCTGGGTGTGCTGATCGACCGGGACCAGCAGGTGAAGGTTGCCGGCGGGTATCTGATTCAGCTGCTGCCGGATGCGCCGGAGGAAGTGATTGACAAGCTGGAAAAGGGTATCCAGGCAGCCGGAGCTGTGACTGCCATGCTGGAAGCCGGCCTGACGCCTGAGGACATTCTGGGGCAGGTATGCGGTGATTTGGGCGTGGTGTTTTTGGAAACCACAGAGGTGTCCTATAAGTGCTACTGCTCCCGGGAGCGGGTGGAGAGCGCCTTGATCAGTCTGGGCCGGGAGGAACTGAACCAGATTATGGAGGAAGGAAAGTCCTTCCCTGTAGAATGCCAGTTCTGTGACACCGTTTATACCTTCACACCGGAGGATATCCAGAATCTGCTGGAAAAAGTTTGAGATTTTCCTATAATGGTGGGATAAAACCAGGAAAATAGGTCCTTAAAAATAATGTGGAAAAAACGGGAAAAAATAAAAAAAGTTCTTGACAAATGGCCCCTTCCCGTGTATAATAAACCACGTCGCTGAGGTGAGCAGCCAAAGCGAAGGATCTGGGAGCATAGCTCAGCTGGGAGAGCACATGCCTTACAAGCATGGGGTCACAGGTTCGAGCCCTGTTGTTCCCACCATTCAAATTTGGCCCGGTGGTGCAGTCGGTTAGCACGCCAGCCTGTCACGCTGGAGGTCGACGGTTCGAGTCCGTTCCGGGTCGCCATAATATGCATCTTGGTGCATTGAGCAGAGTTTTCTGCTCAACATGCCTCTGTAGCTCAGTCGGTAGAGCAGTGGACTGAAAATCCACGTGTCGTTGGTTCGATTCCGACCGGAGGCACCAGATGCGGGTGTAGCTCATCTGGTAGAGCGCCACCTTGCCAAGGTGGAGGTAGCGAGTTCGAGCCTCGTCACCCGCTCCAAACAGATAAGGAACGCACATGCGTTCCTTATTTCATACGGTACCGTGGCCAAGTGGTAAGGCAAGAGTCTGCAAAACTCTCATTCCCCAGTTCAAATCTGGGCGGTACCTCCAA
>CALXFP010000185.1 GCA_944387615.1 uncultured Oscillospiraceae bacterium | reverse complement strand
GGCAAGTCTCTGAAGGAGCAGGGCTTCTTCCACATCTACCCCGAAGAGAAGCAGCGCTGGTATGTCAAGGCTCCTGTATTCTCCTTCAACAAGATCCGGGGTCTGGACGCCTACCTGTCTCCGGAAATGAAGTCCACCGGCGAAGCCATCGGCTACGACCGCACCATGACCCGTGCCCTGTACAAGGCCCTGCAGGCTTCCGGCATGCACCTGCAGAACTACGGCACCGTCTTTGCCACCATCGCTGACAAGGATAAGGAAGAGGCACTGCCTCTGATCCGCCGGTTCTATCAGCTGGGCTTCAACATCGAGGCTACTCTGGGCACCGCCATGTTCCTCAAGCGCAACGGCATCCGCACCCATGCACTGGCCAAGATCAGCGACGGCAGCGAGGAAATCCCCAACGCACTGCGTCAGGGCCACATCGCCTACTTCATCAACACCCGTGACCCCGGTGCCAACGAGGGCGACGGCATTGAGCTGCGCCAGATTGCCATCGAGTACAACGTGACCATGTTCACCGCCCTGGATACCGTCCGGGTGCTGCTGGATGTGCTGGAAGAAACCACGCTGACCATTTCTACCATCGACGCTTAATCATTGACACAACCGGGGGTGCACCGCATCCCCGGCTGGTTTACAAAAAGGAGACGCCATGAAACAAAGTTTGTTCCAAATTGTCAGCAACGAAGCGCTGACTGACAGCGTTTACAAAATGATTCTCTCCGGCGACACCTCCGCCATCACGGCTCCGGGCCAGTTTGTCAACATTCAGCTCACCGGGAAATTCCTGCGCCGTCCCATTTCCGTCTGCGACTATGATGAAAGCACCCTGACCATCATCTACAAGGTAGTGGGCGCCGGTACGGAGCAGATGTCTGCCATGAAGCCCGGCGAAATGCTGGACATTCTCACCGGACTGGGTAATGGCTACGACCTGAGTTTGGCCGGTGACCGGCCGGTACTGCTGGGCGGCGGCGTAGGCGTGCCTCCCATGTACAACCTGGCAAAGAAGCTCATCGCCATGGGCAAGGAAGTCAGCGTCATTCTGGGCTTCAACACCGCAGGCGAAATCTTCTACGAGCAGGAATTCAAAGCCCTGGGCTGCAAAACTTACGTCACCACCGTGGACGGAAGCTACGGCAAAAAAGGCTTTGTCACCGATGCTCTGCCGGAAAACTACACCTATTTTTACACCTGCGGCCCGGAACCCATGCTGAAGGCCGTGTATCGGGCAACCACCACCTCCGGCCAGATGAGCTTTGAAGAGCGAATGGGCTGCGGCTTCGGCGCCTGCATGGGCTGCTCCTGCAAAACCCTGACCGGCTACAAGCGCATCTGCAAAGATGGCCCCGTGATGAAAAAGGAGGAGATTCTATGGCAAGCTTAAGCGTCAATCTGTGCGGCATCCAGCTGGATAACCCGGTGATTCCCGCCTCCGGTACCTTTGGCTATGGCTATGAATACGCAGAGCTGTATGACATCAATGAGCTCGGTACCTTCTCCTTCAAAGGAACCACCAAAGATCCCCGTTTCGGCAATCCCACGCCCCGGATTGCAGAATGTACCGCCGGTATGATCAATGCGGTGGGCTTGCAGAACCCCGGCGTAGAGAAGGTCATTTCCGAGGAACTGCCCAAGCTGAAAGCCTGCTTTCACAAGCCGGTGATGGCCAATGTCTCCGGTTTCTCTGTGGAGGATTATGCCTATACCTGCCAGCAGCTGGACAAGCAGGAGCAGGTGGGCTGGCTGGAAGTCAACGTCAGCTGCCCCAACGTCCATGGCGGCGGCATGAGCTTCGGCACCCAACCGGAAGCAGCCGCAGAAGTGACCCGGGCTGTCAAGGCCGTGACCACCAAGCCGGTGATTATCAAGCTCAGCCCCAACGTTACCGACATTGTATCCATCGCCAAAGCCTGCGAAGAGGCCGGTGCCGACGGCATCAGCCTGATTAACACCATGCTGGGCATGCGCATCAACCTGCGCACCCGTAAGCCGGTGATTGCCAACACCATGGGCGGCTTCTCCGGCCCTGCCATCTTCCCGGTAGCAGTACGGATGGTCTACCAGGTGGCAAACGCCGTGAAGATTCCCGTGGTGGGCATGGGCGGCGTCAGCAGCGCCGAGGATGTCATCGAAATGATGCTGGCCGGCGCCACCGCTGTGGAAGTGGGCGCTGCCAACCTGGTCAACCCCTACATCTGTCGGGATATCATCCGGGATCTGCCCCGGGTGATGGAAAAATACAGAATTGAAAATTTAAGTGAAATTATAGGAGGCGCAAAGTAAAATGGGTAAGGACGTAATTATTGCATGTGATTTTTCCTCTGCTGAGGCTACCTTCGCATTCCTGGATAAGTTCACCGGCAAGAAGCCCTTCGTCAAAATCGGCATGGAGCTGTACTACGCCGAAGGTCCCAGCATCGTCCGGGAAATCAAGGCCCGGGGCCACAAGATTTTCCTGGATCTGAAGCTGCACGACATTCCCAACACCGTCAAGAAGGCCATGGCTGTGCTGTCCAATCTGGATGTGGACATCACCAACCTCCACGCCGCAGGCACCACCGCTATGATGCAGGCCGCTGTGGAAGGTCTGACCCGGCCCGATGGCACCCGTCCCCTGCTGATTGCCGTAACCCAGCTGACCTCCACCGACCAGGAAGCCATGGAAAAGGATCTGATGATCCACGCTCCCATTGACGAAGTGGTGATGCACTACGCCGAAACCGCCAAGAACGCAGGTCTGGACGGCATTGTATGCTCTCCCCTGGAAGCCGGTAAGGTCCATGACCGCTGCGGCAAGAATTTCCTCACCGTAACCCCCGGCGTTCGGTTTGCTGACGGGGATGCCGGCGATCAGAAACGGGTCATGACCCCCGCCGCTGCCAAGGCCATCGGCTCTGACTACATTGTGGTGGGCCGTCCCATCACCGCCGCTGCCGACCCCGTTGCCGCTTACGAGCGCTGCGTTGCCGAGTTCTGCGATTAAACCTTAGAGAAAAGGAGAATAAACAATGGAAAGCTACAAGAAAGAGTTTATTCAGTTCCTGCAGGGTGCAGGCGTGCTGAAATTTGGCGACTTCACTGCCAAGTCCGGCCGGAAGATCCCCTACTTCATCAATGCCGGTGACATCAAGACCGGTACCCAGATTGCCAAGCTGGGCGAGTTCTACGCCAAGGCTTACCAGGAAAAGCTGGGCAAAAA
>CALXFP010000184.1 GCA_944387615.1 uncultured Oscillospiraceae bacterium | reverse complement strand
AATTCTGGAATTCCGGCATCTCGCTGACGCAAGGCCCGCACCAGCTGGCCCAGAAGTTCAGAATCACCGGTTTTCCCCGGAAGTCCGACAGTTTCACCGGATTGTTGTCCTTGTCGTAAACCGTAAAGTCCGGAGCCAGCTGGGCTGCGGGCTCTGTCTCGCCCCCGGAAGCCTGAGTGGACTGGGGAACGGAAGCCAAACCGCCCAGGGAAACTTCTCCGCTGAGTCGGTTATACAGCAGGTAGGCACCGGCGATGACCACAGCAAAGGCCAGTACCAAAACAAGCAGCTTTAATAGTTTGTAAGTCTTTTCCATAGAGTCCTCCTTCGGTTATTGCAGAATCCGCAGGAATTGTCCCAGCATACCGGTGGCCATCAGCACGCCCACCACAACCAGCAGTCCGCCGCAGACCCGGTTGATGATGCCGTAATGGGATTTTATCCAGGTAAAAGCGGATTTCAGCTTGTCAATCAGCACGGCGCTGAGCAGGAAGGGGATTCCCAGTCCCAGAGAGTAGCACAGCAGCATGGTCATGCCTTCCAGCACGTGTCCCTGCTGGGAGGCCAGCATCAAGGCAGAGCCCAGGAACACACCCACACAGGGCGTCCAGCCCACCGAGAAAATCACGCCGAACAGGAAAGCGGAGAAAAATCCCATGTCTTCCTTGACACCGCCATGGCTGGCGCCCCGGAACAGGTTCCATTTCAGCAGTCCCATATAATTCAGGCCAAACAAAATGACCACGGCTCCGCAAACCAGGTTAACCCAGGTCTGATACCGGGTCAGAAAGCTGCCAACCGTACCGGCCAGAGCGCCCATGGCGGTGAACACCAGGGTAAAGCCCAGAACAAATCCCACCACGCAGGTCAAAGTTTTCCGGGTACTGCGCTGACCGCCGCCGGCAAAGTAAGAAATGTAAATGGGCAGCATGGGCAGCAGACAAGGGGAGATAAAGGTGATGATTCCTTCCAAGAAGGAAATCAGATATTGCATAATGTCCCTCCTTATGATTTTTCCTCATTATAACGTAAATAGGATTCATTTGCAAATACTATTTTCTGTATCAAAAAATGTTTACATCTTCCGCAAAAAAACAGCGGCGTGGTTTTCCACGCCGCTGAAAAAGCAGAACAAATCAGTCGTTGGTGTAATTATCGAAGTAACCCTGAATGTGGATGATGGGGGTACCCTTGTCACCGGAGCCAGAGGTCAGGTCGCACAGAGAGCCGATCAGGTCGGTCAGACGGCGGGGGGTAGTGCCCTGGGAGGCCATGGAGCCGGCCAGGTTGCTGTCCTTCTGGCGGATAGCGCCCTCGATGGCAGCCTTCAGATCTGCACCGGACAGACCGGCAAAGTCGTTGTCTGCCAGATACTTCAGCTTCAGCTCATTGGGGGTTCCTTCCAGACCGGAGGTGTAGGCAGGGGAAACCACCGGGTCAGCCAGTTCCCAGATCTTGCCAACGGGGTCCTTGAAGGCACCGTCGCCATAGACCATGACTTCCACCAGCTTGCCGGTCTTTTCCAGGAACTTGGCCTGAATGTCCTTGACCAGGCCGGTGCACTCCCGGGGGAAGAGCTTGACCTTGTCTTCGGTGGACTTGTTGGAGCCCAGCAGACCGTACTTTTCGTTGCAGCCGCTGCCGTCCACGGGAGCGGTGAGGATATCGTCCAGACCGCAGACCTTCTCAGCACCAGCGCCAATCAGCAGCCGCTTGGTGCGGGCACGGGTGTGGATGTCGCAGGTCAGCACGTTCTTGGTGTAGTTCAGGATCACCCGGGGATCGTTGGCGAAGATTACCTCTACCTGGCAGCCTTCCTCCTGAATCAGGTCGGAGTAGTACTGCACATAGTCCACCAGGGTGAAGGGATGCAGGTTCTCGCCGAAGAGCTGACGATAACGCTCCAGGGTCAGCACATCGGAGTAGGGATTGATCTTTGCCTCATCCAGCTTGTCCAGGGAAACCAGCTCGTTGCCCACCTCATCGGAAGGATAGCTCAGCATCAGCACGATCTTCTTTGCGCCCCGGGCAATGCCCCGCAGGCAGATGGCGAAGCGGTTCCGGGAGAGGATGGGGAAAATAACACCAATGGTTCCGCCGCCCAGCTTGGCACGGATGTCGGTGGCAATGGCATCGACGGATGCGTAGTTGCCCTGGGCACGGGCTACCACGGACTCAGTAACGGCAACCACATCCCGGTTGCGCATTTCATAACCTTCACTTTCGGCAGCAGCCAGGACGCTGTCAACGACGATATTCGTCAGGTCGTCGCCCTCACGGATGATGGGGCAGCGGACGCCTCTGGATACGGTTCCGACTTTTCTTTCCATGTTTGCAACCTCATTTCTCCGGCTTGGAGCACCAAAACCGGAATAGAATCAACATAATAGTTATACCGCAGCTGCGGCGGATTTTCAACATTTTTTTTGTAAACGCGAAAGAAAAACAAAGAATTGTCAATTTTCACAATTTTTGAAGGAAGGCATTTTCCACACTGGGGAATATTGGATAGGGGCAGAAACGGTCACTTTCCGGAATTATCCTGCGTTCCGGGCAAAAAATGCCACAGCCACGGCGCCGGGGCCAACATGGGTGCCCACCACGCTGCTGACGATACTCACGGGGAGAGTTTCCACCTGACCTTCCCACAGCGCGGCGCTGTCGGCGATGTATTTTTGCAGCAGCGCATCGCTCAGACCGGTATAACCCAGCATCAGAGGCTTGGTAAAGTCCACGCCGCCGGATTTCTGGATTTCCTGAACCAGCAGGTTGTTGCCCTGCTTGGAACCTCTGGCCTTGCCCATCATCTTCACTTCGCCATCGGTGACGGAAATGACGGGCTTGATGTTCAGAAGTCCGCCGGCAAAGGCTACGGTGGAGGAAACCCGGCCGCCCTTTTTCAGATACTCCAGGGTGTCTACCAAGGCCAGTACCCGGACCTTTTGCCGCTGGGCCAGCAGATCCCGGGCCAGTTCCTCCGCTTCCATGCCGGAGTTTGCCAGCTGCAGGGCGTACTCTGCCAGAATGCCCCCGCCGATGGCAACGGTCAGGGTGTCCACTACAAAAATCTTTCCGGGGAACTCTTCAGCGGCAATGCTGGCGCTCTGGTAAGTACCGGAAAGCTTGGAAGACACGGTCAGGCAAACCGCCGTATCTCCGGCGTCCACGACCTCCTGAAATACCTGGGAGAAGGCATAAGGGGTGGG
>CALXFP010000183.1 GCA_944387615.1 uncultured Oscillospiraceae bacterium | reverse complement strand
GCGGACGACGTGATCCAGACCCAGGCGGCGCTGGATCTGGCGGTGTTTGAGAAAATCGCCAAAACCCTGGGCATCCAGCGGCGGTATGTGGGAGAGGAACCCAACAGCCATACCACCAGCTTGTATAACGAAGTAATGGCCAAGCAAATGCCCCAAATGGGGATGGAATGCTGCATCATCCCCCGGCTGTGTACCCAAGGCCAGGTTATCAGCGCCAGTACCGTCCGTCAGGCCATCCATGATGGGAAACTGGAGACGGTTCGGGACATGCTGCCTTCCAGTACCTATGCCTTTTTTGCCGGAGCGGAAGGAGAAAGAACCGTAGCCGCACTGAAGGCGGCCAGCAATCTGATCCATCACTAAGGAGGTGCGTTTCATGGAGGTTACCTTGCCCCAGATGCTCTTCGCCCGGGAGCGCAGAGCCCAGGAGCAGCAGGCGCTGCTGCGGCAGTATCACATGCCGCTGATTAGCTTTACCATGAACATTGCCGGCCCGGAAAAGGACACCCCTCTGATTCGCCGGGGCTTTCAGGAAGGCTGCGGCATGCTGGAAGAAGGGCTGAAACGGGAAAAAATCCCTGTCATGCACCGGCAAATCCGCCAGGAAGTAACCGGATGTGAAGCCTTCTATGTGGTGCAGGGCGATCCGGAGAGAATCAAAAGCCTGTGCGCCCGGGTGGAAGATTCCTGCCAGCTGGGCCGCTTGTTTGACATGGACGTGCTGAGCCCCCAGGGGGAGCAGCTGCGGCGCCAGACCGTGGGCAGGCAGGAACGAGGCTGCATCATCTGCGGCGCCCCTGGCCGGGGTTGTGCCTCCCGGAGAGTCCATTCCGTACAGGAGCTTCAGCAAGCCACCCGGCGCATCTTAACGGAGCATTTTCAGCAGCGGGACAGGCAGGAAATCGGGACGCTGGCCCTGCGGAGTTTGCTGGATGAGGTCTGCACCACCCCAAAACCCGGGCTGGTGGACCGGGAAAACAGTGGAAGCCACCGGGATATGGATATCTTCACCTTTAACGCCAGCGCCAGCGCTCTGGCACCGTACTTCTTGCAGTGCGCCACCATTGGCCAGGATACCCGTACCCAACTGCCGGAAGATACCTTCCGGGAACTGCGGGCCGCGGGAATCCAGACGGAGCAGAGCATGTTTTCTGCTACAGCTGGCGTCAATACCCACAAAGGGGCCATTTTTACCCTGGGTACGGTGTGCGGCGCGGTGGGACGGCTGTGGACGCCGGAGCATCCCTGCCGGAACTTGAAAAGGATTCTGGAAGCCTGCGCTCAGATGACGAAAGAAGCGGTGGAGCAGGATTTCGCTGCAATGTCCGCTTCCGGTGAGGGAGTAACGGTTGGACAGCGGCTTTACCTGGAGCACGGCCTTACGGGTATCCGGGGAGAGGTTGCCGGAGGCTTGCCTTCTGTGTCAGAAGTGGGGCTTCCTGCCTTCCGCCAGGCCCTTGCTGAAGGGAAAAGTCGGAATGATGCCGCTGCCATAGCCTTGCTGCACCTGATTGCCAAGGTTACGGATACCAATATGATTGCCCGGGGCGGTATGGAACTGGCCCGGGAGGCCATGGAGCAGGTGGGGGAGCTGCTGGAGCAAAATCCCATGCCGGAGCCGGAACTGATCCGGCAGCTGGACAAGATGTTTGTGCAGAAAAATCTCTCCCCCGGCGGATGCGCAGATCTGCTGGCAGTGACCCTGTTTCTGCACGACTGGTGTAACCTGGATGAATAAAGAAACTACAAGCGCCGATTCGGAAATCCACCGAATCGGCGCTGTTTTGCGGAAAAAGGCAATCAAACCGGATCGGAAAGCCCCAAAGCCCCCAGAAGGGCGGCAATCCGTTCCCGGGCCACTTCCGGGTCGAAGGGTTCCCGGGAGCGGACAAAGTGGACGAAATAATTCACGCTGGCGTGGGTAATGAACGAGACCACAAAGGTTTCATTTTCAGATAGCTGACTTTTGCCCGGATACAGCCGCTGGATGATCCAAGGGCGGAAGATATTTTCTCCGAATTCCTGGACAAATTCCGGCATGGCTGCATTGATGACCTGGCGATAAAAGACCCGGTCTTCATTGAGCAGCTGCAAAGCGTACAAAATCCGCTCGGAAAACGGAGCCTGGCAGGCTTCCAGCTTTTTGCCCAGCTCCTGGCGGCAAATCCAGGCCAGCACATCCCGGGTGTCCTGAAAGTGGTAGTAAAAGCTTTGCCGCTTCATATGGGTTTCGTCCATCAGACTCTGGACGCTGATTTTCTGAAAGGGGTGTTTCTTCATCATCTGACGAAGGGTCGCCGCAATTTTTTGCTTGGTGTTGTTGCACATAGGCTGCTCCTTTACAGGGGTTCGAGAATACACACAGTAAAGGAATTATACCAAAATGCACAGTTGATTGCAAGCAAATCCAGGTCAGTTTTGTGTAAATCCCTGAGATGCACAAAGATACATGGTAAAATTTGTCAAAAAGACCGAAAGAAAAGCCCGGCTTTTGCCGGGCTTTTCTCAACAAGCGTCTACATTCTTTGTGGCAATGACCGGAACACCGGTTCCGGCAATGTCAGCGACAATGACCTGACCCATATGAACCGGGGCCGGGATGTCCACATCTTTCAGAGCCTTCACACAGTCGAGAATCTTTCCTTTGGGTACATCGGAAGCGGTTTTCACCGAGACCATCGCCAGTTTGCCCCCGGTGACCCGGACGGTGCTGGTAATCACGCGGGTGGGATTGGTCATCTCTTTCCGGGCGTATTTATCGCCGTTTTTGCAGGTATTGCCTGTGACGGACAGAACCTGATCCCCTTCCATTTCCACGGTGAGAGGACAGCCCAGAGGACAGCCGATGCAGATCAAATTTACCTTTTTCATATCAGGCATCCTCCAACTTCACAAGAATTTCCGGAGTATCCCCATGCTCTTGCAGCACGCTGGCCTTCAGATTCACGGTTTCCATTTCTCCGGGAGCCAGAACCCGGGCCTTGCGCTGGAAGATCTGGGTTTCTCCGGCGTATACCACAATCCGTTTGTTCTGGTAGACATTGCCCACCCGGAAACGCAGGGGAACCACTGCATCTGCTTCCAGTTCCTGAGGACGGATGGATACAGGAACGGTGTACCGCACGCCGCCTTCACAGCGGATGGGGATTTCCCTTCCGGCGGGAGACTGGCCCTGCAGGATGTACCGGGCGGCATGGACACCGGCAGCGGCGGCTTCTTCGGAAACGTAGTCCACCAGGTCGTGAACGTGGAGCACGTTGCCGGCGGCGAA
>CALXFP010000182.1 GCA_944387615.1 uncultured Oscillospiraceae bacterium | reverse complement strand
CCGGGGGATTTTAAGTCCCCTGTGTCTACCGATTCCACCACAGCGGCAGGTCTGGTGGCTTTCGTAATAGTAGCATAGTTTTTTCTTTCCGTCAAGCCTTACAGCTGGTCCAGGTTCAGGGTGTAGGCCCCCAGGCAGTTGTCCAGAAACCAGTCCAGTTCCGGACGATTCATGGCCTTCATGGCATCCCAGGTCTGCTTGGCGGCGGTGTCGAACTCTGTGTTTCCCGCCTTCTGCTCTTCCAGGCACTTGATGTGGGCGGAGAGCTTGTCCGCCGCTTTTACAAAGGGCAGCACTTCTTCCTCATCTTCCAGCACCAGATGGGCGTAGCTGTCCCGCAAAGCCGGGGGCAGCATGTCCAGCAGCCGGTTTCCTGCCACCCGCTCCACCTGCTTGTAGGCATCCTTGATTCTGGGATTGTAGTACTTGATAGGGGTGGGCAGATCTCCTGTGAGAATCTCCGAAGCGTCGTGATACAGCGCCGCCACGGCGCAGCGGTCCGGGTTCGGGGTGGGCAGATTCAGAATGTCCCGGCGAATCAGGGCCAGAGCATGGGCCAGCACTGCCACCTGATGGCTGTGCTCGGAGATATTTTCTGAAAAGGTGTTGCGCATCAGGCCCCAGCGGGTGATGTAGCGCATCCGCCCCATCAGGGCGTAAAATTCATTGGCCATGGTGCTTCCTCATTCCTGCTCAGCCAGGCGATCAATGGCACGGACCATTTCTTCTGCATCGGCGCAGAGGCTCTGCGCTCCAGCCGCTTCCAGTACGTCCCGGTCCCGGAATCCCCAGAATACACTGACGCAGGGCATGTTTGCATTCTGAGCGGTGAGAATATCCACTTCGCTGTCACCTACATAAATTCCCCGGTCTGCGCCGATGGCCTTCAGGGCCTTTTCGATCATGTCCGGGGCAGGCTTGCGGGGGCAGTCCGGCGTTTCTCCCAGGGCATACATCCCCGGAAAATACTGGGCGCACAGTTCCTTCACCGCAGGGTCAGGCTTGTTGGACACAATGGCCAGGGCATAGTTCTCTTTCAGCTGTGCCAGGGCTTTTTCAATTCCCGGGTAGGGTCTGGTTTTTTCCTGACAGTGGGCGGTATAGTAGGGCTTATAATCTGCAAGAACCGCCTGGACAACTTCTTCCGGCGTTCCTTCGGGCAGAGATTTGCGAATCTGGTTCAGGGCGCCGTTGCCCACCACCCGGCGCAGCTGAGGCAGGGTCCGCTCCGGGAAGCCGTGGAGCTTCAGAGCGTAGTTGGTGGCATCCAGCAGGTCTTCCAGGGTGTCCAGCAGCGTGCCGTCCAGGTCAAACAAAATTCCGGTTTTCATCCTCAATACCCCCTGTTTTTCAGTACCCGGATATCCTCACCCACAAAGGTCAGACGCTGGAAGCCTCCGTGAAGGCGGGAGGCAATCTGGGGAGAATACCGGCGGCTCATTTCGTCTACGTTCAAGTTTGTGGAGATCACCATGGGCTTTCCTGCCAGAATCCGGTCGTTGAGCAGGGTATACAGGGAAGCCGTCACAAACTGCCCCGCCATTTCCGTACCCAGGTCATCCACAATCAGCAAATCGCACTCGGTAAACCGGGCTGCTTCCCGGCGGTTTTCTTCATTGGGCTGGAATCTGGCCTGCTCCAGCTTGGAAAACAGGTGGGCTGCCGACTCGTACACCACGCTGTAGCCCCGATCCGCCACCGCCCGGGCGATGCAGGCAGACAGGAAGGTTTTGCCCAGTCCCGTTCCGCCAACAAACAGCAGATTTCCCGCATTAGGCGTAAAGGTCAGGGCATAGCGGCGGCAATTTTGCAGATTTTTCTCCATAATCACCCGGGGACTGGCACCGTACTGAGGGTCAATCCGGTCGGGGTAATAATCCAGGCGGAACTGATTGAAACTCTCCTTGCTGCCGGAGAGGATGGAGACTTCCTTCTTTTGCTCCTGGCGGCACAGTTCCCGCAGGCATTCGCACATGGTGGTGCCCACATAGCCGCTGCCGCCGCACTTGTCGCAGATAGGACTGTCGTCCAGGTAACCTTCTTCAAAATAGGCTGCTGCCAGACTGGCACGCTCCCGCTGCAGGGCCAGATTTTCCTGTCTGGCCCGTTCCATCAGCTCCCGGCCATCGCTGCCCTGCTGAAAAGCGGCCTGGGCAGCCCGGGCCAAGGTAGCGCGCAGCTGCATGTCAATTTCCTTGATTCGGGGGACTTTGGCATAAGCCTGAGCCAGGTGCTGCCGGTTTTCCGATTCCCGGTCCTCCTTGGCCTGGGCCAAACGGGCCCGGGCACGACGCACCACTTCCGAACTGTATGCCATGGCTTATCCCTCCTCCCGCAGAACTCTCTGGATGGCTTCCAATTCCGCTGTGCCCAGCTGGCCGGAAGCGCCCTTGGGAACGCTGCTCTTGTGATCGCCGTTTCGGACTTCCTCAGCGGTGCGCAAGCCCTGCTGGTGCCAGCGCTGCAAAATCTTATTCATGTACGACCAGTTCAGCCCGCCGGTATTCAGGCAGGTGCGCTCATAGGCCATGGAGATCAACTCGTCTTCCAGTCCCAGGTCCAGCCAGTTCTGGGCGTAGCGTTCTTCCGCTCCCGTCAGGCTCCGGCCCCGGATCTGCAGCATCTGCATCAGCCGGAACAGCCGGGAATTGCGGACATTCTGGGCCTGGATGTAGGCAGCTGCTTCCTCCACGGAATCGATACCCTGCTCGGCCCAGGCGTAGGCTTCCTTCTCAATGGTGCGAAGAGAAGGATTGCGCAGGCTTCCCCGCTGCCGTGCCCGATCCTTGCAGTAGCACACCAGCACAGAAATCACATCCGCCGGGAATCCCAGGTACCGGACAAACCCCAGCAGGATTTTCAGTTCCTCAGTATTCAGGCTCCGGCCCAGCAGCCGCTGGACTTCTCCATAGAGGCTGCGGAAGGACTGGTCACCGTCCATGGCTTCCAGCACATCCTTTTCCGAATAGCTGGGCCGCTCTCCCGGGGCAATGTGGCTGGGCCGGTTCTCCATAATCAGTCCCAGCTGCCGCAAGGTTGCCGCGGCGCAGCTGATCCGGGATTGGTTCATATTCAATTCGGCTTCCGCATCTTCCAGGCGGTTGCCGCAGGCTAAGTACAAATGCAGCAGCGCCGCATCCGGGCTGGCTGCACTCAAAAGCTTCCGCACATCATTCTGGGAAAGCTTCAAAGATTCTGTCATCATGGGGCATTCCTCACAAATTTCGCTAATTATAGACATTATAGCACAGCTTCCCCTGGGGGACAACGGAAAAAC
>CALXFP010000181.1 GCA_944387615.1 uncultured Oscillospiraceae bacterium | reverse complement strand
AGCAACTGCGGCGCCGACGCCGGTCAGACCGTGCAGCACCTGCATTTTCACATTCTGGGCGGCAAGCCCCTGGCGCTGGAAATGGCATAATCCCCTCTGGGCAGAGTCGAAAGAACCGACTCTGCCCAGTATTTTCTTGACAAATGTCGCTTTTGCGCTATAATGTCTACAGTTCGCACCGCAAAGAACGTCTTCGGGGGGCCGGATGCATCCGGCTGAGATTGGGCTTGGTGGCCCTGACCCGTGAACCTGATACGGCTAGTACCGTCGGAGGGAAAGATGCATATATGGGATACCTTTGTGTCGCATTGCACCTGGACGGGTTTGCAATGCGGCATTTTTTTCAGGAGGTAGAAATCCCAATGAACAACAAAACCAAACGTCTGACCGAAAGCGCCATGCTCATCGCCCTGGCCGTTGTGCTGGAATTTGTGGGCAGAGCCGTCATTCCCCCCATGCCCTTCGGCGGCCAGCTGACCCTGGTGAGCATGCTGCCCATCGTCCTGATCTCCTACCGCCACGGCGTGAAGTGGGGCCTGATTGCCGGTTTCGGCTACTCCCTGGTGCAGATGGCCATGGGCGCCGATGTGGTCACCGCCGCCTTCCAGCCCGGTTACTTCGGTGACGGCCTGATGCTCTTCAACGCCGTGCTGATGTGCCTGCTGGACTATGTGCTGGCCTACACCCTGCTGGGTCTGGGCGGTCTGTTCCGGGACAAGATTGGTTCTTCCGGCACTGCCCTGATGGCCGGTTCTCTGGTGGCTCTGGGCTGCCGGTATCTGTGCCACATCTTCTCCGGCTACATCCTCTTCGGCAGCTACGCCGAGTGGTTCTTCACTCAGGATGGCTTCCCCGCCTGGGGCGCAAACCTGGTAGCTTCCCTGAACCCCGGGGTGCTGGCTCTGGTATATTCCGTCGTCTACAACGGAATGTACATGATTCCCGAAATGATTCTGACTGCCATCGCCGCTGTCCTGGTGGCAAGAGTCCCCAAAATCGCCGTCAAGGTAAACTAAATCTCCTGCCGCTCCGGTGAAGTGCCGGGGCGGCATTTTTTTCTTGCGCATTGACAGCCAAGGTCAGCACTTGGTATAATGCTTCTATAAAAAAGAGGAAGGAAGGGACGTCTATGGCCAGATACCGCTGCCCCAGCTGCGGCGCACCATACAATGGCAAACGCTGCAAAAGCTGCCTTTACGAAAACTTTTCCGAAGAAATTGCCCACGGCATGCACACCCACGAAGGAGAGCCGCTGGTGATTGACGAGCCGGTGCGCAAGCCCATTCCCCGGCAAAACCCCTTCGCCTGCCCTCCCAAGCAGCCCGCCAAAACCTGGACGCCGCCAAAGCAGAAGCCCCGGAAGAAAAAGTCCGGCCTGTCCATTGCCCTGGCGGTTCTGGCAATTTTGTGGCTTGCAGAGCCGATTTTGGGCGGAATTGAACAAATTATGGACTCTTTTTCCTCATCCAGCTCTGTATTTGCTCCCCAGCCGGAAACGAAGCCGGATGCCACCCTGCCGGAAAACGGCAAGGGGCTCTACAGCGACGGCTTGGTGTGGGTAGTGGCAGACTTGCAGGATGGGCAGACTTACCTCCAGGATTTTCCCGTGGTTGTCCGGAATGACACCGGAGAACCCCTGTGTGTTTCCGTGGACGATGTGATCGTCAACGGTTATGTGATGCCCGCTTCTTTGTACTGCGAGGTTGCCCCGGGTCATACCGGACAGGACGATTTCTACCTGTATCAGGAAGATCTGGACAATGCCGGAATTGACAACGTGCAGCAAATCTCCTTCCGGCTGGAGATCTATAATACCGACACCTACGAGACCTACCATATCACCGAGCCCATTACCCTGCTGGCAGATGATCCGGACTACGTTCAGCCCGCGGCCGACCAGGGTACGGAACTGTTCAACCAGGATGGCCTGCGGATTGTGTACCGGGGATATGTGCCTGCTTCCTATGACCCGGAGACCGTTTCCGAGGGAGATTTGCTGTTCTATCTGGAAAACAACACCGGCAAGGATCTGGAAGTGTACACCATCGATTCCACCATCAACGGCGAAAGTGCTGAGATCACCCTGTGGAGCAGCCTTCCCAGAGATACCCGGGCCGTGAGCACCGTGTATCTGTATCCTTTGGAGGATCTGGGCATTACCAGCCTGGAAGAGATTACCCAGATGGAGATTTCCCTGGAAGCTTACGCTCCTGAAGTGGAAGATTATATCATCACCACCGGAACCCTGTCCGTGCCGGTCAGCGAGGAATGAGCCATGAGCCGGTTTGTGATCCGCACCGTCTCTTCCGGGGTAAAGTTTGACCTGAAAGCCCCCAACGGTCAGGTGGTTCTCACCTCCGGGGTCTATGCCTGCGAAGCCGCCTGCCGCAAGGGTATGGAAAGCGTGGTGAAAAACGCCCCCATTGCCAAGGTGGAAAACCAGACCCAGGAAGACTTCAAATCCCTTACCAACCCCAAATTTGAGCTGTACCAGGACAAAGCCGGGGAATTTCGCTTCCGGCTGAAGGCCAGAAACGGAGAAATCATCGGTCTATCCGACGCTTACGCCTCCAAAGCCGGATGTCTCAGCGGCATTGACAGCGTGAAAAAAAGCGCTGCCGAAGAAGCAGCGCCTACGGAATAAATAAGTCCCCCGACTACCGTCGGGGGACTTATTGTTTACGTTTTCCGGACGAATTTCTCCTTGCACCGGGGGCAGGTAATGGAGATTTTCCCCTTGCCCCGGGGAACCCGCACCACCTGGCGGCACTTGGGGCAGTCGAAATATCGGTTCTGCCGATCCTTTACCCGGTTAATCAGCTGCAAAAATTTCCGATTTTCCAGATACCGCTTGTAGGTGTTCCGGGACAGACTGCGGAAAATGGCCCAGATCATCAGGCCGTAGCTCAGAAGGAAAAAGACAAGATTCAGCCCCCGGGACTGGGTCCACACCGACAGCAGGCTGGCCACCAATCCGGCGCAGAGAATCACCATATTCAGCCGGTCTGTACCGTATCGCCCCGCCATAAATCCCCGGAGAAGCGCCGACAGTTTTGAGGAGAACTGCCGCAACCAACTGCTGATGCCATTCATAGATAATCACCTTTGGGAAGAGAAATGTTTTTCTTTATTATATTGCAAAAAGCGCCGATTGCAACTGGATAGGGGGAAAATTAACGGATTGTTTAAGAATTGTTTAAGGAAAAAATTCCAGGGCTTTCCTCTTGGCGAAACTGGGAAAATATGATATACTATGTCGAAAGTATACCCTTTCCGCCACAGCATTTT
>CALXFP010000180.1 GCA_944387615.1 uncultured Oscillospiraceae bacterium | reverse complement strand
GCTGCCGCCCTGGGCATGGATGCGGTTTTGCTCACCCCCGGATGCAGCAATCCCCTGTACCGGCGCAGCGCCCGGGTGAGCATGGGTACCGTGTTTCAGATTCCTTGGACCTACACCCCCCAATGGCCGGAAGAAGGCATGCGCCTGCTGAAAAGTCTGGGCTTCAAAACCGCCGCCATGGCCTTGCGGGAAGATTCGGTATCGGTAGACGACTCCAATCTGATGGGGGAAGAAAAGCTAGCCATCGTTCTGGGCAGCGAAGGCGACGGCCTGACCAACGATACCATTGCCAGCTGCGACTACACCGTCAAAATCCCCATGTTTCATGGGGTGGATTCTTTGAACGTAGCAGCCGCCAGCGCCGTGGCATTCTGGCAGCTGGGAAAGAGGTGAACGCTATGCAATTTGCAGAAAAAACCGTTCTTTTGAAAGACGGCCGGCAGGCCACCGTGCGCAGTGTTCTTCCAGCGGATGCGGAAGCTATGCTGGCATTTCTGAAGGACACCGCCGGAGAAACGGATTATCTTCTGCGGTATCCCGAGGAATGCACAGAAGATGTGGCAGGAGAAACCCGTTTTCTGGAAGCGATCTGTCAAAGCCCCAACAGCGCCATGCTGGTGTGCGTAGTAGATGGCGTTCTGGCAGGAAATGTAGCGCTCCAGGGAAACACCCGGCAAAAAATCCACCACCGGGGTAGTCTTGCCCTTGCTGTCCGGAAAGACTATTGGGGACTGGGCATTGCCACCGCTTTGATGGAAGCCGCCATTTCTCTGGCAAAAACATCCGGAATGTCCTATCTGGAACTGGACCACATGGATGGAAACCAGCGCGCTGGGAACCTGTACCGCCGTCTGGGATTCCAGGAGATGGCCCGGATTCCCGATGCCTACCGGCTGCGCAGCGGCGAATCCGTTGCCGCCGTGATGATGCGAAAAATCCTGTAAGAAAGAAGGAGCCACCATGGAGATTTTCACCGGCCGCCCGGAAAACTGCGCAGAGCGGCTTGCCAAAGAAGTTCGCTGCTACGACCTGCTGGACAGTCTGGGAATTGTTTACCGTCGGGCCGATCACCCCGCTGCCATGACCATGGAAGCCTGTGTCCAGATTGACCAGGCCTTTGGCGCTGAGATCTGCAAGAATCTGCTGCTGTGCAACCGGCAGCAGACCGCCTTTTATCTGTTGCTGCTGCCGCCGGACAAGCCCTTCCGCACCAGCGTGCTGTCTAAGGCCATAGGCTCCTCCCGGCTGTCCTTTGCCTCGGCAGAGCATATGGAAGCCTTCCTGGACATTACCCCCGGTTCTCTCAGCGTCCTGGGGCTGATGAACGATAAGGAACATCGGGTGCAGCTGTTGATTGACCAGGAGCTGCTGCACCAGAGCGTTTTCGGCTGCCATCCCTGCATCAACACCTCCAGCCTGTGCTTTTCTACCGAGGATCTGATGCAGAAGCTGATCCCCGCCATGGGGCACGCTCCCCAAATCGTCACCCTTCCGCAGGAGGAACCCCATGAAGCGAACCCCAATTCTTCCGGAACCTGAGGCCTTCCCTTCGGAATTTCGTCCCTTTCTGGAAAAGGGGAACGTCTACGACAGCAGCTGCTCCGCGGCGACCCGGGTGTACTATCTGGAAGCAGAGGGCGGCATGTACCTGAAAACCGCTCCGACAGGCACCCTGAAAACCGAAGCGGATATGACCCGGTATTTTCACGGAAAAGGCCTTGCCCCGGAGGTGCTGGCCTACCGCACCCTGGACCGTGACTGGCTGCTGACCAGGAAACTGCCCGGCGAGGACTGTGTGTTCCCCGAATACCTGGAAAACCCGAAGCGGCTGTGCGACACTCTGGCCGGCCTGCTGCGCCAGCTCCACGACCAGGACTTTACCGGCTGCCCTGTTCCCGACCGTTGCCGCACCTATCGCCAAACCGCTCAGCGCAATTATCAGGCGGGAAAATATGACCCAGACCTGTTTCCCGGCAGCTGGGGATTTGCCTCCCGGGAGGATGCCTGGGCCGTGGTGCAGGAAGGCAGCGGCGCCCTTCGCTCCGACACGCTGATTCACGGGGATTACTGCCTGCCCAACATTATGCTGGATCATTGGCGTTTCTCCGGTTTTCTGGATCTGGACTGCGCCGGGGTGGGAGATCGGCACATTGACCTGTTCTGGGGTGTGTGGACCTTGTTTTTCAACCTGAAAACCAATGCCTACTACGACCGCTTTCTCGACGCCTATGGTCGGGAGCGGGTGGAGCCGGAACTGCTGCGCACCGTAGCAGCCTTTGAAGTATTCGGATAGCCTTTACGGCAGTGCAGATGCACTGCCGTAATTTTTTTGAAAAGTGGCGTTTATTGGGCACAATAGGTTGTATGATATCCAAAGCCGGCGAAAGAGTGAGCATAACCGCCCCGTAAACCACCGCCCCCAGCGGCAGGGAGATTCTTTTTCTCTTGACAAACCGCTTCGGTTGTGGCAATATATTGTGGAGGTTTTCGCAAGCAGACACAATATATAGTGTTTCCTTTGAAATATCAGCGTTTTGCTCCTCCAATTTCTTCAGAAAGGCAGGATTTTTGCCTATGATTACCAGCATTATCAAGCGAGATGGCAGAGTGGTCTTGTTTGACCAGCACAAGATTGCCGCCGCCATTCTGCGCTCCATGGAAGCCGCCCAGGACGGCGATGCATCGGATGCCGCCAGAGTAGCCAATGATGTGCAGCGGGAACTGGAAGCCCATTTTTCCGCCGAAGCTCCCAACATCGAAGCCATTCAGGATGCCGTGGAACGCCAGCTGATGAACCATGGCTTCAGCGCCGCTGCCAAGGCCTACATCCTCTACCGGGCCAATCGTACCCGGGCCAGAGAGGCCAACACCAGCCTGATGAAAACCATCGATGAAATCACCAACACCGATGCCCGGATCAGCGACATGAAGCGGGACAACGCCAACATCGACGGCAACACCGCCATGGGCGCCATGCTGCAAATCGGCGCTGCCGGTGCCAAGGCTTATAACGAGATGTATCTGCTCCGCCCGGAACATGCCAAGGCTTACCGGGAAGGCGACATCCACATCCATGACTTTGACTTCTATTCCCTGACCACCACCTGCTGTCAGATTGATATTCTGAAATTGTTCCACGGCGGCTTTTCCACCGGTCACGGCTACCTGCGGGAACCCCAGAGCATTCAAAGCTACGCCGCCCTGGCCGCCATCGCCATTCAGAGCAACCAGAACGACCAGCACGGCGGTCAGTCCATCCCCAACTTTGACTACGGCATGGCAGAAGGTGTGGCAAAGACCTACCGCAAGGCCTTCACCCG
>CALXFP010000179.1 GCA_944387615.1 uncultured Oscillospiraceae bacterium | reverse complement strand
AGGCCCCGGGCTTCGTTGTCCAGGCCTTCCTTCTTTTCTACAAATACACGATAAACCATGGGGTAATCCTCCTAGTTTCTCTATTGTTTCCTTACTTCAGAGCCTGCAATGCCCGCTGGCCGATGTCGCTTCTGCGGTAGGCGTTTTCAAAACGAACGCCGTCGCTGATCCGGTAGGCTTCCTGGATGGCCTGCTCCAGGGTGTCGGCAATGGCGGTGGTGCCGGTGACCCGGCCGCCGGAGGTGAGAAGCTGGCCATTTTCCAGCTTGGCACCGGCAACGTAGGTGTGCTGAGCGGCTTCCTCGGTCATGGTGATGGGGAATCCCTTCTGGTAGCTCTGGGGATACCCCTTGGAGGCCAGAATCACACAGCAGGCATGCTTATCGGCAAAGCGAACCTCGGTTTCTTCCAGAGTGCCGTTGGTGCAGGCGCGCATAATGGTCAGCAGGTCGCTTTCCAGCAGAGGCAGCACCACCTGGGTTTCGGGATCGCCGAAACGGCAGTTGTACTCAATGACCTTGGGGCCGTTGGGGGTCAGCATCAGGCCAAAATACAGGCAGCCCCGGAAAGTGCGGCCTTCGGCGTTCATAGCGGCGATGGTGGGCAGGAAGATTTCCTGCATGCACCGATCGGCAATTTCGGGGGTGTAGTAGGGGTTGGGGGCCACGGTGCCCATGCCGCCGGTGTTCAGGCCGGTGTCGTTGTCACCGGCACGCTTGTGGTCCATGGAGGAGACCATGGGCTTGACTACCTTGCCGTCGGTGAAGGCCAGTACGGACACTTCCGGGCCGGTGAGGAATTCCTCAATGACCACCCTGCTGCCGGACTTGCCGAACACCCCGGCTTCCATCATGTCCCGGACGGCGGTTTTGGCAGCTTCCCGGGTTTCGGCGATGATAACGCCTTTGCCCAGAGCCAGACCGTCGGCCTTGACCACCGTGGGGATGGGGGCGGTGTCCAGGTAGGAAAGGGCAGCATCCATCTGGTCGAATACCGCATATTCGGCGGTGGGGATGCCGTATTTGTGCATCAGATTTTTGGAAAAGACCTTGCTGCCTTCAATGATGGCGGCGTTGGCCCGGGGACCGAAGCAGGGGATGCCCTTTTCTTCCAGGGCGTCCACGCAGCCCAGAACCAGAGGATCGTCCGGAGCCACCACTGCGTAGTCAATGGCGTTTTCCACGGCGAAGGATACGATCTTGTCAATCTCCGTAGCGCCGATGGGGACACAGGTGGCATCTGCGGCAATGCCGCCGTTGCCGGGCAGGGCGTAGATGGTTTCCACCTGGGGATTTTTCTTCAGGGAGCGGATGATGGCGTGTTCCCGGCCACCGCCGCCTACAACCAGTAATTTCATAAGCACCTCATTTTCTGTTTATCCAAAAACGCACCGATAGGGGGCAGCCTTTTTGGGGCTGTCCCCTATGAAAAACGGGCTTAGTGATGGAAAAGCCGCATGCCGGTGAAGGCCATGACCATGCCGTGCTTATCGCACTCGGCAATGACCAGGTCGTCCCGGATGGAGCCGCCGGGCTGGGCAACGTACTTGACGCCGGAGGCCCGGGCGCGCTTGATATTGTCGGAGAAGGGGAAGAATGCGTCGGAACCCAGGGCTACGCCGTCGAAGCTTGCCAGGAACGTCCGCTTGTCCTCTTCGGTCAGCCGCTCGGGCTGACGGGTGAAGTAGTTCTGCCAGATACCGTCGGCGCAGACATCTTCCTCGTTGCCATTGATGTAGCCGTCAATGACGTTGTCCCGGTTGGGACGGCTCAGATCTTCCCGGAAGGGCAGATTCAGGGTCTTGGGATGCTGGCGCAGGAAGAAGGTATCGGCCTTGGAGCCAGCCAGCCGGGTGCAGTGAATCCGGGACTGCTGACCGGCGCCCACACCTACCGCCTGACCGTCATAGGCAAAGCAGACGGAGTTGGACTGGGTGTACTTCAGGGTAATCAGGGCCACAATCAGGTCGATTTTGGCGCTTTCCGGCAGATCCTTGTTTTCGGTGACGATGTTCTCCAGCAGATGGGGGCCAATCTTGAAGTTGTTGCGGCCCTGCTGGAAGGTGATGCCGAAGACCTGCTTGGTCTCCTGCTCAGCAGGAACGAAATTTGGGTCAATGGCCACCACATTGTAGCCGCCCTTGCGCTTGGTCTTCAGGATGGCCAGAGCTTCGTCGGTATAGCCGGGAGCGATAACACCGTCGGAAACTTCCCGGGCGATGAGCTTGGCGGTGGTGGCGTCGCAGACATCGGACAGGGCAACCCAGTCACCGAAAGAGCACATCCGGTCGGTGCCTCTTGCCCGGGCGTAGGCGCAGGCCAGAGGGCTCTCGTCCAGTTCCGGAACATCGTCTACAAAGCAGGCCTTCTTCAAAGTGTCGCTCAGGGGTTTGCCCACGGCTGCGGAGGTGGGGGAGACATGTTTGAAAGAGGTAACGGCGACCATGCCGGTGGCTTCCTTCAGCTCTTTCACCAGCTGCCAGGAGTTCAGGGCGTCCAGGAAGTTGATGTAGCCGGGGCGGCCGTTGAGGATGGTCAGGGGCAGGTCGGAGCCGTCGCTCATATAGATGCGAGAAGGCTTCTGGTTGGGGTTGCAGCCATATTTCAGGGCAAATTCATTCATGAAACATTCCTCCCTAAATCGTTCTTTGGTAGATCAGCCGTGCTTGTTGATGATCCGCTGCTCGTACTTGCGGGTCTCCAGATCGGTGTAGCGGACAAACAGGGAAATCTTGTTGTTTTCGTCCAGATTCTCCCACAGTTCCTGGGTAAAGGCGACAATGTCTGCCGGGATGCTCACCCGTTCCGGCTCGCCCTGGAAGGTGGGAATCACAGGATTGCCGTCGCAGACATAGGTGTGAAGGAAGTGACCCAGACCGGGCAGAGCGGGATACTCGAAGGTAAACCGGGCGCAGCCGGTGCCTTCCGGGTCGGCGGATTTGAGAATGGACATCTTGTAGCTGCCGTCGGGGCTGAGCAGGCCGGAGATCCGGGGGGTCCAGTTGGGGCCGTCGTGCTCAAACTTCCGGCTGCGCAGAGCCTGCTCCATGGGAAGGCCCTTTTCCAGGTATTCCCGGATGGTGTCGGTCTGGTCACCGTTGGTGACGATCAGGCCACGGCCTACTTCCCGGACGGGATGGTAGATAATCAGGCTGGGGTCTTCCATCTTGCTGGGGTCGTAGGCTTCCGTGCGGATGCCGTCGGGCTCCTGGATGAATACCCGGTTGCGGCTGTTGACGCTGCGGCCCATGATGAAATAGGCGGCAACGGAAGTTTTGCCATCCGGGGTCAGGCCCAGCACAATGCCCCGGCCGGGGTAGGTGTTG
>CALXFP010000178.1 GCA_944387615.1 uncultured Oscillospiraceae bacterium | reverse complement strand
GGCACCGGTGAAGAGTGCGGCGGCTTCCTCCAGGTTTCCGGCATCACCTACAAGATTGACACCGAATGGCCCGACTCGACCCAGAAAGACGACAAGGGCGTTTGGATCGGCGCTCCCACCGGCGGATATCGGGTACATGATGTGAAGGTCTACAACAAGGAAACCGGCGCTTGGGATGACCTGGACCTGACTGCCAAGTACAACCTGGCTGGCTACAACTACACCCTGCGGGATCTGGGTGACGGATTCAGCATGTTTGACGGTGCCGTGAACGTGCTGGACTATGTGATGGAAGACTACATGGTTCTGGCAAACTATGTTCAGGGCTTTGAAGACGGCGTAGTGGAAGCCACCAACTCCCCCCTGGCTGCTAAGTATCCCGGATTTACCGTGGATTACAGCACTGTTGACGGTTCCGGCCGCATTGTGATGGAAGCTGCTGTCCGGGAACCCGAGGCTGTAGAGACTACCGCTCCTGCTACTCAGGCTCCGGAAACCACTGCTGAAACCTTTGCAGTAGAAGAAATCGTTACGGAGACTTCTTCCTCCAGCTCCATCATTGCCATTGCCGTAATCAGCTGCGCTGCTCTGGCAGTGGTCGTCTTTGTACTGAAGAAGAAAGAGCAGTAATTCCCCGATTTATCAAAATTCCACGTCCTGCGGGACGTGGAATTTTTGTGTGAAAGAAATCCTTGATTTTTGCGGGTTCCACTGATATAATAGCTTGGCTGAGAATATAAATGGAGATGTACCCAAGTGGTTGAAGGGTCCGGATTCGAAATCCGGTAGGTCGGCTCCGCCGGCGCTGGGGTTCGAATCCCCACATCTCCGCCAGTTGCCGCAGAGCAAATGCTCTGCGGTTTCTTTTTGAAATATCCCAGACGATACCGTCTAGGATATTTTCGCTATTTAATGGAAATATTCCCGTCTACTGCCTTTTCATCCACTTTCACGTTTTCACATCCGCTGAACATCATGCTATCGCCGCCCAGGTCCCGGAAGGTACACTTTTCGATGACAATATACTCGGTGCAATACATTGAGATTCCTCCCATACTGCACTCATAAATATCACAGTTGCTCACTGTGACATCTCCGCAGAACTCCGTCTGAACGCCCAGGATGCCACAACCATACAGGCCGCAGTTGTCTACCTGAATACGATCGCTGTCAGTGAATTTCAAAACGCCGCCAATGCAGCTGCCCGGTTCCACAGTATGGCCAGCTGTGAATCCAGACAGACTGATATTGCTGCATCGCTTGAAACTCAGCACGTTGGCATATCTGGGAACCGCCGTCAGGGTATGGGCCTTCACATCTCCGTCTTCACTGCGGATAACCAGATTATCCACATCCGAAATCACCAGCTCCGGCCCATCGAAAGTTTCCTCCCAGTAGTAGTACTCTCCAGCCGTTTCTCCGTATCCAGCTGCTGTACTGAAATCATACAGTGCTTCATCCAGTATAATTTCCGTATTGGGTGCAATGGCTTCCAGAAGCTCATCCACCGTTGCCGCATGAACCACGTTCCGTTCAACAGCATCTTCCTGATCGTTGCGGATGTTCATGCTGTCCAGGTCTGTCTCACTGAGAGGGGTTCCTTCTTTGTCCACAGCGCTGGACGCACCCTCCTGATACCAATTCCGGATCACATTGTTTTCAAATGTATTCTCATCCAGAACCAGCTCTGCGTTGTAGAGATTAAAAGCACTTTCCCACACCCGGTTGCCGGTAATTTGATTACCCCGCATTTCCACCGGGCTGCCGTCGCCGGCCACCAATAAGCTGTACATGTTGTTATCAAAGATCCGATTGTCGGAAATGGATACGTCGCTGCACTGGTTTACGGAAAATACAGCAAAGCCGCCATAGTTCCCGCCTCCAATATTATTTATTTCACAACGCTCCACGGTAACTCCGGAACTATCGTTTGCCGTCACCGCAGAACTGGAACAGTCGTAAATGCGGCTGTCCCCGATGGAAATATTGCTGCAGTGCTGGGCATCGACGCCGTTGACACCGCAGCCATAGAGTCCCACCTGGTTCATGGCAATGCCTCTGCATCCCTGAAGGGCAAGGACACCCCCTGTGCATTCCGATGCGCCTTCTGTATGTCCTGCCGTAAAATCTTCCAGCGTCACATTATCGCAGTTAAGCAGAACCATCACGTCTGCATACCGTGGCTCTGCCGACAAGGTCGTAGCGTCCATGCCACTTCCCCGAAGGGTCAGGTTGTCCACTCCCACCAAGCGAAGGGCATAGCCATCTCCCACAGAAATCCACTCGTAATACTCACTGGCGGTGTCCTTGCCATAATCCGCGGCTGCGGACAGATTATATGTACCCGCCTCCAAGTTAATTTCCGCGCCCGGCGCAATGGCAGCCAACAGATCGTCCACTGTTTTCACTGTCTGCCCTGTCGCCGAAACCGTTTCTGCCACGGATTCCGACGGCAGCTGTTCTTCCTGTTCTGTGCCGCAGCCGGTCAGCAAACCAACAACCAGCGCCAGTACCAATAGCCATACCGATGTTCGTTTCATATTGCTCATCCTTTCTGCTCCGGACTTCGGCCGATTTCCGGGGAAGCAATCCGGATTTTTTATATTTTAGTTAGATTGAACAAAACTACCATTTATTTTATCCATAATCGTAATATAATTTGTAAAACTGTAAAAGTCAATGGCTGCATCCTGAATTTAAGGAATTATTAGGAATTGCCTTCAAAGGTAAAAAGAAAGCCTGCCGGGATGCCTCCCGGCAGGCTTTCTTGCATTATAATACATCGTCTACAATGGTCTGGACAATACCAGGCACTGTAATTTCCTGAGCAGTCAGATAGGGATCTGAAGTGTATTCTTCCAGCTTCTTCGCCGTAATGTGGCCGATGCAGACGTATTTCACATTTTCGGGAAGGCTTCCGTATTGGCGGATAAAGGCTTCCACGCCGCTGGCGCTGGAGAATGTCAGGTAATCCAGCTGGGGCAGAGTCTGTCCCGCTTCTTCCCCGGAAACATTGTATACGGGAATATCGGAAACGGCAAGACCCGCCTGGGTGAGAATTTCCGGCAGAACCGGAGAGCCGATTGCGGAGCGCAGAAGGAAGATTGCTTCCTCTTTCCGGGCAGTCTGGGCCAGTTCCCGGGCCAGGGCTTCTGAGGTAAAGGTCTGAGGGCACAAATCCGCTTCCAGACCGTACTGGGCCAGCATGTTCTTCGTGGCAACACCAATGACTGCGTACTTCTTCCCTTCCAGAACAGCCAGTTTTCCCGGGTCATTACCCAATTCGTCAAAAAATACCTTTACGCCGTTGGCGCTGGTAAACACCAGCCATCCGGTTTTT
>CALXFP010000177.1 GCA_944387615.1 uncultured Oscillospiraceae bacterium | reverse complement strand
CTTGCCCTGCGGTACGGGCGGAAAGTCGCCTCCACCTGGCGGGACGGAACGGTGATTCTGGGAACCATCACCAAAGACTTCCTTTCCTATCTGACCCGGATGCCCAAACCCTCGGATACGGAAATCTATAACAAGATGACGCCCTTTTTTACCATCCGCCTGGGGGGCAGACTCTACAGTGAGCATTACGGGACGGAGGTCATTATTTCCAAGGTACCGGAAAAGCAGGAACCCTGTGTTGATCGGATTCTGAACAGGGTGGAGCGCTGCGGAACCGTCCATCGAAATGTCCAATAACAGCCCATACGGCACACCGGGAATCCCTTCCGGTGTGCCGTGTTTTTGATATCCAACAATTTGGGATTTACCCGTTGATTCTCATAAGGAAACCCGGCACGCAAAAACTGCGTGCCGGGCGTTTCTATGGGGTTTAGCGGAAGCATTCCAGTGTGCCGGTTTCCATGAGATAGGCAAAGACATAATTGGCAGGGTGACTTTCCTCTGGTTTCTGACAGGTAAATACCCAGGCTGGACGCAGATGACAGATATTGTCAATGTCAAATTCCGCAAAGTACTGAATGTCGACGCTGATGACCTCCATTGTTTTGTCATCGCCGTACATACGGATAAGAAAATCGCTCTTGAGCTTCTCCGCTGCTTCTTCCAGAGAGCATTTGGAGACAATGGGCTCCCGGCTGAGTTCCTTCAACAGGAAAGTTCCTTGGAAAGAAAACATCCCTTCTTCGGAAATGTGAGCGGAAATATCACCAAAGGGAACGTAACCAATCACCGGCAATCCCTCAAAATAGGGCTGCAACTTTGCATAGTAAGCGCCTCTTCCGTCCTCGGTGACATTCGCTGTGACATTCCAGGGAGCAAAGGAAAAGCAGGAATACCGGGCAATTTCCTCTCCGGCAGCCTTTGCCGCCTCAGCAGCGGTAGAGGTGAGATCGCCGGGAATCTGGGTGGTGATATATCCTCGCTCGAATGTGTGCTCTTTGTCCAAATTATTCCCATTCAAATCCCGGGTGACATCCAGATAGTACCCGTCTCCTGCGATGTCTTGAGAGAAAGACAGTAAAAACTGCTCTCCATCTTCCTTCACCCATTCGATTCGTCCGTCTTCCCGTGCAACCTTTTTTGCATCCGGGTAGGCGGAATAAATATAATCCTGCACAAATCGTTCCAGGGCTTCCTCATCCAGTGCCAGCTGGATGTGATTCAGCGTTTCCGGCTCCGGCAGCTCCAGGGAGCCCTTCAGAATCAGGGTACGGCCCTCTTCCGTCACGGTTTGGGACAGTTCGGTTACGCTGCCGGCTTCCCAGAGGGCAGTCTGGGTGGGCTGGGTTTCTGCCTGGGGAGCGGCGCAGCCGGACAGACAGAAGACGGCCAGCAGCAGTGCGAACCAATTTGCTTTTTTCATAATCATCATGCCTCCTTTTCACTTTGAAGAAGCATTCTGGACGTTATCCAGTGTAAGGGACACAATCTGCTCCTGATTGGGGGCATAGGTTTGGTAGGCATGCCCGTCCAGTTCCAGGTACCAGTATTGGTAGCTGGATTTTACTTTTAACTCCACAGTAATGGAGGATTGATTCTTTCCTACATCCGGTAAGGGATTCAGGTAAAGGCAAGTTCCTGCCTCTGTGTACATATCGGCGATTCCGATAGCATCGGGATTGCCGGTCATGGCGGTTATGGTGTCAACACCGTTGACCAGTATGTGATCTCCTACATATAGATCCTGGGTGACCACGCAGACATAGCCATTTTGCACAAGCAGCTGCCACATTTTCTCATAAGCCTCCGGGGACAGCATCTTCCGCAGTTCACCTTCCATGGCCAGAGCGTCCCGTTTCATGGAATGCTCCTGAACGTATTCCGGCAGGGTGCCGTACTGAGCTTCGTAGGTCTTTCGATCAATGCCGCCGAAAGGCATCAGATTCGTACCTTTGAGCTGCCGCAGAAGAGCCTCATCAACCTGATATCCCACCACCGGCTCCGGCAGCACTTCCTCCAGATTGTACCCCAGCAGAATGGTTTCCCCGTCATAGTAGCTCTGAGAGAGGACAAACTTGGATGCGTCCATCTTGGGCAGTTCCACCACTTCCGGAATCTGGGTTTGACTTGCCTGCTCTGCCTGGGCGTATATGGTCTCCTGGGGGAACTGCTCCTTCAGCAGCCCGAAAATGGAAGGAACCCATCCGGCAGCCACGGCGGTTACTGCCAACAGGCTTACGCAGATTGCGGCGGCCAGGGCAACCACAATTGCCCTGCGCAGAGAACGGATGCTCCCTGTGCCTTCCTGATTTGTCTGCCGGGCCTGGCTGTCCACCAAATCCAGGAAACGATCGTCCACATATTCCATAGCGTCAAACAGCTTTTTGCTTCTCATAGTACCACTCCTTCCTGCTGCAAATGGCTGCGCAGCTGCTGCCGCAGGCGACTCAGCCGGTATTTGACTTTGCGTTGGGGCAGATGATATCGCTGGCTGATGTCCGGAACGGACATGGCGTAATAATACCGGCTCAGAAAAATGGCGCAGTCCTCCGCCGTCACACTGCCGAGAAACCGGTTCAGACTGACGCCGATTTGTTTTGCCTCCCACAGTTTCTCTGTATTGTTCCTCCTGTCCGGCAGACATTCATCCAATTCAGAAAACAGTACCGTCATATGGGGATTGCGCCGCTTTGCGGTGTTGTAGTCCATCCGGTCATAAGATAAATTTCGGGTAATCCGGGACAGGAAATGCTTCAGTACATTCGGCTTGGTAGGGGGGATGGCGTTCCATGCCGCCCAGTATGTATCGCCCACTACTTCTTCCGTATCTTCCTGACAGTGCAGGATGTTGTATGCCACCTGGCTCAGGTAGTGACCGTATTTTTTCTGTGTCTGCGCAATGGCTTCTTCGCTGCGCTGAAAATACAGACGGACAATTTCGGTATCTTCCACTGTGACACCTCCTTTTGTTTTATAAGGCCTTACACCTATATAGTAGGAGATTCCCATAGAAAGGACAAGCTTCTGTAAAAAGCACACGCAGTTTTTATCACAAAAAACGGAGCCGCATCCAAATGGCTCCGGGCAAGGACATCATATACCTGCCTATTTGTGGGCAATGACCTCTACTACAGCGGTAGGCAGGTTGGCGCACAGACGGGTCACACCGTCGGCCTCTCCGATACGGGTATCGCTGCGGTAGATGTGGGAGTGGCTGTCTTCGCCGCACAGAACGGCCCGCTTGGAGAACACGGCCAGACCGTACAGGGTGGCGGGACGGGAAACGCCTACCACGGCGTCTGCCAAAATCCGATAGTAGAACGTGATATCGATGCAGTAATGGTT
>CALXFP010000176.1 GCA_944387615.1 uncultured Oscillospiraceae bacterium | reverse complement strand
TCGGGAATGTCGCTGAGGATTTCCGTCATTTTGGTGCGGTCCGCTTCCCCCAGCTTAAACAGGTCAATATCATCCACCTGAACCAGGGTGTGCTCCGCCATCATGGGAAGGTTCTCCACCGCATCGGCAAAGGAGCGGATGTCAAAGGTCTCATTGTCCAGACGGTGGAAATTAAACGACTCCGTCAGCGGGTCCAAAAGCTGCTTTTTCATCTGGCCCAAGTAGTGATGCAGCAGGAAGGTTTCCTCTCCATGGAAAAAATAGAGCCTTCCCAGATTCTTACTCTTCAGCGCCTGCTTCAGTTCCTGCAAGCCGCCGCCAGTGTCACTTTTCTTTGCCATGGGATGATTTCACCTCCTGATTACAATATCCCCTTGCAGATCGGTACGATAGATCTGACAGCCGAGGTCCTCCAGCCGCTTCAGCAGTTCCGGTGCCGGGTGACCATAGGGGTTATCCCGTCCGGCACTGATGCAGACGATCTCCGGTCTGACGGTTTGCAGAAGCGCTTCGCTGGTGGAATTTTTTGAGCCGTGGTGCCCTGCGATGAGGATATCCACATCCGGCAATTCCGCATTGCGCAGCAGCATCTGTTCACCAAAGCTTCCCCGGTCTCCGGTAATGAGTATAGCACAATTCTCCGTTTCAAACAAGACGCACAAGCTGTTTTCGTTGCTTTTCTCCTTGGTAATGCCGCGATATATCGTAATCTTCCCGCCGTCAAAGGACAATTCCAGATTTTCAGAAGCAAAGAGAAGTTCTGTGTCCGCCGAAACTGCCGCTTTCATAGAAACCGGCGGCAGAATCAGCACATCCGCAGGTATCCGGCTCAGGAGATTCTCCACAGCTCCGGCGTGGTCTGCATCCGTGTGGGTCAGAATCAAGCCGTCCAACCGGGAAACGCCTTGACTGAGCAGGGTCTGGGCCGCAATGTCTGCCGTTCGGGTATCGCTGTCTCCGCCGCAGTCCACCAGGAATGTTTTCCCCTTGCATTGCAGCACAATACACTGTCCCTGTCCCACATCCAACACGGTGATTCCGGTAGAATACAGCAGCGGCTCTGCCCAGGATGCCAGCAGGGCGATGCACAGTCCCAGGCAAGCACATCCGGCAAGAAGCGCCGGTTTTCTGTTCTTTCCCAAAAGGAACAAGATCAGCAGAACATAAACAAACACCAGCCAGGCGGTAATATAGAAGCTCCGGGTATACACCGCAGAAAGCGGAGCATCCGCCAGGATATCTGCAAGGAACAGCACCAGCCGGATGGGCAGCGCCAAAATCTTCGCCAGGGTGCTGGCTCCCGGCATAAAAAACTGTCCCACCAGGCAAACAGCCAAAATTCCATAAAAGATGCCGCCAATCATCCACAGCGTCAGCAGATTGGTCACAACGCCGATCAGACTGATTGTCCCAAAATACATGGCGCACAGCGGCGTGGTGAACACCAGTGCACCCAGGGAAATGGATACGCAGGCCACAAACCAGCGAACCAATTTCCCCCGCCAGCCCTTTGCCTTGGGAAGCAGGCCATACAGCCATTTCCGGATAGCAGGACTGAAACAGAAAATTCCGGCAACGCTGCCGGCGGACAGCTGAAACCCGACGGAGGTAATCACCAGCGGATTGACAATCAGCATGCAAAGCGCCGCAAAGGACAATGCCGTTGGGCCGTCATACTCCCGGCGCGTAAACCGGGCCAAAAGCATCAGTCCCGACATGATACATGCCCGGTTGACAGAGGGTGTAAACCCCGCCGTAGCGGCAAACAGCAACAGCAGCGGAAATCCCACCAACGCCGTGAGAAACGGTTTGCGGAATGTGGCGAAGCTGAGCAAGGCAAACAAAATCGATACATGCAGTCCGGAAACCGCCGCCACATGCCTGATGCCGCTGATTTTCAAATTGGTATCCGTTTCATAATCCAAATCTTCCGTGTCTCCCAGAAGCAGGGCTTTGGCAAAGGGGGATGTATCCTCCGGGAAGGTTTCCTCCAGGAGGTTCCCTGCTTCTTTTCGCAATACCGCCGGATACTCCCGCCAGGAAAGGTTCCGGCAGCGGGTAAGGGCAATTTCATCTTCCTGATATGCCAGCAAGAACACGCCCTCGCCCCGATGATAGGTCGCTTCCTCCTCGCCTCCCGGTACCGTTACCCGAAAACGAAAGATTCCGCTCAGGGTATCTCCCGGGCAGATTTTCTGGTCACCGTCCAGATAGGCATATACCGCATAGGATTTTCCTTCATACTCCATTCTGCCCGACACACTGCTGCCATACTTTGTCGGGGTACTGTAGTCCTGTGCGCAGATCACAGCAGGTTTCTGATTGCCATCCAGGGAAATCACCGGATTCAGGAACCACATGTGAAACACGGAAAACCAGCTGCATCCGGCGGCCAACCCCAAAGCCAGCAGTCCCAACCGGGAAAGCCGTCTCTGCCGGATGCCGAGAAAGGCAGCCCAGGCAAAGGCTGCCAACGCAAGTACACTGCCGTTTCCAAGCCAGTAGGCGCACAGGGCGCAGGCAAGTCCAAATCCCAGGGTCAGCCACATCAATTTGCGCATTGCCTGCGCCTCCTTTCCAGTTTATAACAGGGCAAAAGGGCACCGCCGTTTGGCAGTGCCCTTTCCGAACTTACTGAATCTTGGATACCACGTAGTCGTCAACCATGGCCAAGGCGTTATCCACCTTGGTCACGCTCTTGCCGCCGCCCATGGCGCAGTCCGGCTTGCCGCCGCCGCAGCCGTCGCAGGTGGTGCAGACCAGCTTCACCAGTTCGCCGGCCTTGATGCCGCCAGCCACCGCATCCTTGCCGCAAACCGCCAGGAAGGTGGGCTTGTCATCGTGAATCGTAGCCAGAACTGCCACAACCTTCGGGTCTTTCTCCCGGAGCATGTCGCCCATCTGACGCAGCTTGGCAGCGTCTGCATCGGGTACGGTAACGGTCAGCACCTTGAAGCCGCCCACGTTGTGAGAGCCGAACAGGAACCGCTCCACTTCACCGGAGGCTTCCTTGGACTTATAATGCTCGATGGTCTTCTTCAGTTCCTTCACTTCTTCCAGGTAGGACTGAATCCGTGACATCAGTTCGTCGGGCTTGGTCTTCAGCTTGGCCGCTGCCTCAAACAGCATCTGCTGGTTCTTCTCCATCCGATCCAGGCAAGCTTTGCCGGTGATGGCCTCAATTCGACGGACACCGGAAGCAACGGAGCCTTCGCTCAGCAGCTTGAAGGGGCCGACCTTGGCGGTGTTGTCCAGGTGGGTACCGCCGCACAGTTCGATGGAATAGTTGCCCATATTGACAACCCGAACGGTATCGCCGTACTTCTCGCTGAACAGTGCCGTAGCGCCCATGGCCTTGGC
>CALXFP010000175.1 GCA_944387615.1 uncultured Oscillospiraceae bacterium | reverse complement strand
CTGGGCAAGGAGCTGGGCCTGTATATGCTCCGGGATGAAGGCCCCGGATTTCCCTTCTTCCTGCCCAAGGGCATGGTGCTGCGCAATACCCTGATCGACTACTGGCGTCAGGTCCACAAGCGCTACGGCTACGTGGAGATCTCCACCCCCATCATGCTCAACCGGCAGCTGTGGGAGCGCTCCGGCCACTGGGAGCACTACAAGGACAACATGTACACCACCGTCATTGACGATACAGACTTCGCCATCAAGCCCATGAACTGCCCCGGCGGCATGCTGGTCTACGCTTCCGAGCCCCACTCCTACCGGGACCTGCCTCTGCGGGTGGGCGAACTGGGCCTGGTGCACCGCCACGAGCTCAGCGGCGCCCTGCACGGCCTGTTCCGGGTGCGCTGCTTCACCCAGGACGACGCCCACATCTTCATGACCTGGGACCAGATGAAAGACGAGATCAAGAACGTGGTCAAGCTGTTTGACGAGGTGTACTCCGTCTTTGGCCTGAGCTACCAGATCGAAGTGTCCACCATGCCCGAGGACCACATGGGTGACGAGAAGGACTGGGATTTCGCCACCGAAACCCTGAAACAGGCGGTGACGGAGATGGGCAAGGACTACGTCATCAACGAAGGTGACGGCGCTTTCTACGGCCCCAAGCTGGACTTCCATCTGTCCGACTCCCTGGGCCGGACCTGGCAGTGCGGCACCATCCAGCTGGATATGCAGCTGCCGGAGCGGTTTGAACTGGAGTATGTAGGCGCCGACGGTGAGAAGCATCGCCCTGTGATGATCCACCGGGTGGTTCTGGGCTCCATCGAGCGGTTCATCGGCGTGATCACCGAGCATTTTGCCGGTGCCTTCCCCCTGTGGCTGTCTCCTGTCCAGGTGAAGGTGCTGCCGGTTACCGACCGGGCCCACGAGTACGCCAAGAGCCTGGTTGCCCAGCTGACCGACGCCGACATCCGGGCCGAGGGTGACTACCGCAGCGAGAAGCTGGGCTACAAGATTCGGGAAGCCCAGATGCAGAAGATCCCCTACATGCTGGTGGTCGGCGACCGGGACGTGGAAAACAACACCGTCTCCGTCCGGACCCGTACCGGCGAGGATCTGGGCGCCATGACCATGGATGCCTTCATCGCCAAGTGCCGTGAGGAAATCGACACCAAGAAGAAGGAAGTTTAAGATTCTCTTACAATCCAAGCCGCCCCACCCGGGGCGGCTTGTTTTTTAGGGTGTCGTGTGGTAAAATAAGGCCAATTCCCAATTTTGCGAGGTTTCCCTATGAAAGAAAACACTCTGTTTCGCCCCCTGCCCTGGCTGGTCTGCGCCGGGCTGGCGGTGGCTGCCTTTATTTTGCGGTTTGTGCTGTGGGGCTATAGTTTTTCCGCCCTGGTTTGCTGCTGCGTGATTGGCATTATCGCTTTTTACGAAATCACCCGGATGCTCCGGGGCAAATACCCCAAGCCCGTGAAGGTTCTTCGCCGGATTTTCACCGTCTGCCTGGTGATCGGGCTGCTGGTGGTGGGTGCTACCGAAGCCGTTATCATTCACGCAAGCTTCGGAAGCCCCGAGCAGCCTGTAGACTATGTGGTGGTTCTGGGCGCAAAAGTCCGGGGCACCGGCCCTTCCGCTTCCTTGTGGGATCGGATTTACGGTGCTTACAATTACCTGGAAGCGCACCCGGATGCCATCGCCATTGTCTCCGGCGGTCAGGGTGAGGATGAGCCGATCACGGAAGCCCAGTCCATGTATGACGAACTGATTAACCTGGGCATTGATCCGGAGCGGATCTGGATGGAAGACAAAGCCACCTCCACCTGGGAGAATCTGAATTTCACCCTGGATCTGATTGAAGAAAAAACCGGCCAGCGGCCCCAGAAACTGGGTGTGGTTTCCAGCGAATACCACCTGTTCCGGGCCAGCCTGTTTGCGAAAAAATGCGGTGTGGAGTTTGTAGGCATTCCCGCCCGGACATCCCGCCCCGGACAGATGATTAACCACTTCATGCGGGAAGTGGCTGGCGTCTGGCACTATTTATTATTAGGAGGACAATATGATTGATCGTAACTATGCAGAATATGCCTGGGAGCAGACTACCGCTCTGCTGTCCATTGACTCCCCCTCGGGCTTTACCGGAAGCGCTGCCATTTGGGTAAAGCAGGCTTTTGAGAAGCTGGGCTTTGCAGCGGAAATCACCACCAAAGGCGGCGTGCTGGCTGACCTGGGCGGCAAGGCAGAGGATGACAGCCTGCTGCTGGAAGCCCACTGTGACACTCTGGGCGGCATGGTCAGCCAGATCAAGGGCAACGGCCGGCTCCAGCTGACCGCCATCGGCGGTATGCGGCCGGAAAATGGCGAAGCGGAAAACGTCACCGTCTACACCCGCTCCGGCAAAACCATTGAGGGCACCTTCCAGCTGTGCAACGCTTCTGTGCATGTGAACAGCGCTTACGGCGATACCAAGCGGGAGTACGCCGCCATGGAAGTGGTGCTGGACGAAGACGTGTCTTCCGCCGAAGATACCCGGAAACTGGGCATCGAGGTTGGGGACTACGTCTGCTTTGACCCCCGCACCCGGCGCACGGCCTCCGGCTATCTGAAAAGTCGGTTCCTGGACGATAAGCTGTCCGTAGGCATTCTGCTGGGCTTTGCCAAGTATCTTGCTGACAACCACATCACCCCCGCCCGGAAAACCTACGCCCACATCACCGTTTACGAGGAAGTGGGTCACGGCGGCTCCGCTTCTGTCCCCGCCGGGGTCACGGAAGCCATTTCCGTGGACATGGGCTGCGTGGGCGAGGGCCTGAGCTGCACCGAGCGGCAGGTGAGCATCTGCGCCAAGGATTCCGGCGGCCCCTACAGCTACGAAGTGGTAGGAAAGCTCATTGACGCCGCCAAAAAAACCGGCGCTGACTACGCCGTGGATGTGTACCCTCACTACGGCTCCGACGTGGAAGCCACGTTGCGCTCCGGTCACGACCTGCGCCATGGCCTGATTGGTGCCGGCGTCTACGCCAGCCACGGCTACGAGCGCAGCCACATGGATGGCGTGTACAACACCCTGAAAGTCCTCCAGGGCTATCTGGAGGTGTGAGTATGGCTTGGGATCGGGACAAGGAACGGAAAGCAGGAAAGGTGATGACCCTGGGCGGCTGTATTTTCGCCCTGGTCTTTGCCCTGATCTGGTGCGGCGTGGTGGTGTCCATGGGTGCCTGGTTCATGCTGATTCCCGGTCTGTTTATTGTGGGGATTACCGGCTACCGGCTGGTGCTGTGTATTCAGTGGAGCAAGGAGCAGAAAGCACCTCAAAAAGAGGCAGACCCCTGGGATCGCCCCGCTCCTTCTGCACTCCAGACGCAGCAGCACGCAAACGGCTTCTGCCCCTACTGCGGCAGCCCTATTTCCGAAGACTTTACCTACTGCCCCA
>CALXFP010000174.1 GCA_944387615.1 uncultured Oscillospiraceae bacterium | reverse complement strand
ACCATCATCAGCTTTATGACCAACACCAACCTGCAGCACTATTCCGGAGAAACAGGCGTGTCTTATCTGACCCAGATGATGGTCATTACCTTTATGATGTTTGTTTCCGCGGCCAGCGGCTATGCTGCCTGCATCGCCTTTATCCGTGGCCTGGCGGGCAAGTCCAAGGTAAGCGTAGGCAATTTCTACAGCGATTTGATTCGGATCATCACCCGGGTATTGCTGCCGCTGTCTGTCATTGGCGGAGGGCTTCTGGTATGGCAGGGGGTTCCCCAGAACCTGTCGGGAAATCTTGTAGTAGATACCCTGGAAGGCGCCAAGCAGGTGATTGCCTCCGGACCGGTGGCGGCACTGGAAATCATTAAGCATTTGGGAACCAATGGCGGCGGCTTCCTGGGAGCAAACTCTGCCACACCCATCGAAAATCCCACCATGCTGACCAATCTGATCGAACTGTATTCCATGATGCTTCTGCCCGGTGCCTGTGTCATTACCTTTGGCAAAATGGTTGGCGAGAGAAAGGCAGAGCGTGTCAATGGCGAGAAGAAGCGTAACAGTGTGTTTGGCCGGGAAGGGCGCAGCATTTTCGCAGCCATGAGCATTCTGTTTGTGATTGGCCTGTGTGTTTGCTTCTGGGCAGAATCCCAGGGCAATCCGGCACTGGAGGAAGTTGGCCTGAGCCAGTCCATGGGCAACATGGAAGGCAAGGAGGTTCGTTTCGGCGTAGCCCAGTCGTCTTTGTTCACCACCACGACCACATCCTTTACCACCGGCACCGTCAACAACATGCACGATACCCTGACTCCCTTGGGCGGCATGATTCCCATGCTGCACATGATGCTGAATGTGGTGTTTGGCGGCAAGGGCGTGGGATTGATGAATATGATCCTGTACGCCATTCTGGCGGTGTTCATCTGCGGACTGATGATCGGCCGTACGCCGGAATATTTGGGCAAAAAGATTGAAGGCCGGGAGATGAAGCTGACCGCTCTGGCAATCATCATTCACCCGCTGCTGATTCTGGCCTTCTCCGCCCTGGCGGTGGCAACCCCCAGCGGACAGGCGGGCATTACCAATCCGGGCTTCCATGGCTTGTCTCAGGTGCTGTATGAGTACGCATCCTCGGCTGCCAACAACGGCTCCGGTTTTGAGGGCCTGGCGGATAACAGCATGTTCTGGAATATTACTACCGGCTTGGTTATGTTCTTCGGACGGTATCTTCCCATTGTGCTGCAGCTGGCCATTGCCGGCTCGCTGATGAAGAAAGGGTTCGTAAACGAATCTGCCGGTGCGCTGCGAACCGATACCATAAGTTTTTCTGTTATTTTGGTGTTTGTGGTCTATATCTTTGCGGCCATGACATTTTTCCCGGTGCTGGCACTGGGCCCCATTGCGGAACATTTGACACTTTGGGGATAAGGAGGAAACGGTATGAGCAAGAAGAATCAAAAAATGATGACCCCCGACATCTTTCGCCAGGCGGTCATTGGTTCCTTTTCTAAATTGAACCCCTTGTACATGATGAAAAACCCGGTGATGTTTGTGGTAGAAGTAGGGTGCGTCATCACGCTGCTGCTGTCCTTCTTCCCGAATCTGTTTGGAGACGTGGCGCAGGATACGAATCTGCGGGCATACAACAGCATCGTCTGCGGGGTACTGTTTGTCACGGTTTTGTTTGCAAACTTTGCAGAGTCTGTGGCGGAAGGCCGGGGCAAAGCCCAGGCTGCCAGCCTGAAAAAGACCCAGAAAGACACCCAGGCACGCCGGATTGCCGACGATGGCACGGAAACCACGGTGCTTTCCAGTGAACTGCGCAAAGGCGACATCGTAATGGTGTACGCAGGAGAAATCATTCCCGGTGACGGAGAAGTCATCGAAGGCGTTGCCTCTGTGGACGAATCTGCCATTACCGGTGAATCCGCACCGGTGGTGCGGGAGTCCGGCGGTGACTTCTGCTCCGTCACAGGCGGTACCACCGTGGTATCCGATTGGCTGAAAATTCAGATTACCTCAGATCCCGGCAACAGCTTTCTCGACCGCATGATCTCCATGGTGGAGGGAGCTTCCCGGAAAAAGACCCCCAACGAGATTGCGCTGAATACCCTTCTGGTGTCGCTGACCATCATTTTCCTGATTGTGATTGTTACGCTGTATCCCATTGGCCTGTATTCCGGTGTACAGCTGCAGACCTCGACTTTGATTGCATTGACGGTTTGCCTGATCCCCACCACCATTGGCGGCCTGCTGTCTGCCATCGGCATTGCCGGTATGGACAGAGTGACCCGCTTCAATGTCATTGCCATGTCCGGCAAGGCTGTGGAAGCCTGCGGCGATGTGGATACCATGATCCTGGACAAAACCGGCACCATTACCTTCGGCAACCGTCTGGCCTCCGACTTCCTGCCGGTAGGCGGAGCCAACCGCAGCGACCTGATCCGCTGTGCAGCGTTGACCAGTCTGCGGGATGAAACGCCGGAAGGCAAGTCCACCCTGGAACTGGCACGCCGGCTGGGAGATACCAGTGAAGAAGTGCCGGGTGCTGTTTACATCGAATTTACTGCCCAGACCCGTATGAGCGGTGTGGATCTTCCGGACGGCAGGAAAATCCGCAAGGGTGCGGCAGAGGCCATTGCCCAATATGTCAGGAAACTGGGCGGCTCCATTCCCAAGGATTTGCAGGCACAGGTCGACACGGTTTCCAGCCTGGGCGGTACCCCGCTGACGGTGTGCGAAAACGACCGGATTCTGGGCGTGATTTACCTGAAGGATACGGTAAAACCCGGTATGGTGGAACGTTTTGCCCGGCTGCGGGCCATGGGCATCAAAACCATCATGTGTACCGGCGACAATCCCCTCACCGCTGCCACCATTGCCAAGGAAGCCGGTGTAGACGGGTTCATTGCAGAGTGCAAACCGGAAGATAAAATTGACGTAATCAAAAAAGAGCAGGCAGAAGGCAAAATCGTCGCCATGACCGGCGACGGCACCAACGATGCACCGGCTCTGGCACAGGCCAATGTGGGCCTTGCCATGAATTCCGGCACTACCGCCGCAAAAGAAGCGGCCAACATGGTGGACTTGGACAGCGACCCAACAAAGATTCTGGAAGTGGTGGAAATCGGCAAGCAGCTGCTGATTACCCGGGGCAGCTTGACCACCTTTTCCATTGCCAATGACATCGCCAAGTATTTTGCCATCATCCCGGCTATGTTCCAGGTGGCAATTCCACGGCTTCAGGTTCTGAACCTGATGGGCCTGGCAACGCCCAACAGTGCGATTTTGTCCGCCTTGATTTTCAATGCCATCATCATTCCCTGCCTGATTCCCCTGGCGATGAAAGGCGTGAAATATCGCCCCATGTCTTCGGGCAAATTGCTGGCAAGAAATATGCTGATTTTTGGTGTTGGCGGTGTGATTACGCCTTTTATCGGTATCAA
>CALXFP010000173.1 GCA_944387615.1 uncultured Oscillospiraceae bacterium | reverse complement strand
CCGGGAGTGGATCGGCTGAGAGAATTGGCCTTTTCAGACATTCAGGCTGCGCTGAAGCTGGGGTTGGAAATGACCATGGAACACCTGAAGGTGCAGGGTAACGAGGTGTCTCCGGAATCCCAGGAAGCGCTGGCCTGGCTAAATGACCAGGTGTCGTTGCCGTGCAATTCTTGATCGAGATTTCCAAGAAAGGAAAGATGATATGTTAACACCCAGAGAGATAGCCATTGAAGTGACCAAAGCGCTGGATGCCAAGAAAGGTATGGATATTAAACTGCTGAGAATTGATGATGTCAGCAGTCTGGCAGACTACTTTTTGATCTGTACCGGCACTTCCAATACCCATGTCAAAACGCTGTGCGACTATGCTGAGTACACGTTGGAACAGCTGGGAGAACCGATGTTGGGACGGGAAGGTCATCGGGGAAGCGCTTGGGAACTGCTGGACTATGGTACCATTGTGGTTCATGTGTTTACGGAAGAAGCCCGAAAGTTCTATGACCTGGAGCGTCTTTGGGCTGATGCAGAAGTTGTTGACCTGAAAGAAATTATTGTCGAGGAATAACTCGATTTGTAGGAAGGTGTATTCGCCATGAATTACGATTTTGCAAACATTGAGGCCAAGTGGCAGAAGATTTGGGAGGAGAAAAAGCTCTATGCGGCCCAGGACGGCGGTGAGAAGGAAAAGTTCTATGCACTGGTAGAATTTCCTTATCCCAGCGCGGCTGGCCTGCATGTAGGCCATCCCAGACCTTACACGGCTATGGACATTATTGCCCGGAAAAAACGTATGGCGGGCATGAATGTGCTGTTCCCGATGGGGTATGATGCCTTTGGCCTTCCCACTGAGAACTTCGCCATTAAGAATCACATTCACCCCAGGATCGTTACCGAAAATAACATTAAGAATTTCCGCCGTCAGCTGAAGGCTCTGGGTTACAGCTTCGACTGGGATCGGGAAATCAATACCACTGACCCAAAGTACTTTAAGTGGACCCAGTGGATTTTCCTGCAGCTGTATAAAAATGGCTTGGCATATAAGGCAAAAATGCCTGTCAACTGGTGCACCAGCTGTAAGTGCGTCCTTGCCAACGAAGAAGTGGTGGAAGGCGTTTGCGAGCGCTGTGGTGCTCCGGTGGTTCGGAAGGAAAAGAGCCAGTGGATGCTGAGAATCACCAAGTATGCGGATCGTCTGATTGATGACTTGGAGGGTCTTGACTTCATCGACCGCGTGAAAGCCCAGCAGACCAACTGGATCGGCCGCAGCCACGGTGCAGAAGTGAAATTCCGCTCCACGCTGGGGGATGAGATCCTGGTTTACACCACCCGCCCGGATACTCTGTTCGGCGCAACCTATATGGTGCTGTCTCCGGAGCATCCTCTGGTTGCCAAGTGGATGGACAGACTGAATAATGTGCCTGAGATCAAGGCATACCAGGCTGCTGCAGCTGCAAAGTCCGACCTGGAGCGTACAGAGTTGAATAAAGAAAAGACCGGCGTAAAGCTCGATGGCGTAATGGGAATTAACCCGGTTAACGGCAAAGAAATCCCCATCTTCATTTCTGACTACGTCTTGTCTACTTATGGTACGGGTGCCATTATGGCAGTGCCTGCACATGATGACCGTGACTGGGAGTTCGCTAAGGCTTTCGGCTGCGAAATCGTGGAAGTGGTTGCCGGCGGAAATGTACAGGAAGCTGCGTTCACCCTGAAAGATGACACTGGAATTATGGTTAATTCCGGTTTCTTGAACGGTCTTACCGTAAAAGAGGCCATTCCTGTGATTATCAAGTGGCTCAGTGAGCAGGGAATTGGAGAGCCGAAGACCAATTTCAAGCTGCGTGACTGGGTGTTCTCCCGTCAGCGCTATTGGGGTGAGCCGATTCCCATCATCCACTGCCCGAAGTGCGGTGAGGTTCCGATGAAGGAAGAGGATCTGCCTCTGCTGCTGCCCGATGTGGAAAGCTACGAGCCCACCGATGACGGTGAAAGCCCGCTGTCTGCTATTACGGATTGGGTCAATGTGAAGTGCCCCTGCTGCGGCGGCGATGCCAAACGGGAGACGGATACCATGCCCCAGTGGGCAGGTTCCTCTTGGTACTACTTGCGGTATATGGATCCCCACAACGATAAGGCACTGGCGTCCAAGGAAATGCTGGAGTACTGGAGCCCGGTTGACTGGTACAACGGCGGTATGGAGCATACCACACTGCACCTGCTGTATTCCCGGTTCTGGCACAAGTTCCTGTATGATATCGGCGTGGTGCCCACCAAGGAGCCGTATGCCAAGCGTACCTCCCACGGTATGATTTTGGGCGAGAATCCCCACTATGTCGGCAATTTTGAAAAGCAGGAAGATAAGGATGCCATGATTGCCAAATATGGCTCTGATGCACTCCGTCCCGCTGTAAAGATGAGTAAGTCTCTGGGCAATGTTGTCAACCCTGACGATGTAATTCGCGAGTACGGCGCCGACACCATGCGTCTGTACGTCATGTTCATCGGTGATTTTGAGAAGGCTGCAACCTGGTCTCCTAAGGCGGTGAAAGGCTGCAAGCGGTTCCTGGACCGCGTGTGGGCTATGGCGGAGAACGTTTCGGATATGGAGACAGAATATTCTAAGGCAAACACTTCTCTGATGCATAAGACCATCAAGAAGGTAACCGAAGATATTGATAACCTGAAGCCCAACACTGCGATTGCCGCATTGATGACGCTGATTAACCAGATTGACAAGACCTGTAATCGTGCGGAGTTGAAGACTGTTTTGCAGCTGCTTTCTCCCTTTGCACCCCATATTTGTGATGAGATTTGGGAGCAGAAGGGATATGAGGGAATTTGTTCTGTTTCTGCTTGGCCGCAGTATTCTGAGGAAAAGTGCAAAGATAGCGAGATCAACATTGCGGTTCAGGTTAACGGCAAGATGCGCGGCACGGTTCTGATGGATGCCGATCTCAGTGATGAGCAAGTGGTCGCCAACGTAGTAGCGGATGAAAAGGTTTCCCGGTTCCTTGCCAAGCAAGGGGGCAGCATTGTGAAGACCATTGTGGTCAAAAACAAGCTGGTGAATCTGATTGTCAAGTAATCTGGGCAGAAAAGTTAGAAGCGTCTGCCATTTTGTGACTGGAAAAGATTTTTTGTAAATTTATCGAAATCTTTCTTGACAATTGGAGAAAATCCGTATATAATATTCAAGCCTGGTCTTATGGCCCTGAAAGCATCCAGGATCTAGCCGGATGCCATCGGAGGGAGGGAAAACAATGTCTGAAATTCGCGTGAAGGAGAACGAATCTCTGGAAAGCGCTCTGCGCCGTTTTAAGCGTAGCTGTGCCAAGGAGGGCGTCATCGCTGAAGTCAAGAAGCGCGAGCATTACGTCAGCCCCAGCCTGAAGCGTAAGCAGAAGTCTGAAGCTGCTCGTAAGAACAAGAGAAAATTCTATTAATATCCCTCTTGATTTTTGCTCAAGAACCGCTCTGCA
>CALXFP010000172.1 GCA_944387615.1 uncultured Oscillospiraceae bacterium | reverse complement strand
TTGATTCTGGGCTTTTTCAACATTCTCTTTGCCTGGCTGGGGCTGCTGTGCTTCTTCATTCCCTTGATTATCTCCCTGACCCGGGGAACCAAGGGCTACTGCAATCGCTATTGCGGGCGGGGGCAGCTGTTATCCCTGCTGGGGGGCCGGTTCGGTCTATCCCGGAAGCGGGATATTCCCGGCTGGATGAAAAGCAAGGCCTTTCGTTACGGGTTTCTGATTTTCTTCTTCATTATGTTCTTCCAGATGCTGTGGAATACTTACCTGGTCTTTGCCGGGGCTCAGGATCTGCGCCAGGTGGTAACCCTGCTGTGGACGTTCAAGCTTCCCTGGCATTGGGCCTACCATGGCACCTTGCTCCATCCCGGAGTTGCCCAGTTTGCCTTCGGATTTTACAGCGTGATGCTCACTTCCACGGTGCTGGGGCTTCTTACCATGGTGCTGTTCAAGCCCCGCAGCTGGTGCGTCTACTGCCCCATGGGCACCATGACCCAGCTGATCTGCAAAGCCAAAAATCGGTGATTTTATCACGGAAAACTTTGAAAAAATCCGCTATTCTATAACTACAAAATAACTCTTTTAAGGAGGAAAATACTATGTCTGCCATCTCCATTACCAAGAACAATTTCCGTCAGGAAGTACTCAACTCCGACAAACCCGTCCTTCTGGACTTCTGGGCCAGCTGGTGCGGCCCCTGCCGGATGGTGGCGCCCTCCATTGAGGCCATCGCTCAGGAGCGTTCCGACATCAAAGTGGGCAAGATCAACGTCGACGAAGAGCCGGAGCTGGCCAGCCAATTCCGCATCGTCAGCATCCCCACCCTGGTTGTGATGAAAGATGGAAAAATTGTCAACCAGGCCCTGGGATTCCGCCCCAAAAATCAGATTTTGTCCATGCTGTAAACTGGAAAATTTTTCCAGTTTTGAAAGTACTAAGTTTTTCTTAAGCCAGTTGAAACTCCCGACACTTCCTGCTATAATATTGTTGAAGTATTATAGCCCGGAAGTGTCGGGCTGTTTTGCAAGGAGGAATACATATGACACAACGAAAAGGTTTGCGCGGCATCCTGGCGCTGCTGTGCGCAATGACCTTGTTGATTGGTGCCATTGGGCCGGCCTGGGCAACGGAAGCTGCCGCCCCGGAGAGCGTGGCTGTGACCACTGCGGCGGCTCCGGAGAACACGCCCGCGCCCAGTGCGCAGACTCCCAAAGGGGTCATTGCGTCCTGGCAGTGGGTAGACCCCAATGGCTACCTGAAAGAGGGCGTTCTGCAGCTGTCTGAAAAACAGGTGGATTATAACGGCGTGACCAGTTATCTGCCGGCAGCCATCACCGCCCAGGTGGATGGCCAGGCTGAAGCTGTGACCGTGAATGTGGTGAACTGGCACTGCCAGGAGTTCACCGGCTTGGTTTCCAGCGGCGAGTTTACCTTCAAGGCTGAGATTGCCCCGGACTATACCCTGGGGGAAGGTGTGCCCGCCCTGGAGGTAAAGGTCAAGTTCCAGCAGTCCGTGGCCGATGCTCCTGCCGATACCACGGGAAACACCACAGCTCCCACCGACTCCACCCCTCCGGCGGCTGAGGTGATTACCGTCGAAAGCTGGACCTGGGTGGATTCCATGAAGGCTCTGAGCGATGACGGCAAGCTGCATCTGAAAGAGGAAATCACAGATGCGAATCTGCCCGAGATTCAGAAGCTGCTGCCCCAGTCCATCCAGGCGGGAGAGAATATCATTTCCCTGACCTGGACTTATAGCAAGGAAACCAAGACCTTCACCGCCAAACTGCCCGATGGCTATGCCCTGGCAGAAGGGGCTGCCCCCCTCGCTGTTGCAGTGGTGATAGAGCAGGTTACGATGTTGCCGACAGGGTCGAGCGGACAGGTGATCTATGTAGGCAACATAAATGTGACAAGCGGCGGATACTGGACGACGGGCAGCGATGGAAGTGTCACCGCATACACAGCCGGTGACACACCGACGGACAACTATATCCATTATGACAAAGAGGCCAATACTTTGACCCTGCACAACGCCACCATTAAAAAAGGATTGGATTACAGTGAAAGTATTGAAGGTGGCACATACATCCATAGTTCGGCCATTGGCGTGTTCAATCAGAGCGGCAATGCAGAATTGACCATCAAATTGGAGGGCACCAATACAATCGCAAAGGTCGGCACGGGGATTTATGTGTTGGCGCCCAGCAGTTCTGCCAGCAATGCTACCCTGACCATTGAGGGCGACGGCAGTCTGGATGCCAGCGCCAGTCAGACCGGCATCTTGGTTCAGGGCAACAGCTGCGATGCCGCACTGAGTATCAAGAACGCCAAAGTCACTGCAACCTTAGTTGATAGCTATGGCGGCGATGGTGTTAGGGTGCAGTCCGGAGAAAACTCGTCAGCCTCCCTGACTGTGAACGGCGGCAGTCTGGCCGCGACTGGCAGCGGTGCGACATTTGCGGGGATTCAATTGCAGTTTGGCTCCGGTAGTTCCGGCTCCGGCACACCCAGCGTAGCCGTCAGCGACAACGCCATCGTGCGGGCCAACGGCGGGGTCGGCAATAATTCCAGCACTGAGATTCAGTTCGGAGCAGGCCCCGGCATCGTCTTTGACGGCAATACCGGCACCGTGTACGGCGATGTGACCTTGCAGGAGAACCTGACCATCAACCAGGGCGAAACCCTGACCATCCCCGATGGAGCCAGCCTGACTACCAACGACAAGCTGATTGTCAACGGTGGTACCGTCAACGGCAACGTTACCGGCAAGGTGACCTATCTGGTCACTGGCGTGACCCTGGACAAGGGTGAACTGACCCTGCTGCCGGGCGATAGCGACACACTCAAGGCCACGGTAACACCTGAGAGCGCTACAACAAAGGACGTTACATGGAGCAGTAGCGATGACACTGTTGCCGCAGTAGATAAGGGCACGGTCAAAGCGCTGAAAGCAGGCACGGCTACCATTACCGCAACGGCTGCCGATGGCAGCGGAAAGTCTGCTTCCTGCACCGTGACGGTGAACAGCGGCATTTCTGCCAATCCCGCCGCACTGGACTTTGGCAGCGTGGCCACCAACTATTCTGCCGCCCCCAAGGCCCAGACCGTGACCATCACCAACAACACGAACGTGGAAATAACCCTGAACCAGCCCACCGCTACCAACTATGTAATCAGCGATCTGCCCGAGCTGAAGCTGGCTTCCAAGGGAACTGCTACCTTTACCGTGCAGCCCAAGACCGGCCTGGCCCTGGGTGAACATAAGGAAACCATCACCGTTTCCAGCACCGCTGGCGATGTGACCATCGATGTCAGCTTCAACGTGGTGCAGCTGAAACTCTCCTTCCAGAACTACACCGGCAAAACCTACGACGGCAAGGCTATGGCCAATCCCACCAAGGATCAGCTCACCGTCACCGGCGCAGACTTCAGCGAAGTGACCTTCACCTGGTACAAGGATACCAAGGCTGAGGAAAACAAGCTGACCTCCGCCCCC
>CALXFP010000171.1 GCA_944387615.1 uncultured Oscillospiraceae bacterium | reverse complement strand
ATTCCGATCTGTACGGCTACAGAAGCACCTTCTTCTTTCCAGCAAAATTCTTTACACCCTGTTCACCACAAGGAGAGCTTTGTGTATTACACTTTTGATATTGCACACGAAAATACGGGAAGGATGATCAGCCCACATGAAAGAAGCAAGAAAGATAGACGAGCTTCCCCGATATCTGGATCAGGAAATACTCAGTCAGGAGATAGTCAGCCCGGAAATGCTGTCCTTTCGCAGTGAGGCGGGCCGCATTCGCCAGCTCTACAACAGCGCCATGCAGGTAGCTTCCACCCAGCTGAACATTCTGGACGCAGAATTCTCCTCCGTATATGACCATTCCCCCATTCACCATTTGGAGTGCCGGGTGAAAAAGCTGGACAGCATCATCGAAAAGCTCCTGCGGAAAGGCTACGAGGTCACCCCGGACAACTTTCACCGCATCCGGGACATTGCCGGTATCCGGGTCATCTGCAACTATGTGGACGATATCTACTACCTGCGCAATCTGCTCATCGGCAACAGCGATTTTCAGTTGCTGCGGGAGCGGGATTATATCCAGCAGCCCAAGGAAAACGGCTACCGCAGTCTGCACCTGATTCTGAATGTGCCGTTTATGATTGCCGAAGGCCGGATGGCCCTGCCTGTGGAAATCCAGCTGCGTACCATTGCCATGGACATGTGGGCCAGCCTGGAACATGAGCTGCGCTACAAATCCAACCGGGATTTTTCCACCCAGGAATCCCGGCAGCTGCTGGAATGTGCCCAGACCCTGGCGGATCTGGACCAGAAAATGCAGCGTTTGTTCCGGGGCAAGGAAGAAGACGGGGAATAAAATCGGATTTTGGAACTCTACCGGCAGTAGAATTTCCCATGTCTCTCTCCTGTAGCTTCCGATTTGCCTGGTTTCTTTACTTTTCCTCCCGGGAGTGTTACACTGATTTCAAGATAATTCACTTGGAGGGGTTTGTATGCCTTTTACTGTTTTTACCGACGGCTGCTCCAATCTGCCCGGGCGGCTGCTGTCCGAACTGGACATCCGGGTGCTTCCCTGCAGCTATGTTCTCGACGGTCAGCCGGGAACCTTTGCCGGAGACATTGACAGCTTTGACACCCACGCTTACTATGAGAAACTGCGCAGCGGCTCCGTACTGAAAACCAGCCTGCTGAACACCCATCTGTTCCTGGAACATTTCCGGCCGGAGCTGGAAGCAGGCAATGACATTGTGTATGTGGGCATGTCCTCCGGCATCAGCGGCACCATTCAAGCTGCCCGGATTGCCGCAGAGGAGCTGAGCGAAGAATTTCCGGAGCGTACCGTCCGGATTGTGGATTCTCTGGGCGCCGGTTTCGGCACCGGACTTCTGACCTGCCGGGCCGCAGACCTGCGCAGCGAGGGAAAAACCGCAGCTCAGGCCGGGGAAATTCTGGACGCAGAAGTGATGCACCTGCTGCAGTACTTTACCGTGGATGATCTGAATTTCCTCAAGCGCACCGGTCGGGTCAGCGGCGCCACCGCTGCCATTGGCACCATTCTGAACATCAAGCCCCTGCTCTGGGGTGACGCCACCGGACACATTGTCTCCTGCGGCAAATACCGGGGCCGGAAAAAGGCCATGGAGGCCATTGTGGAAATGTACCGCACCAAGGCCATCCACCCGGAAAATCAGCGGGTAGCCATTACCCACGGTGACTGCCCGGAGGAAGCACAGCTTCTTGCTCAGCAGATTCAGGAAGTCTGCCCGCCCAAGGAATTGATCGTCTGCCCCCACGAGCCCTTCACCGGCGCCCATGTCGGTCCGGGTATGCTGGCGCTGTTCTTCTTCGGCCAGCAAAGATAAAGAAAATGCAGCGAGGCGGCCTATTGGCCGCCTCCTGTTATCTTTTGACTGGATTATGAACAAACATCGGATGTTTTGTGAATTTTAGCACTCTACCCTTGACAGTGCTAAAATCTGGTGCTATAGTACAGGTGTTCCTTGAAAGAGGAACAGAAAAACCAAACGGTAACAAAAGTTCGCCTACGCCCGACATTCTGTCAGACGCCCACGAAAGATTGAATGGAGGAATGACTTATGTTGCCTAGCATTTTTGGAGAGAACCTGTTCGATGATTTCTTTACCGATCCTTTCGGCATGATGCCCCGTGGAAACGATCCCCTGTACGGCAAGCACGCCAGAAACATGATGAAGACCGATGTCCGGGAACTGGACAATACCTATGAGCTGGATATGGATCTTCCCGGCTTCAAGAAAGACGAGATCACGGTGGATCTGAAGAACGGCTATCTGACCGTTCAGGCCGCCAAGGGCCTGGACAAAGATCAGCAGGATCAGGCCGGCAACTATATCCGCAGAGAGCGCTATGCCGGTGTTTGCAGCCGCAGCTTCTACGTCGGCGACACCCTGCGTCCCGAGGATATCGGTGCCAAGTATGAAGACGGCATTCTGAAGCTGTCCGTCCCCAAGGCGGCAAAGCGGGAGCTGCCGGAAAGCACTTCCATCACCGTCCTGTAATTGAATCAAAGCCCTCCGGCAATTTTCGCCGGAGGGCTTTTTTCTGTTTATAACGGGATGTAGCTGTGGATGCTGTGCCCCAGCAGCGACATGATCCGCAATTCGTCCATGGCGTCATACAGGGCGTTATGGGTTTCACAGTAGCATTGGTCGCAGGAAAGCATCCGCAGCATGGATTCCACCCCATAGCCCCGCTTCAGGCGACCGGTGGAAAAGCAGGGAGCATGGCGGGGAATTTGGGGATTGTGCTGCCGGTAGGCCGCCATACGCATAATGTCGAACCACTGCAAATGTCCCAGCTCCGGCAGGTGATTTCGGTCAAACCCGGCGTTATAAGCAAACATCCGCTGGACATCGTAGCCGCTGAGGAAGTCTTTCAGTTCCTCCAGAGCTTCCTGCCGGCTGCAAATGCTGGGCTTTAAGCGGCTGTCAGGAAACAAGACGCTGCTGAACATCCCACCGGCCTGGTACTCCGGGGTAAGGACATGATAGCGGGCGTCCACCATTTGAAAATTTCCGCTGTCGGCAACAATGGTGCCAATGGACATCACCCGGTTGTCCCAGGTGGTTTCTGTGTCAATAACTGCAAAATACTCCATTTCTCTCTCCTTTTCCCGGAGTCAAACCTTTCTGGTGCGGTTCCGCCCCAGGTAAAACAGCACCCCTGCTCCATCTGCCAGGAACCAGCCAATGGGAATGGAGCACCAGATGGCAACCACTCCCAGGGGTGTGGTAGGTGCCAGGGCGTAGGACAGGGCCACCCGGGTTCCCAGGGAAATGATGGTCAGAATCAGGGAAATATGGGGTTTGCCCACCCCCCGGAAATAGCCGTACCAAAGGAACAGCACGCCAATGCCAACATACATGGCGCCTTCAATCCGCAGATACCGGATGCCCTCTGCCACAATGGCAGTCTCTTCCGGGTCAATGAACAGCAGCATCAGATTCCGGGCAAACAGCCAGATCAGCACCGAAATCACGGCGCAGAACAGCGC
>CALXFP010000170.1 GCA_944387615.1 uncultured Oscillospiraceae bacterium | reverse complement strand
TCCGGGTCAATGAACAGCAGCATCAGATTCCGGGCAAACAGCCAGATCAGCACCGAAATCACGGCGCAGAACAGCGCCGACACCAGGAAGGAAATCCGGGTGCCCTGACGGATGCGCTCTTCCTGCTTTGCCCCATAGTTCTGGGAGACGAACATGGAATAGGCATTGCCGAACTCCTGGGCGGGCATGTAGGCAATGGTATCAATTTTCACAGCTGCGGCAAAGGATGCCATGATGGTGGGGCCGAAACTGTTGACCAGGCCCTGAATCATCAGAATGCCAAAGTTCATCACCGACTGCTGGATGCCGGTGGCTACATCGTTGAAGATAATTTCTTTCAGTCTGGGCATGTTCCACTTTCGGTTTTCCCGGTTCAGCCGCAGCTGAGGAAGTTTTCTTAACGCATACACTCCGATGCCCACGCCGGAGACCGCTTGGGCAATCACCGTAGCCCAGGCCGCACCGGCTACGCCCATATGCAGTCCTGCCACAAACCAGATGTCCAGAACCACATTGATGAGGGAAGAAATGGCCAGGAAAATCAGCGGCACCACCGAGTTTCCCATGGCCCGGAGAAGGAAGGAAAAGAAGTTATACAAAAAGACAAACAAAATTCCCACAAACACCGCTGCCACATACTCCCGGGTCATGTCCATCAATTCCGCCGGGGTTTGCAGCAGCTTCAGAATCGGCTCCATCCCCGGGTAGAGAATCAGGTACAGCCCAACCGTGACCGCCAGAATAAACCAGAAGGACAGCCAGATATCCCCTTTCAGCTTTTCTTCGTCTCTGGCGCCGTAATCCGTGGAGAAGAATGCGCCGCTGCCCATGCAAAGACCGATGATGATGGAGGTCAGAAACACCATCAGGGTATAGGCAGACCCCACCGCCGCCAGGGCATTGGCGCCGATGCATTTGCCCACCACCAGGGTGTCCACCAGATTGTAGATCTGCTGCAGCAGGTTTCCTGCGATCATAGGCAGAGAAAACCGAAGCAGCTTCTGAAAAATCGGCCCCTGGGTCAGATTCTCTTCTTTCAACGTGATACCTCCGGTTGTTTTCTTTCTATGTTATACCGGAAAACAGGGAAATTGCAAGAGGCAAATTGGAAGTTTTCTTCCAGCTTCCCCGGTGCCCTGTGCCATACCTTTGCCCCGGGATTTCTGGGCAAACTTGGAAGGCATAGAAAATGCTATGAATTTTATTCATAACTATATGAAAAATAACAGCTACCACAACGGCAAAATCTGCGCTATAATGTGTATCGCAGTTAGGGAATTCCAAAAGATTGCGAGGCAGAAAATGCTGGATATATCCGTAAAACAAATGAAATATGCAGTAGAGATCGTTCGCTGCGGTTCCATCAACCAGGCCGCCCAGAACCTGTATGTCACCCAGTCCAGTCTGAGTAAGGCTATGAAGGAATTAGAAAGCGTGCTGGGTTACGCCGTGTTTCATCGCAGCCCCGGCGGCACCACCGTGACCAAAGAAGGCCGGGAGTTTTTGCAGATTGCCGAAGAGGTTGTCTACAAATTGGATTACCTGGAACGCCAGATTCATCTGCGGAAGGATCAGCAGGCTTCCATCAATATCTCCATCCCCCGGGCGACTTATATCACCTACGCCTTTACGGAATTTTTCAAGGAAATTCAGAATCTGGAGCAGATTCAAATCAACTTCTCGGAAACCAATTCCGCTGAAGCGGTGGATAACATTCTCCATCACGGTTTTCACCTGGGCATTATCCGCTACCCGGATATCCTGGAAGAAAATACGATCCACACCCTTCAGCAGAAAAAGCTCCGGTTCCGGCGAATCTGGACCTTTGACTATATGCTTCTGGTTTCCAAAGCGTCTCCACTGGCAAGCCGGTCCGAAATTCATCCCAGCGATCTGCATGGATATATTGAGCTGCTGCACGGCGATACCAGCAACACCTTCCTGCCGGAACGTGCCGACGGCCCTGGTCAGGAGGAATCCGGAAAACGGATTTACCTGTACGAGCGTGGAAGTCAGTTCGATTTTCTGAACAATGTGCCCACCACCTACATGTGGGTATCTCCCCTTCCCGAGAAGGTGCTGCAGCAGCACGAGCTGGTGCAGATTCCCTGCCCCGATAACCGGTTCCGGTATAACGATATCCTGATTTATCACGAAGATTATCCCTTTGGCGGATACGCAGAGCAGTTTTACAACATCCTGCTGAAGACAAAGGACGAAATTGAAAAAACAAAATGATCCAGAATCCCACGTTTGCAGAAAGAAGATGCCCCATATGGAAACTGAAATGCATGTAACATTACACCCGGTCCTGGCGATGCATGGCTATGCCATGGACTTCTCCCAGGCCCCTGGCAAGGCAACCTATCGCTTTCATGTACAGTCCGGCGAAATTGAGATTCATCATCACAGCTATGACGGCATCGCCGGTCTGTGGTGCCTGCCCCCGGAATCCGGAGACGAAGCCGTGAAGGTTCTGCACAGCGGCGACGAGGCAGAGATCACCTTTGACAGCCGGGTCCATGATGCCGAACCGGACTTCATTGAAATTGCCAACCACCACTTCGGCAAGCGGGCGGAGTTTACTTACAGCAAGGTAAAAGAGTCCGCCTGACGCTTAGCATCTTACAAGTTTTCTTTCTCATTGCATACCCCCGGTTTTCCAAGGAAAACCGGGGGTGCTTTTGTGGCAGCGATTGAAACTGATATCGGCAAGGCCCAAGGGCTACGGCTGTCAGGCCTTTCCCTCCGCTTTGGGTTTGCCATTGGTTTGCAGACCGGCTGTGTCGTCCACAAGCCCGGCCATTTGATTTTGAATCAGCGCAATGGTATCGTACCCACCGCCTGCGCTGAACATTCCCATCTGAACATAGAAGAAAAACGATGCCATGCTCATATCCATACCTTCCTTTCCAGATTGCTGCTGATCCGGCATATCCGAACCGGATCGCCATCTCCAGGAAGGCCGTTAAGGCTGCTCCCGCCAAAAAGCTTGCCGAACACCGCTGCCACAGCTGCGGGGCTTTGCCAGCTTCCTGGAAAAACGCTTCTTTGCTTCGTTGCCGTTACTATAACACAGAATATGCATAATGAAAAATTATTTATCTTTATTTTAGCATAATTCTATGTTATGATAAAAGCAAAAAAAGAGGAGGTATCCCATGCTGGATTTTCGGATGGAGAGCTTTCTGGCGGTCTGCCGCCATATGAACTATACCCGGGCGGCGGAAGAACTGAATCTGACCCAGCCCGCCGTTTCCCAGCACATTCGCTGGCTGGAAGAGTACTACGCAGCGCCCCTGTTTCACTACACCAACAAACGGCTGAGCCTGACCCCGGCGGGGCAGCTGCTGCTGACCGCCGCCACCACCGTACAGCACGACCAGGCCCAGCTGAAACGGCAGATGCAGCAAACCCTGCAGCACCCTCAGGATCTGCGCTTCGGCGTCACCCCGACGGTGGGGATGTACCTGCTGCCGGGGCCGCTGGCGAAGTATCACCGCACCTACCCCCAGGCCAATCT
>CALXFP010000169.1 GCA_944387615.1 uncultured Oscillospiraceae bacterium | reverse complement strand
GATGGCGGCTGCACCTTTACGGCGATTTTCGCCAGTGCCGACGTGATGGCCATCGGCGCCATCCGGGCGCTGTGGGATCACGGCCTGCGGGTGCCGGAGGATGTGTCGGTAATGGGGGTGGACGGACTGCCCCTGGGCAGCTTCCTGGTGCCCCAGCTGGCTACCGTGGTGCAGGATGCGGCCAAGCTTGCCCAGCGAAGCGTGGCAATTTTGCTGGAAGCCATTGAAAATGGATGTCCTGCCCGGCACGAAATCGTCCCCTTTGTCATCGCCTGCCGGGAGAGCATTCGGGACATTACACAAGGAGAACCAAAACCATGCGCGAAAGCGGAATTTTAATGCACATTACTTCCCTGCCCGGGCCCTACGGCATTGGTGCAATGGGCAAGGAGGCTTACCACTTTGTGGATTTTCTGGAGAAAGCAGGTCAGTCCTGCTGGCAGATTCTGCCCCTGACCCCCACCGGCTACGGCGACTCCCCCTACCAGTCCTTCGGTGCCTGTGCAGGAAACCCTTACCTCATTGACCTGGATACCCTGGTGGCGGAAGGGCTGCTGAAAAAGAAAGAACTGCGCAGCATTACCTGGAGCCAGAGCGCCGATCGGGTGGATTTTGGCATCCAGTATGAACAGCGGCTGGCGGTGCTGGCCCTGGCCTGCCAGCGGTTTGTTCCGGGGGAGGAATACGAAACCTTCCTGGCAGAGAATCAAAGCTGGCTGCCGGATTATGCCCTGTTTATGGCCCTCAAGGACGAAAACGGGGGAAAGCCCTGGCTGGACTGGCCCGAGGATGTAAAACTGCGCAAACCCGAAGCCCTGGAAGAAAAGCGGAAAGAACTGTCTGACGCCATCGCCCGGCAGTATTTCCTCCAATATCAGTTTGACCGGCAGTGGAAAGCCCTGCGCAGCTATGCAAATGAAAAAGGCATCCGCATCATCGGTGACGTGCCCATTTATGTGCCATTGGACTCTGTGGACGTGTGGGCAAACCCCCAGCTTTTCCAGCTGGATGAGACCCGCCGCCCGGAGGTGGTTGCCGGGTGTCCGCCGGATTCCTTTACTGCCGACGGCCAGCTCTGGGGCAATCCCATCTATGACTGGAAGACTATGGCCAAGAACGGCTACCGCTGGTGGATTCACCGCCTGGAAGCCGCGGCGAAAATGTATGACGTGGTGCGCATCGACCATTTCCGGGGCTTTGAAAGCTACTGGGCCGTACCCGCCGGGGACAAAACCGCCCGGGGCGGCAAATGGGTCAAGGGTCCCGGCCTGGACTTCATCCGCACCATTCAGAAGGCCCTGCCCAAGCTGGACTTCATTGCCGAGGATCTGGGCTATGTGACCCCGGAAGTGCGGCAGCTGCAGCTGGATTCCGGCTATCCTGGCATGAAGGTCATGGAATTTGCCTTCGATTCCCGGGAGGAAAGCGACTACCTGCCCCACCTGTACCCGGTGGACTCCATCTGTTACACCGGCACCCATGACAACGTGACCCTGAAGCAGTGGTTTGACGAAGCATCCAAAGAGGATGTGGCCTACGCCAAGGCCTACCTGGGACTGAACAAGGAGGAAGGCTACATCTGGGGCATGATCCGGGGTGCCATGTCCTCGGTGTCCCGGCTGTGCGTGGTGCAGATGCAGGATTATCTGGAACTGGGCAAGCATGCCCGGATGAATTTCCCCGGCACCCTGTCCAGCGCCAACTGGACCTGGCGGGCGAAAAAGGGCTTTGATTCCGACGCACTGGCAAAGCGGATTTACAAGCTGACCAAGCTCTACGGCAGAGCAAAGCAATGAAATTTACCTACCCGGGAGGAAAACCCTCCCGGGTACTTTCTTTGAAAATTCAACAACTGTTTACACCTGCTCTACTTTCCCTTTGGCAGAACCTATGGTAAAATAGAGAAAATGCGAGGTGACCAACATGGGAAGCTGTGTAATTTTCTGCGCTGCGGAATTTGATGCTCTGGCCCGACCTTTGACGGAGGATGACTTTGTCATCGCCGCCGATGGGGGACTGCGGCATACGGAAAAACTGGGGATTGTGCCCCAGGAAATTCTGGGGGATTTTGACTCCCTGGGATATACCCCCACCGGAGCCAATGTGTTCCCGGTGGAAAAGGATGATACGGACGCCATGCTGGCGGTACGCCGGGGATTGCAGCTGGGATACCGGGAATTTGTGCTCTACGGCAGTGTGGACGGCTCCCGGCTGGATCACACTGTGGCCAATTTCCAGACGTTGCAATTTCTCGCCGACCGGGGGGCGGCAGGATACCTGGTGGGAAGGGATTTTCTCATCACGGTGGTAAAAGAGGGAGCCATTGCCTTCCCTGCCGGGTGCCGGGGAACCTTAAGTGTGTTCTGCCTGGGCAGCGACGCTTCGGGCGTCAACCTGGAGGGGCTGTACTATCCCCTGAAAAACGGCACCCTCACCGCTGGGTTCCCCCTGGGGGTAAGCAACCACTTTACCGGCGACCCTGCCCGGATTTCCGTGGCCCGGGGCAGTCTTCTGGTGCTGTGGCAGCGGGAAAACGGCTTCCCGGAACGTGTCTGACAAAGGAGATGGGGCTATGGAACAAAGACAGAACATTGCGCCGATCTGCGCTGACCCGGATATTGGCCTTACCCAGGAGCAGGTAAGCCAGCGCCTGGAAGCAGGTTTGGTCAGCGGCAAGCCCCACCACTCCGGGAAAACCCCGGGAGAAATCATCTGGGGCCACTGCTTTACCTTTTTCAATCTGATTTTCCTGGTGCTGGCGGCGCTGCTGGTGGTCAGCGGCTCTTCTGTGCTGAATATGGGATTTCTGATGGTGGCGGCCATCAATACCGTCATCGGCATCGTCCAGGAAATCCGGGCCAAGCGGGCGGTGGATCGGCTGGCCCTGGTGGCGGAGCGTCCGGTGACGGTGATCCGGGAGGGAAAGCGTATGGAGGTTCCCCCGGAGGAAATCCTCCGCGATGACATTGCCGAATTTTCCCAGGGCGACCAACTCTGTGCTGACGGCATTCTGCGGCAGGGGGAACTGTGGCTGGATGAATCCCTGATTACCGGCGAAGCCGACGCCGTTACCCATTTGCCCGGGGACATTCTGCGCTCCGGCAGCATCGTGGTGGCTGGACGGGGCCGGGTGCAGCTGACGGCGGTGGGGGCGGAGGCCTTCGCCAGCAAGCTGTCCCGGGAGGCCAAGGAAAATCCCAAGGCCCGCAAATCCGAAATGATGCGCTCTCTGGATAAACTGATTCTGGTGCTGGGTATTGCCTTGGTTCCTGTGGGACTGGTGCTGTTTTACCAGGAATTTGCTGTGCTGCAGCTGAATTTCCGGGATAGTGTGGAAGGCACTGTGGCGGCTCTGGTGGGGATGATTCCCGAGGGGCTGTACCTGCTGACCTCCATTGCCATGGCGGCCTCGGCACTGAAGCTGAGCCGGGAAAAGGTGCTGGTGCAGGATATGAACTGCATCGAGTCCCTGGCCCGGGTGGATGTGCTGTGCGTGGACAAAACCGGCACCATCACCCAGCCGGA
>CALXFP010000168.1 GCA_944387615.1 uncultured Oscillospiraceae bacterium | reverse complement strand
GGTGCTATCAGGGCGGAGAGGGCAGAACGAAAATGAAACTGCTGCGTTACCACCGCAACGACCTGGCGGCATTTACCGTTGGGGCCGTGCTGATGGCCGGTGTGCTGGTGATGGGCAGTTTTGGCTTGTGAGGAAAACTATGCGCAACATTGCCTTGTTTTTAACATATCTTGGTACCAACTATCACGGTTGGCAGGTTCAGAAGAACCTGCCAACCGTTGCTGAAACCATGGAGAAAGCTGCAGCCATGGTGGTTGGCCATCCGGTACATATGACCGGCTGCGGCCGTACCGATGCCGGGGTGCATGCCCGGTGCTATGTGGCGAATTTCCGTACCAGCTCCACCATCCCGGCGGAGCGGATTCCCTATGCCTTGAATACCCACCTGCCCTGTGACATCGTGGTGACAAAGGCTTTTGAGGTCCATGAGGACTTCAACGCCATCGGTTCCTGCGCCCGGAAGGAATATACCTACCAGATCTATAACTCCCGGCTGAAAGATCCGTTCTACGTCAACCGTGCCTGGTTTTACCCCAAGCACCTGGACGAAACCATCATGCAGCGGGCAGCGGAGCAGTTTGTGGGCACCCATGATTTTGCCGCTGTGCGAAGCGTGGGAACGGATGTAAAATCCACCGTGCGCACCGTATACTATTATAATGTGGAGCGGCAGGGGAACCTGATTACCCTGAAGGTCTGCGCCAATGGATTTCTCTACAATATGGCCCGAGCCATGGCCGGAACGGTGGTATATGCCGCAGAAGGGAAGATCAAACCGGAGGATATCGGGCGCATTCTGGACTCCGGCAATCGGACGGCGGCTGGCCCAACGGTGCCTCCTGGGGGACTGTATATGACCCATCTGTGGTACGACGACGGAATTGCCAAATTCGAGTGCGGCAGCGATTGGACCGAATGACAGCAGCTTCCAGCGAATTGTTTATAATTTGTTTTTTCTTTTTCCGGCCTGATATGCTATACTGCATGTCAAAGGAAAGAATCCTTGCGAAAAGGAGTGAATCATATGCAACCGAAAATGTGCAGCAAGTGCCGAAAAAACATTGCTGTTGTGTTTATTACCAAGATTGAAAACGGCGTGACCTTGAACGAAGGCTACTGCCTGAAATGTGCCCGCAGCTTGGGTATCCCTCAGATTGACCAGGCGGTCAAACAGATGGGAATTTCCGAAGAGGATCTGGATCTGCTCAGCGATGAAATGAGCAGCATGTTTGGTCAGCGGGACAATAGTGAGGACCACGACGACGATGAAATCGACAGCCAGACTGCTACCTTCCCGCTGCTGAATCAGCTCTTGGGCGGCAGCGGCAATCTCCCGGCCCAGCAGCCTCGCCCGACGAAGAAAGAAGAACCTCAGGAAGAGGGAAAGGGCAAAAAGAAAAATAAGAAGCATAAATTCCTGGACAGCTACTGCATGGATTTAACCGGCCGTGCCCGGGAAGGGAAACTGGATAAGGTCATCGGCAGGGATGTGGAGACAGAGCGGGTGATTCAGATTCTGAACCGCCGGCAGAAGAACAATCCCTGCCTGATTGGCGAGCCCGGCGTTGGCAAAACCGCCATTGCCGAAGGTCTTGCCCAGCGGATCGCCGCCGGTGAAGTCCCCTATAAGCTGCGGGATAAAGAGGTGTTCCTGCTGGACTTGACCGCTCTGGTGGCTGGCACCCAGTTCCGGGGCCAGTTTGAAAGCCGTATGAAGAGCCTGATCGGGGAGATCAAGGAGTGCGGCAATATCATTCTGGTTATCGATGAAGTCCATAACCTGGTGGGCGCCGGCGATGCGGAAGGCTCCATGAACGCCGCCAACATCCTGAAACCTGCCCTGTCCCGGGGAGAAATCCAGGTCATCGGCGCCACGACATTTGCCGAGTACCGCAAATATATTGAAAAGGATGCTGCTTTGGAGCGCCGTTTCCAGCCTGTAACTGTGGCAGAGCCCACCATTGCCGAGGCCAGCCAGATCATGCAGGGAATCGCCAAGGCGTACTCCGATTTCCATGGCGTGGAAATTTCTCCGGAAATTGCCCACCAGTGCGTGGTGCTGTCTGAGAGGTACATTACAGATCGTTTCCTGCCGGATAAGGCCATCGACCTTTTGGACGAAGCCTGTTCCGATGTAAACCTGCAATGCAAGGAAATCTCCCGTCTGGCGGAGCTGAAAAAAGAGCGGGATGACTACGAACTGGAACTGCGGATGCTCAATGAGGATACCGAGAACCAGAATTACGAACGTCTTGCCATGCTCCGCAGCCGCCTGATGCAGCTGGCTGGGCAGATTGAAGAGCTGGAAGCCCTGCCCAAGCCGGCCGTTACCATGGAAAACCTGGCCCGGATTATTGAGCTGTGGACGAAAATTCCTGCCTCCAAGATCAAGGCCCAGGAGTACCAGCAGATCAAGGGCCTGGCTTCCCGGCTGAAGCAGCATATTGTGGGACAGGATGAAGCAGTAGAGGCGGTTGCCCGTGCTATCCGGCGCAACCGGGTGGGCATTTCTCCCAAGAAGCGCCCGGTGTCCTTCATCTTTGTAGGCCCCACCGGCGTGGGCAAAACCGAACTGGTGAAGCAGCTTGCAAACGATTTGTTTGACAACGTTGACAGCCTGATCCGGCTGGATATGTCGGAATACATGGAAAAGCACACCGTTTCCAAGCTCATCGGTTCCCCTCCGGGCTATGTGGGCTATGACGAGGCCGGGCAGCTGACGGAGAAGATCCGCCGCCGTCCCTACAGCGTGGTGCTCTTTGATGAGATTGAGAAGGCCCACCCCGATGTGCTGAATGTGCTGCTGCAGGTGCTGGACGACGGCAGAATTACCGATGCCCAGGGCCGAGTGGTGAACTTCGAGAATACCATCATTGTCATGACCTCCAATGCCGGCTCCGAAGGCAGAGTGGGTGGTCTGGGCTTTGGCCGTACCGACAGTGATATGGTGAAGGAAAAGACCATGAAGGCTCTGCGGGAATTCCTGCGGCCGGAATTTTTGAACCGTGTGGATGAAATTATCACCTTCAACCACCTGAGCGAAGAGAACTTCCTGGGCATTGCGGATATTATGCTGGCAGAGCTGAAAGAAAGCCTGGCAGCTCGCGGCCTGAGCCTGACCTGGGAGGAAGAGGTACGCCAGATGCTGGTGAAGAAGGCCTACTCCCAGACCTACGGCGCCCGGAATCTGCGCCGTACCATCCAGCGGGAACTGGAAGACCCCATTTCCGAAGCCATCATTGACAGCTTTGAACATCCCATTTCCGCAATCTATGTTCGTACAGAACAGGATTCGGCGGTGCTGGACATTACCTGAGAAAAAGGCCCTTGCGGTGAAATCCGCAAGGGCCTTCTATTTGGTTAAAGAAAACCACCAGCAGTGCTGGTGGTTCTAAAAAGCTTTAGCTATGCGTAGAAAAAATATCCTCCTTTGGTAAAATAAGAGAAGGTCTGTAAGTGCTCAATAACCACCCGCCTAGCATTTGACTTCGTACTGTGAGATAATGTCCCAAACTTGAAAAACTGACGGTGAGTT
>CALXFP010000167.1 GCA_944387615.1 uncultured Oscillospiraceae bacterium | reverse complement strand
CATGTTCAAGGATATTTGGTTTTTGATCCGGTAAAACCGGGATAGGAGACAGATATGACAAGACAGATTTTGGTAGGGGGAATCCCCATTGGCGGAGGAGCCCCGGTGGTGATTCAGTCCATGCTGAATACCAAGACCACGGATGTGGAAGGTTCTTTGGGTCAGATCCGCGCCCTGGCATCCGCCGGATGTCAGATTGCCCGGCTGGCGGTGCCGAATATGGAAGCCGCCCGGGGCTTTGCGGAAATCGCCAAGGAAAGCCCGCTGCCGCTGGTTGCGGACATTCACTTTGACTATAAGCTGGCCATTGCAGCGGCGGAAGGCGGTGCTGCCAAAATCCGCATCAACCCCGGCAATATTGGCGGGGAGGATCGGGTCAAAGCGGTGGTGGAGGTATGCAAGGAAAAGCACATCCCCATCCGCATTGGCGTAAACGGCGGCAGCCTGGACAAAAAGCTGCTGGAAAAGTACGGCCATCCCACGGCGGAAGCCCTGGTGGAAAGCGCCTTCCAGCACCTGGAACTGCTGGAAAAACAGGGCTTTTACGATACCTGCGTGTCCATGAAGTCTTCCACCGTGCCCACAATGGTGGCGGCAGCCCGGCTGTTCCGGAGCAAGTGCGACTATCCCATCCACATCGGCGTGACAGAAACCGGCCCGGTGAAGCAGGGACTGATTAAGTCCGCCATGGGCATCGGCGCACTGCTGCTGGAGGGCATCGGCGATACCATCCGGGTGAGCCTGACCGATGACCCGGTGGAAGAAGTCTACGCTGCCAAGGACATTCTGAAAGCGGCGGGGCTGCGCAAAGAGGGCGTGAATATCGTTTCCTGCCCGACCTGCGGCCGTACCCGGATTGATCTGATCGGCCTGGTGAACCAGGTGGATGCCGCCCTGAAAGATTGCCAGAAGCCCATTACCGTGGCAGTAATGGGATGCGTGGTCAACGGCCCGGGAGAAGCCCGGGAAGCAGACATCGGCATTGCCGGCGGCGACGGCTGGGGCATGATCTTTGAAAAAGGAGAACAGGTGGAGAAGCTGCCCTATGAGGAGCTTCTGCCCGCCCTGCTGCGCCGAATCGAGAAGTTATAAGCCTTTGGGCGGAACGTTTGCTTCCGCCCATTTTTTACCTGAGATGAGGAACTTATGACCGAGCAGATATACTTACACAATATGTTCCCGGATTATGAGCCGCCTGAGGGACTGGACGCTGTCCTGTCTCAGGCGGCCATCGTTGCTGCGGATATTTTTCCGGAGGAGCGGTCGGTGCATGTGGCGGTTCATTCCGATACTTACATCCCCCAGCGGCAGCTGGAGGATGTGGGAAAGCAGATTTCCGCCCTGTACGGCCTGCGCCGGGTGGATTTGACGGCCACCCATCCGGAAGACCAGCTGAACAAAATCGAGCCGGAGGAGCTGATGCAGCTCTTTGTCAGCCGCAATTCCATGACCCGGGGCAGCCTGGCCGGGGCCAAGTGGGAATGGGACGCAGCGCAGCTGACCATTCATCTGGTGGCCAATGGAAAGAACGAGCTGGAGGAACTGATTCCCCAGGTACAGACCGTCCTTCGGGAACGGTTTGCCGCGCCGGTGACCATCCAGATTGAAGCAGGGAAACCCCTGGAAGGCAAAGCACTGTTTGATGCCATGGCCTCCATGCGGGATGCCATGATCGAGGCCCTGCCCACGGCTACAGCTGCCCAGGCAAAACAGGCTTCCCAGCCCAAGCCCCAGGCACCCAGCGATGCCTTCTACGGCAAACCCTTCAAAGGCAGCCCCGTGGCTATGAAAGATCTGAGTTTGGATATGGGTACGGTGATTGTAGAGGGCCGGGTATTCAATGTAGACCACAAGGAACTGAAAAAGCGCAACGCTTGGGTGGTCAAGTTTGACATGACTGACAACACCAACTCCGTCCGGATCAGCCGCTTCCTGGAAGCGGGAGAAGCCAAGCCCATTCTGGACAATGTGAAAATCGGCTCGATTCTGCAAGTGCAGGGCAAGTTGATTGAAGACCGATTCGAAAACGAAATGGTGCTCAAGCCCTACGCCATGATGCCCGGCGCCATGGAAAAGCGGAAGGATACCGCTCCGGAGGGCAAGCGGGTGGAGCTGCACCTGCACACCACCATGTCCAACATGGATGCCCTGACGGTAACGGCGGACGCGGTGAAGCAGGCGGCAGCCTGGGGACACCGGGCCATTGCCATTACCGACCACGGCGTTGTCCAGTCCTTCCCTGATGCCATGAAGGCTGCATCCAAGGCCAAGGTGGCTGGCACCGACGAGAATATCAAAATCCTTTACGGCTGTGAAGGATATTATGTTAACGACGTGGATGACCGGATTGTGGTTCACGGCAGTCAGGACATGTCCTTCGATCAGGAGTTTGTGGCCTTTGACCTGGAAACCACGGGTCTGTCTTCCCAGAATGACCGAATCATCGAAATCGGTGCGGTGATTCTGAAAAACGGAGCAGAAATCGACCGCTTCCAGACCTTCGTGGACCCGGAGCGGCCTTTGGAACGGAAAATTGTGGAGCTGACCGGCATCACCGAGGAAATGCTCCAGGGTGCGCCGAAAATCGAAGAAGTGCTGCCCAAATTCCTGGACTTTATCGGCGGACGGGTGCTGGTTGCCCACAATTCCGACTTTGATACCGGCTTTATCCGGGCGGAATGCCAGCGCCAGGGGCTGCCCTACAACTATACGGCGGTGGATACTCTGATTTTGTCCCAAAATCTTCTGTCCCACCTGAACAAATTCAAGCTGAACATCGTCTCGGACGCTTTGAGCCTGCCGGACTTCAACCACCACCGGGCGGGAGACGACGCCATGACCTGCGGCCTGATTATGACCAAGCTGATGGAAAAGCTGGAGCAGGAACACGACATCCACACCCTTCAGGACATCAACCCGGCCATGGTTCACCTGCGCTCGGGAAGCCATGTGACCAACCGTCAGGCCCGGCACATCATCCTCTTTGCCAAGAATCAGGTGGGACTGCGCAATCTCTACCATCTGATTTCCAACTCCAACCTGAAGTACTTCAAGCGGGTGCCCCGGATTCCCAAATCGGAACTGCTGCAGCTGCGGGAGGGCCTGATTATCGGTTCTGCCTGTGAAGCGGGAGAACTGTTCCAGGCGGTACTGGACCGGAAAAGCGATGATGAACTGAAGCGGATTGCCTCATTCTATGATTTCCTGGAAATCCAGCCCCTGGCAAACAACCGGTTTATGCTGGACAAAGGCATGGCCAAGGACATGGAGGATCTGCGCAACTATAACCGCACCATTGTCCGTTTGGGCGAGGAACTGGGAAAAATGGTGGTTGCCACCGGCGACGTACATTTCCTGAACCCGGAAGATGAGATTTTCCGGCATATTCTGCTGGCAACCAAGGGCTTTGACGATGCGGACAAGCCCAACCCCCTGTATTTCCGCACCACGGACGAGATGCTCCGGGAGTTTTCCTATCTGGGAGAGGAAAAGGCCTACGAAATTGTGGTCACCAACCCCAATCTCATTGCGGATATGTGCGAATCTCTGCGCCC
>CALXFP010000166.1 GCA_944387615.1 uncultured Oscillospiraceae bacterium | reverse complement strand
GCCGGGATTGAAGGTTTTGGAAATGTTGGAAAGTTTCAGCATTTGCTTTTTCCTCCCTTGGTGGCGGGCTTCATGGCACCCCGGATGGCGGGCAGGCCGATGGCAAGGGCCACAATGGTGGCGGAGATCAGCTTCAGGCATTCGCTGGGCAGATCCAGCCGCAGAGCAATGGCGATGATGAACCGGTAGACGATAGAACCGGCCACAGCTCCCAGGGCCTTCATCCAGAGTTTCCCTTTGGGCAGCAAAGTCTCGCCGATAATCAGGGAAGCCAGACCAATGATGACCATGCCGGTGCCCAGGTTGATGTCCGCGGTTTTCTGGTACTGGGCCAGCACCGCACCGGACAGGGCGGTCATGGCGTTACTCATACACAGACCGATGGTGATGGTGAATCCGGTGTTGATGGAGGAGGCCCGGACCATGTCCGGATTGTCTCCTGTGGCCCGGATGCTCAGGCCCAGCCGGGTCTTTAAAAATACCACCAGAAGCACCGCAACCACCAGAGTAATCAGCGCCGCAGGAAGCAGCTTATAGACGCTTCCAAGGGCGGGCTGCACCAGGGAAAACAGGGTTTTGCTCTTCATCATGTTGACGTTGGAGGAAAAGCCCATCACCGCCAGGTTTATAGTGTAAAGTCCGGTGTTGGTGATAATGCCTGCCAGAATGGAAGGGATTTTCAGCTTGGTTTGCAGCAGGGCGGTGATGCTGCCGGCGCAGGCGCCTGCCAGCATGGCGGCAGGAAGGGCAAGCAGCGGATGCCCGGCAACAGCCAGGGTGGCGGACACGGCGCAGCCTAAGGTGAAGGCACCATCGGTGGTCATATCCGCAATGTTCAGCACCCGGAAGCTTAAAAACAGTGCCAGCGCCACCAGGGCGTAAATGCAGCCCAATTCCAGGGCGCTGAGGATAACGGCGGTGGATATCATGGATCAGGTCTCCTTACATCAAGTTACGCAGGTTTCCGGGAGGGGCGACCCTCCCGGAAAATATTATTCGGCGGTGACCACTTCTTTGACGGTGTTTGCCATGGCGGAGAAGCTGCTGTAGTCCAGCCCCAGCACTTCGGCGGTTTCGGTGTTGACGGTGATAATGCCGCCGTCCATCACATGGAATTCGGGGATTTCGCCGCCCTGGAGAATATCCACAGCCATGTCAGCGGTTTTGGTGCCCAGCTCCGTGTAGTTGACGCCGCAGGTAGCAAAGGCACCGGAGAGAACGAAGGAGTCAGCACCGGCATAGTGGGCGATTCCGGCGGCGTTCAGGATTTCTGCCACGGCGCCTTCTGCGCCCATGACCGTATTGTCAGTAGGAGTAAAGACGGCTTCCACCCGGCCTACCAGAGAGGAGGCAGCGGAGACGATCTCATCGGTGGTGTTGCCGGTCTTTTCCAGGTAGGCAATGCCCTTTTCCTCCAGATAGGCCTTGGCCTGGGCGATGGGGGTGGCGGAGTTGGCTTCGGAGTTGGAATACAGCAGACCCACGGTCTTCACATCCGGCTGAGCGGCGAGCATCATGTCCAGGATAAAGGCGGTGTTCAGCGCGTCAGAGGTGCCGGTAACGGTGTCCATCCCGGTCAGACCCACGGATTCGGGATCAGAGATGGCAGCGTAGACAATGGGAATATTGCTGCCGTCGGCGGCGGTAACCATACACTGGGCGGCGGTGGTGGCAATGGGGATAATCATATCCACACCATCGGAAACCACCTGGGCGCCGATCTGGTTGAGAACGCTGGAATCGTTCTGGCCGTTGTATTCTTCAATGGTAATGGCAATGCCCTTTTCTTCTGCCAGAGCATTGAGCTGGGTAGTGATGGCGGTGCGGATTTCGTCCAGGGAAGAGTGGTCCATCTGCTGGACAACTGCTACGGTAAAGCCGTCAGAAGAATCATCGGAGGCGGCGCAGCCGGTAAATACACAGATCATAACCAGGGAAAGCAGAACAGAAATAACCTTTTTCATAATAAAAGCTCCTTTACATCGTGAATTCAAATTGGTTCTTGGGGCATTTTGAAAATGGAAAGGGGGGTCACCATCGCTTCCCCGGTAATTTCTTCATCATATGCGTTTCCTCCCTGAGAAAATAAAAATGCCCTTGCTCCCCCTATGGGGAACAAGGACAGAAAAAACAATTTCTGCGGTACCACCTTGTTTGCCGGAAGATTCCGACCGCTCTGCCCGATGCCAACACATCGGCTGCCCGTTAACGCTGGCAATGCGTCAGAAGATACTAAGGACAATTCCCGTTCTCTCTGCCCTCAGCGGCCCATTTGCTGCCCCGCTTTTCGCTCCGCTCTCAGCTATGCGGAACTCTCTGTGGATGCGCCTTGCAGCTTTACTCCCGCTTCCATGGTTTCAACTTATGTTATGCCTGTTATACACCATCTGTTCCGGTTTGTCAAGCATTATTTTCGCTGAATGACGGACAAGTGTGCGCAGAAAACAAACAGCAGGCGTTAATATTCCCGTACCACGCCTTTGACAATGCCGATAATTTCCGCGTAAGTGCCGTCGATGGGCTCGTAGCTGTCGTTTTCCGGCATGAGCCAGACCTGACCGTTGCGGCGGCGCAGACGTTTGACGGTGGCTTCGTCCTCCAGACGGGCGACCACAATCTGCCCGTCGTCGGCGGTGGACTGGGGGCGGACGATGACTTTGTCTCCGCTTAAAATTCCCGCACCGATCATGCTGTCGCCCCGCACCCGCAGAGCAAAGCAACCCGGTTCGTGCCAGGGCAGGGTGCCCTCCTGATTTTCCACCGCCAAAATGGGCATACCGGCGGTGACCACACCAATGACCGGAATCTGCCCCGGGCGAACGCCGGTGACCAGCGCCCGCTTGCGGCCCTTGGCGCCGGGGGATTGGAGCAGTCCCTGATCCTGCAGCGCCTGGAGGTGGTAGCTGACGGAGGCGGTGGAACGCAGGCCCACTGCGGCCCCAATTTCCCGGACAGAGGGAGAATAGCCGTTCTCCTGGATAAAATCGTTGACATAATCCATAATGAGTTGGGCTTTGTTGCTGGTTCTGGGCATAGGGGGTTCCTCCTTGTGGGCTTTTTGCTATTATAGCACATATGAACGAAAAAGAAAAGCCTTATTCCCCAGCTTTTTTCGCAAAAAAAGCAGGTTCACTGCTATACTGGAATAGAAGGAGGGAAGGAAAATATGGACAGCCAAACCCAGAACCAGATCTGGCAGCGGGTTTTTGCACCGATGCAGCCGTCGCCTAGAGAGGACCTGCTGCCCCTGCTGACCCAGGCGGTGGAAACCATGGGGGCCAGCCGCATGTTGGCGGGGATGCTGCAGGGAACTTCCCGGCAGCTGGCAAACCGGCTTTATGAAAGTCTCCGGGAAAATGCCCTCTGCTTGCGGGGTATCTGCCGCCTATCCGGCAGAAGTGAGGGGAAATTCTGCACCTTGCCTGCAGAGAAAGAACCGGCCAAACGGCTGCTGGAAACATGCTATCACCGCTGCCGCCGGGCCATGGCGGAATACACCGCCCGGTCGGCAGACCCGGAATTTGGTGCGGTGTACCAGGAAATGGCCCAGCGGGAGGGGGAGCATTG
>CALXFP010000165.1 GCA_944387615.1 uncultured Oscillospiraceae bacterium | reverse complement strand
CATCAGGAGGACAATATGGCAATTCTGCAAACCAAAGACCTGAAAAAGTACTATGGCTCCGGGGATACCCAGGTAAAGGCCCTGGACGGAGTGAATCTGAGCGTGGAACAAGGAGAATTTGTGGCCATTGTGGGCACCTCCGGCTCCGGAAAGTCCACCCTGCTGCATATGCTGGGCGGGCTGGACCGCCCCACCTCCGGCAGCGTTATGGTGGACGGCAAGGATATTTTTTCCTTGAAAGATGAAGCGCTGACCATTTTCCGCAGGAGAAAAATCGGATTTGTGTTCCAGTCGTACAACCTGGTTCCGGTGCTCAGCGTATGGGAAAACATCATCCTGCCCATTCAGCTGGACGGAAACAAGGTGGATACGGAATATGTCCACAAGGTAATCGAAACCCTAGGTTTGGAAAAGAAGCTGAAAAATCTGCCCAATCAGCTCTCCGGCGGTCAGCAGCAGCGGGTGGCCATCGCTCGGGCGCTGGCAGCCAAACCTGCCATTGTGTTAGCGGACGAGCCTACCGGCAATCTGGACAGCAGAACCAGCCAGGATGTATTGAGCCTGATGAAGGTAACCGGGCAAAAGTTCTCCCAGACCATGGTGATGATTACCCACAACGAAGAGATCGCCCAAATGGCCGACCGGATCGTCCGCATTGAGGACGGCCGGATCGTGACACGGTAAGGAGGGAACAAGATGAATGTTTCCAATCGCAGGTGCATCCGCAGACTGAGCCTGCGGGCATTGCGGGCGAACCGCACCCGGAATCTGGTAGCCATTATCGCCATTGCCCTGACAGCCATGCTGTTTACCTCTTTGTTTACCATTACCCTGTCCATCAACGAGGGCTTCCAGCAGAACAATTTTCGCCAGGCAGGCGGCTGGTGCCACGGCAGCTTCAAGTACCTGACAAAAGATCAATTTGAAGCGTTACGGGAAGACCCGCTGATCTCCCAATGGGGACTGAGGCGTTTTCTGGGAATGCCTACAGACATTCCCTTCAACAAATCCCATGTGGAGGTGGGCTATTCCGATGCCAACCAGGCCCACTGGATGTACTGTGACCCCATTCAGGGCCGCCTGCCTCAGGAAGGCACCAAGGAAGCAGCCACCGACACACATGTACTGGAACTGCTGGGGGTTGAGCCGGAGTTGGGAGCGGAATTTACCGTCACCTTCTATGTAGACGGTCACGAAACAACCCAGACCTTCACCCTTTGCGGTTGGTGGGAGTATGACGAAGCCATCGTTGCCAACCATATTCTCATCCCGGAAAGCCGGGTAAATGCCGTGCTGGAAGAGGTTGGGGTAACGCCCCCCGGAAGCGATGGTATGACCGGCACCTGGAACCTGGATGTGATGCTGAGGCATGGCGCCCGCTCCATTGCTGCGGACATTGAGGAAATTCTGTCCAATCACGGCTATCAAAGCGAAACAAGGGACGATAATTACATTGCCATCGGCGTCAACTGGGGATATACCGGAGCCCAGCTTTCGGAAAATCTGGATTTCGGAATGGGGTTGGTGCTTACCGGAATTCTGCTGCTCATTCTGTTTACCGGGTATCTGATTATCTACAATGTGTTCCAGATTTCGGTGGCGGGAGACATTCGGTTTTATGGCTTGCTGAAAGCCATCGGCACCACGCCCCGGCAGATCCGGCGGATGATCCGCACACAGGCCCTTCTGTTATCTGCGGCAGGTATCCCCCTGGGACTGGTGATGGGCTGGCTGTTGGGCGGCGTGCTCACGCCGGTAATTGTGGCTCAGCTTGATGCCGTTGTCGCTGTGGTATCGGTAAACCCGGCCATATTTGTGGGATCGGCAGTATTCGCACTGATAACGGTACTGATTTCCTGCCGCCGTCCGGGACGGATTGCTGGCAAGGTATCTGCCGTAGAAGCGGTGCGCTACACAGAAGGAAAAGTTTCCAATCGGAAAGAAAAGCGCGATGGCAAAGGCGTATCCTTGCTGTCCATGGCCTGGGCCAACCTGGGCCGAAGCCGGGGCAAGACCGTGATTACAATTTTGTCCCTGTCTCTGGCGGTGGTGCTGCTGACGATGACGGTCACCTTTGCCCGTGGATTTGACATGGACAAATATTTGGCCTATTTTACCGCCAGCGATTTCCTTGTGGCGGATGCGCAGAAATTTCAAGTCAGCAGCAGCTATTTCCATCCGGATATGGATGTGACCCAGGATGTCATGGATTCGATTCGTACCCAGGGCGGCATCACAGGAAGCGGCAAAGTCTATGGTCAAACATTTAACGCCCAGGAATTTATCACCGAAGAGTATTACCGTACACTTTACGGTCAATGGTCGACTCAGGAAGAGATCGACAGCATGCTCCTCTTCGCAGAACGAACAGAGGACGGACGGATCGCTGACCGGGTTCAGCTCTACGGAATGGAGTCCTTTGCTCTGGAGCGTCTGACGGTGTTGGAAGGGGATCTGAGCAAGCTGGAAGAACCCGGAGGAAACTATGTGGCCGCTGTTTACTCCGATGATGACTATGGAAATCCAGAGTGGGACAGCCACTGGGCCAGATTGGGTGATACCGTGACCATCCGGTATGTGGAAGAATACGAGTACTACGATCCGTTTACCGGTGAAGTCCGTACTTCCTGGGAGAACGGGGCAGTAATTGCCAGCCGAGCAGTGAAATATCGGGATGTAACGTACACTGTAGCAGCCCTGGTGACAGTTCCTACCCCCCTTTCTTACCGTTACTATGGCACTGACGAGTTCATCATGAACGACCAAACCTTCATCCGAGACAGCAGCACCAACAATATCATGTACTATGCCTTTGATACCACCCCGGAAGCCAATGCCGCTATGGAGGCTTTTTTGCGGGACTACACGGAAAATCAAAATCCCCAGTTCGACTACGAAAGTAAGGCAACCTATGCCGGGGAATTTGAAAGCTTCAGGAGTATGTTCCTGCTGTTGGGCGGAGCGCTGAGCTTCATCGTGGGGCTGGTGGGAGTGCTTAACTTTTTCAATGCCATTCTCACCGGAATCACCGCTCGCCGTCGGGAATTGGCAGTGCTGCAATCCATCGGCATGACGGCCCGGCAGCTGCGCACCATGCTGGCACTGGAAGGTCTGCTCTATACCTTGGGAGCCGCTGTCCTGGCTCTGGTGCTGATTGTGGCTGCTGCCCCATTCCTGGATTCTGCTTTCAGCTCCTTGCTTTGGTTCCTCACCTACCGCTTTACGATCTGGCCCATTGCTGTGGTGCTGCCGGTATTTGCGGTGCTGGGCATTGTCATCCCGGTACTCAGCAGCCGGATAGCCCAGCGCTACAGCGTGGTAGAACGGCTGAGGCAAGAATAACAAGCAAACACCCCTGCAAGTCTGTGACTTGTGGGGGTGTTTTTTCTATGGATGTTTCGAGGGAGGCATGATTCCTTCCGTCATTCAGGCAAGGACTTGTAATTCACACTAACTTCCTGTATAGTAAACCATACAAAGTCGTGCAGTAAGGCAGCTTTCTTGACCAAAAAGGAGAGATTACCATGAAAAAAGTCAAAATTACCGTGCTGCGGAAGGAGTTTTATCCGGAATATGCAGATGCCTATCTCAC
>CALXFP010000164.1 GCA_944387615.1 uncultured Oscillospiraceae bacterium | reverse complement strand
ATGGATAAGGAAACCGTTCCCGTGGCGGGCATCGCCAATATCCAGGCGGAGGACGTGGCAAACTTCACCGCCCACGGCCTGGTGTGCAAGCTGATCTCCACCGGCAAACGCACCGAAAAGGGCTACAGCGTGTATGTCCAGCCTACTCTGGTTTCCCAGGGTACCCCGGAATCTGCAGTGCCCCTGAACTACAACCTGATTACCTTCATCGGCGAAACCTCCGACCGGATGAGCTTCTACGGTCAGGGTGCAGGCCGGTATCCCACCGCATATAATGTAGTCGAGGATCTGGTGGATGTCCTGTCCGGCAAGGGTTTCTATGCCCCCTATGGCGAAACTGTTTCTGCGGACAACAGCGCCGCCATGCGCTACTATGTCCGCGGGCCCTGGAATGGTGCAGTGGAAGAAACCTGGGGCAGCGCGGTGATTACCGCTCCTGTCAGCGTTTCCCAGATGCATAATTGGTACAAAGAAAATCCCGGCGCCTTCCTGGCGGCGATTTGGGAATAACCCCATTGTAAGAGAGGAATAAGAAAGCATGAAAGTTGTCAAATTCGGCGGCTCCTCCATGGCCGATGCCGGTCAGTACCGCAAGGTGCGGGACATTCTGATGGCCGACCCGGAGCGCAAAGTCGTCATTGTATCTGCTGCAGGCAAGCGTTTCAGCGGTGACCACAAGCTGACGGACCTGCTGTACCTGTGCCACGCCCATGTGGAATATGGTGTGGATTGCAGCGCGATTTTTGATCTGATCGCCTCCCGCTACCTGGATATCCGGGATGAGCTGGGGTTGAATCTGCAGCTGGAACCGGAACTGATGGAACTGAAGAAGCGGCTGGACGCCAAATCCGTCACCCGGGATGAGCTGGTCAGCCGGGGCGAATATTTCTCCGCCAAGCTGATGGCGGCTTACCTGGGCTTCCAGTTTGTGGACGCCGCCGACTGGGTGAAATTCAACCTGGACGGCACCGTGAATCAGGAAGAAACCTATGCCGCTCTGCGCTTCCATGTGCTGGAAGGCTACGGCGCGGTGATTCCCGGTTTCTACGGTTCCATGCCCGACGGTACCATCCGGACTTTCTCCCGGGGCGGCAGTGATATCACCGGCTCCTTGGCGGCAGCGGCCCTGGATGCGGACGTGTACGAGAACTGGACTGATGTTTCCGGTATCCTCATGGCAGACCCCCGGATTGTGGACGATCCCCAGGCCATTCCCGAAGTGACCTACGACGAACTGCGGGAGCTGAGCTATTCCGGCGCCCAGGTGCTCCACGAAGATTCCATTTTCCCGGTGCGGGAAAAGAATATCCCGGTGAACATCCGCAACACCAACGACCCCGATGCCCCCGGCACCATGATTCAGGCATCCTTTGAAGGCGACCATGATCCGGAGCGGTTCATCACCGGCATCACCGGCAAGAAGGACTTTTCCATTATCTCTTTGTCCAAGCGGGGCATGTCCAACCAGGTTGGTGTCCTGCGCCGGGTGCTTACCGTGCTGGAGCGGCACAACATCAGCGTGGACTATGTGCCCAACGGCATTGACAATGTTTCCGTGGTGCTTCCTACCTCCGCAGTGGAGAAGGACCTGTATACCATTATGGCAGAGATTCAGAAAGAGGCGGAGCCGGACACCCTGGATGTCCACCACCAGATTGCGGTGGTTGCTGCCGTAGGCCGGAAAATGGCCTTCCGTCCCGGTATTTCCGGTAAGATCTTTGCCGCTCTGGGTGAATCCGGCATCAATATCCGGATGATTAACCAGGGCCCCGACGAATTGAACATCATCTTCGGCGTGGACAACAAGGATTTCAAGGAAGCCATCCGGGTGCTGTACAACAGCTTCGTGACCAAATAATTCCATCCTTATTTTATAGGAGGTCTGTACTATGAAAACTTATACCGTAGCCGTCCTGGGTGCCACCGGCGCCGTGGGACAGGAAATGATCAAAATTCTCCAGGAGCGCAATTTCCCCGTGGGCAAGCTGGTCCCTCTGGCTTCCGCACGCAGCGCCGGCAAGACCGTGAAGTTTGCCGGTCAGGATGTGACCATCCAGGAAGCATGTGATTCCGCCTTTGAAGGCGTGGATATTGTCCTGGGTGCAGCGGAGAATGATATCGCCAAGCAGTTTGCTCCCGCCATTGTCAAGGCCGGCGCTGTGTTTGTGGATAATTCTTCCGCTTTCCGCCTGGACCCCAATGTGCCCCTGATCGTGCCCGAGGTAAACCCGGAAGATGTGAAGAACCACAAGGGCATTATCTCCAATCCCAACTGCTCTACCATCATCACCATCACCGCTGTCAATGCCTTGAACTCCATTGCCCCCATCCGCACCATGACCGCTTCTACTTACCAGGCGGTGTCCGGCGCCGGTGCTGGCGGCCCCATCGAACTGATGAACGAGGTGGAAGCCCTCCGGGAAGGCAAGACCTATGAGCCCAAGGTGTTCTCTCACCAGATTGCCTACAACCTGATCCCCCAGATCGGCGGCGAGCAGTTTGAAGGCTACACCAGCGAAGAAATGAAGATGCAGAACGAAGGCCGGAAGATCATGCACCTGCCGGAACTGAAGGTCAGCTGCACCTGCGTCCGTGTTCCCGTGGTCCGCAGCCACTCCATTTCCGTCAGCTGCCACTTTGACGTGCCGGTGACCGTGGAGCAGGCCCGGGAAGTGATTGCCAAGGCCCCTGGCTGCAAGCTGGTAGATGATCTGGGCAATAAGCGCTACCCCATGCCCCTGGAGACTTCTGACCAGGATATCGTCTTTGTGGGCCGGATTCGTCCCGACCTGACCGACGACAACGGTCTGTGCCTGTGGTGCTGCGGTGACCAGGTTCGTAAGGGGGCTGCCACCAATGCCATCCAGATTGCCGAACTGCTGATTCGGGAGTAATTCTTCTATATATAATAGAATTGCCATGCCGCCCCGGAGAGGATTCTCCGGGGCGGTTTTTGTGTGTAGGTATAATTTTCCAAAACCGGGTCTATACTCCGCTTCAGAAGGAGGCATGGACATGAAACTGCGAGAAGTGATGACCAACCCGGTGATCCGGATTCACCCGGACGAATCTGTGGCGGTGGCGGCCAGAACCCTGACCCGGTATAATATTGGCGCGCTGCCGGTCTGCGGCGGTGACGGCCACCTGTGCGGCCTGATTACGGACAGGGACATTGTGACCCGGTGTTTGGCATCCGGCCGCTCCCCGGCAACCACACCCATCCGGGAGATTATGAGCCAGAACATTATCTCCGCCCGGCCGGATATGGATACCGCCATGGCAGCGGGACTGATGGGCAGAGAGCAGGTGCGGCGGCTGCCGGTGGTGGAAAACGGGAAATTGTGCGGTATGGTAAGCCTGGGAGATCTGGCACAGAAGGAAGAAACCAGCTACGATGCGGCGGACGCTTTAAGTGAGATCAGCAGTGGTCTTTCCAGCCGGGATTGATGGAAATGTATTCCAAATAAGACCAAATGTCTGCTGGCAAAATACACAAAAGAAAAGTGCAAAATTTGTAAAAAAGTGCTTGACAAAAGGGAAACGGGGTGATATACTACGCAAGCTGTCTGATGAGGGCCGCGAATGACCGGAGGACAGCGAAAAGCACA
>CALXFP010000163.1 GCA_944387615.1 uncultured Oscillospiraceae bacterium | reverse complement strand
GCAGCCTGGTCCAGGATGGGCATGATACCCACGTCCACCGGCATCCAGATGCCTGCGGCACGGATAGCGTCCAGCCAGTAACGGAACTGATCCATATCCCAGCACAGCTGAGTCATGATGTAGTCAGCGCCGTTGTCCTGCTTCTGCTTCAGGAAGGCGATGTCTGCTTCCAGGGAACGGCAGGCAATGTGGCCCTCGGGGGAACCAGCAACTGCGATGGTGAACTTGTCGCCGAACTCCTGACGAACGAACTTAACCAGCTCGGTAGCGTAATGCAGGTCGCCGCCGGTGCCGGTCCAGCCGAAGGGCAGGTCGCCGCGCAGAGCCAGCATGTGGTTGATGCCATGGTCCAGGTAGGTCTGCAGCTGCTCCTTGATGCCTTCCTTGGTGTTGCCGATGCAGGTGAAATGGGTCACGCCGGTGGTCTTGCCGTCCTTGACGATCTTGTCCAGGACTTCCAGGTTCTTGCCGACATTGGTGCCGCCTGCGCCGTAGGTGCAGGAGATGTAGTCGGGGTTCAGGGTGTACAGCTGCTCCAGAACGCCGCCTTCACCACACAGTTTCTCCATGCCCACATCCGTCTTGGGAGGGAACACCTCGAAAGAGAACGCAGCGCGCTTGTCCAGGATATCCATAACAGACATACTTTTTTACCTCCTAATATTTACATCAATGGATAACGGTATATCATCGCATGGGCGCACTGCGCCCGTATCGATACAACGATATCGTATCATAATTTCCTCTTAAATTCAACCCAAAATTTACGATATTTTATAAAATTTTGCCAGATGCTCCCGAGCAGACTCACACAGGTGTAAAGACAAATTTCTCCATCATACCGTCTACCAGCGCATGGATGGTCACGGCGCCCTCCGCCCCCGGCTCCACGGTCAGTTCCAGCTGCTTTCCCGCCAGGCGGGATTTCAGGTACTCCACCGGGTCATCGCACTGGATTTCCTCGAAGAAAATGTCCCGCATCTGATTGTTGCGGCAAAGATTTTTGATTTCATGCACCAGTTCATATTCCGCCATGGCAAACACTCCTTTTACAGTTTTTCCAGCAGCTTCTCCAGCTGGGTCAGGTTTTCAATCTGGTAGTCGGGGCAAATGCCGCCGCAGCTTTCCTTCCTGGGATTGACCCAGATGGTGGTGATTCCGGCGTTGATTCCTCCCTGGATATCCGAGCTGAGGCTGTCGCCTACCATCACCGTTTTCTCCGGAGAAAATCCCGGCATTCTGGCAAAGCAGGCGTCAAAAAATTCCTTGGAGGGCTTATTGAATCCCAGCTCCTGGGAAATGAACACCTGCTCAAAATACCGGTATAAGTCCGCACTGGTCAGGCGGCTGTGCTGCACTCTGGCCGTGCCGTTGCTGGCCAGAAACAGCCGGTACTTGCCCTGAAGCCGGTCCAGGGTCTCCTGGGCGCCGGGGAGGAAATAATGCCCCTGGGACAGATTTTTCTCATAACTGCGGGCACAGGCCGCTGCATCTGCCTGCTTTCCCAACTGGGAAAACAGCGCTCCAAACCGGTTCACCAGCACCTGCTCCCGGGTCATCTTCCCCAGCTCCAGCTGCTGCCAGTGCCAGCGGTTGATATTGTGGTAAAGATCCAGAACCTCCTGAGTGGGTTCCACGCCGAAGTCACCGATGGTTTTGGAAATGGCAATGGCTTCGGCTTTGTGAAAGTCCAGAATGGTATCGTCCAAATCCAGCATCACACATTCAATCATGATTTTCTCCTTTTGTCTTTGCATTGGGCTTGCGCAGTTTCAGTTCCACGCCCTGCTCTGCGGCAATCCCATGCAGCACTGTGGATGCCAGCGCCCCCCGGGCTTTGGCATCCAGATCTTGCCCCTGGCTGCGAATGGCTTCCATCCCCTGCCGCAGGGAGGGCAGCTCCAGCAGATTTACCGCCAGACAAAACAGGGTCTTTTTCCGTCCGTCGTTGTATTGTTCCAGCAGTTCCTGCAAAATTTCCATCTTTTCCTGCTGTTCCCGGTTATAGGCTTCGATGCCGATGTGTTTGGCTTTTTCCAAATCCTCTAGTCTTCTCTGATGGGTGATGAAGGAGTCATATGCATCCGGCTGACCGCACTTTTGGCAGGGATATTCCGCGCAGCGAAAACAGTACTCCACATTCCCCCGCCCCATGGCGCACCGGGCAATGGAACAGGACCGGTTGCCGTTTCCGCAGCCGCCGCAGTATTTTCCCAGAAACATGGGGCACAATCCGCAGTTCAAGCCGCACAGGCTCAGCAGCTGATTCTCCCGAACAAATCCTTTCATACCGTTTCCCTTCTGACCAGGCAATCAGTTCCAGGGTTTTCTCTTTCAGGGCAGAAACCGTCCCATCTCCGTCGGCCAGGTTCCAGCCTTCCGGCAGGGGTGCGCGCAAAATGTAGTCTGACCGCCCTGGGTTCTCCGTCCGCAGAAAGGGGCAGTCCTCGGTCGCCAGCACAGAAAACCACCGCTTCTGGCTGCTCCGGTTGACCCCGGACAGCCACACTTCCAGCCGGAACTGCCGGTGCAGGAATGCAACCACGATTTTCAGTCCCCGGCTTTTCAGCCCCTGGCTGGTAAACTGAAAATAGGAATAATCCATGGCATTTTCTGCAATATTTCCCTGGAACTGAAACTGGGGCATTTCTTTTTCCATCTGCACCCGCAGAAAGCGGAACAATCGCACAAATTCCCCATAGCCATCTGCCAGGGATGTGGTCTGCACCAACTGTCTGTAAGTGTCCCGCAAACCGGCGTCAAACTGCAAAGCCTCTCACCTCATTGTGTAATGTAACGGTCAATTTCCGCCGCAATCCGGGCAAATTCCGGAATCCCTAAGGTCTCTCCCCGGACGTTGACGTCAAATCCGGCAGCGGCAATCACCTCTGCCGCCCCGGTTTTTCCCAGCTCCGGGAAGCCGGAGGCCAGGCCGTTGGACAGCTTCTTGCGCCGCATGGCAAAGCTGGCCCGTACCAGCCGGAAGAAGGTCTTTTCATTGTCCACCTTCCAGGGCCGCTCCCGGTAGGTTCTCAGGGAAATCACCGCCGAGGTCACCTTGGGCTGAGGCAGGAAGCAGTGGGCCGGTACATCAAAGAGCAGCTCCGGCTGGGTGTAATACTGGCAGAACACAGAAAATGCGCCGTAGTCCGCGCTTCCCGGGGCCGCCGCAATCCGCTGGGCCACTTCCTTCTGGACCATCACCGTGACGGAGTCAAAGCAATCCGCTTCCAGCAGCGCCGTCAGGATGGGAGATGTAATATAGTAAGGAAGGTTTGCACAGGCCATGGGGCGCAGGCCGGGGAATTTTTCCTTTACCAGCGCCGGAACATCCAGTTTCAGCACATCGTCCCACAGGATTTCCAGGTTGGAAAACTCCCCCACCGTCAAATCCAGAATGGGTTTCAGGCGGCTGTCCAGCTCTACGGCGCAGACCTTCCCTGCCCGCAGGCACAGCTGCTGGGTCAGCGGACCGATGCCCGGGCCGATTTCCAGCACACCGGCGCTTTCGTCCACCCCCGCATCCTCTGCAATGGACCGGGGCACCCAGGGGGCAATGAGGAAATTCTGTCCTTTTGCTTTGGAAAAGTGGAAGCCATGCTGGGCAAGCAGGGGCTTCATCACCTGAATATC
>CALXFP010000162.1 GCA_944387615.1 uncultured Oscillospiraceae bacterium | reverse complement strand
GAGAAAAATATGGTATAATGACAATAGAATTCAAACCAGAGGAGGAAATTTCCTATGCAGTACTTAGGCATTGACTACCAGATGAAACACGCCCCCAAACTGGACCCCACCTTCATCCCCTTCGGTGTCTGGCGGGAAGTTTACCTGAAGGACGCCAAGCAGCCCATCGCCATCGCTGTTGAGCGGGACAAGGGCCGCATCTCTGTCCACCACACCTGCATCCACGGCACCCCGGAAATGGCTGAGGCCGACTACCGGTATGTGGAGCGGTATGTCAAATTCCTGCTCTGGTCCACCGGCGGCTTCCGGGTATCCGTGTGCGGCTGCCCCGATCTGGCTCAGCGGCTGCAAAAAGACTACGCCCCTGACGGAACGCGGCATTTTGACTGCACCTTCTTCCATCAGGTCTATGAAACACCCCTGGAGATTCTGAGCCTGCCCCTGGAGCAGTGCCCTCAGGCCAATGAAGTGGCTGAGTCTATGGGTGGACATATGGACGGCTGCCGCATTGGCTTTGATGCCGGCGGTTCCGACCGGAAGGTTTCTGCTGTGATTGACGGCGAGTGCGTTTACTCCGAAGAAGTGGTCTGGTTCCCCAAACTCCAGGAGGACCCGGATTACCACTTCCAGCACATTGTGGAAGCCTTCAAAACCGCCGCTTCCAAGATGCCCCGAGTGGATGCTATCGGCGTATCTTCCGCCGGTACCTTCATCGGCAATGCACCTATGGTGGCTTCCCTGTTCATCAAGGTTCCCCGCTCTAACTGGGACAAGGTAAAGACCATCTACGACCGGGCCGCAAAGGAAATTGGTGATGTGCCCATCGTGGTTGCCAACGACGGCGACGTGTCTGCTCTGGCCGGCGCCATGGGCCTGGGTGTGGGCAATATCATGGGTATTGCCATGGGTACGTCCGAAGCCGTGGGCTATGTGGACAAGGATCAGAACGTGCTGGGCTGGATCAATGAGCTGGCTTTCGCTCCCGTTGACCTCCAGGAAGGCGCTATGCAGGACGAGTGGTCCACCGACTTCGGTGTGGGCTGCAAGTACTTCTCCCAGGATGCTGTCATCAAGCTGGCTCCCGCTGCGGGCATCGAGCTGGACGAGAGCCTGTCCCCTGCGGAAAAGCTGAAGGTTGTCCAGGGCCTGATGAACCAGGACGATCCCCGGGCCGTGGCGATTTTCGAGACCATCGGTGCTTATCTGGCCTACACCGTGGTGCTGTACTCTCAGTTCTACGACATTGAGCACATGATGATGCTGGGCCGTGTCATGTCCGGCAAGGGCGGCGACACCATCCTGCGGGTGTGCAACGAAATCCTGGCCGACGAGTTCCCTGCACTGGCAAGCAAGTGCGAGGTCATGCTCCCCGACGAGAAGACCCGCCGGGTTGGTCAGTCCGTGGCTGCCGCCAGCCTGCCCAAGATCCAGTAAGAGACCCTATCCAAAAGCCGCCCGATTCCGGGCGGCTTTTTTCTGCCGTTTACCTTGACAGACGATTTGGCATGTGGTATATTTATAACGTGAAGAGCGAAATACACCACATGTCAAGGGAGGAATATCTGTATGAAGCACAAAATCAACTACCTGGGTCTGCTGTCGCTGCTGGCATTGATCGGTATTTTGGGGCTGGTAACGGAAAACAACGGGCTGTTTGGCTTCGTGGGATTTGCCTACTATCTGCGATACTTTTGGGTAATACCGGACGAATTTTTCCGGCTCAATGTGCAGAAGGCTGCCACGTTTGCTTTTATGGCGGAGATGATTTCTCTGGTTCCGTTTATGTTTGGGTGTACCTACTTGTATGGGGCCCAGCGGGCGGTGCCAATGGCCTTTGGGCTGAGTTTTGCGGTAGTGATTCTGGCATTTACGTTGGCGCTTGCGGTGCTGGAATGGAAAGAGCAAAAAGGTGCCTGCAATGATTAAAAACCGTATCAAAGAGTACCGTGCAAAATATGACATGAAGCAGGAAGAACTGGCAAATCTCGTGGGAGTACGCAGGGAGACCATTGGGAACCTGGAAAAAGGAAAGTACAATCCTTCCCTGGTGCTGGCCTGGAACATCGCCAAGGTATTTAAGACCACCATTGAGGAAATTTTCACAGTGGAACCGTGATTGTTTCCATCTGAGCCAGCTGTGGTGGTTGCAAAGCAGTTGCGCCCATGCTATACTGAGTATAGTTTACAAAAAGGAGCAAGGTAATTATGCACAGTCCGATCTGATATTTTGCCATAAAAAAACCAGACGCTGAACAACAGCGTCCGGTTGCTGCGGGCAAAAATCGGAAAGGATCGGAAAAAGTGAAGAAAAATATCTATATCATGTACGCCATTGGGCTTTTGCAGGGGATGGTGTTCTATGGGCCCATTGCCACACTGTACCGCCAGGCCCAAGGGGTTACGGTGTTTCAGATTACCCTGATCGAAAGCATTTCCCTGGCGCTGTGTATTGCTCTGGAAGTGCCCTGGGGTGTGGTGGCGGACAGAATTGGTTACCGGAAAACCATGGTTTTCTGCTGTGAGCTGTATTTTGTGTCGAAAATCCTGTTCTGGCAGGCTACGAATTTCTGGTGGTTTCTGGCGGAGCGGATTTTGCTCAGTGTGGTCATCGCCGGAATGTCCGGAGTGGACAGCAGCATCCTGTACCTGTCTTGCCAGGGGCGCAGCAGCCAAAAGGTGTTCGGTATTTACAGCGGCATGGGGATGGCAGGTCTGCTGATTGCGGCGGGGGTGTTTTCCCTGGTCGTCCGGGACAATTACCCACTGGCAGCATGTTTGACGGTAATCAGCTATGCCCTGGCGGCAGTGCTGGCCCTGGGGCTGACGGAAGTGAAGCAGGAAACATCGCCCCAGCATCACGGTCAGCTGCGCAAGGCGCTGCCCAAGGGCAGCCTGGTGCTGTTTTTATTGGCGGCGGCCTTCCTGACAGAGACCCACCAGACCATCACGGTTTTCCTCAACCAGCTGCAATATCAGCGCTGCGGCCTGGGGGAAGGGGCCATGGGCTGGGCATATATCCTGGTCACTGTCCTGGGACTGGGCGGAATTTTCTCAGCCGGTGTTACAAAACGCACCGGAATCTTTGGAAGCTGCCTGCTCTTTGCGGGATTGTCCATTGGGGCCTGCCTGGTGCTGGCGTGGACCCGGAGCGGAGCCGCTTCTGTAGGCAGTATTCTGCTGCTGCGGCTGTCCAATACCCTGTTTCAGCCCTTCCAGGCCCAGATGCAGAACCGGCAGATTCAGACAGAAAACCGGGCAACGGCTTTGAGCGTTAACGCCATGCTGATGGATTGCGTTGCCGTGGGCAGCAATCTGGTTTTTGGCGCTTTGTCAGAGTATTCGCTGACATCGGCCTTCGTCTTTGGCGGTATCCTCAGTGCAGCCGCACTGCTTTTGCTGCTGGCCTGGTATCGAAAGACTGCAGCAGAATAATGGAAGGTCATTGCCCTGCCGGAAAACGGCAGGGCAATTTTTGCTGAAAAGATAAGAAAAGAGGAAGCGGCGAACCGCTTCCTCTTTGGTTTTGGGGAGAGAAATTACATCTCGAAGGGCTCCATGCTGAGGACGGGGTGGCCAACCTCAGACAGGTAGTTCAGCAGCTGTTCGGGATCCTCGGTGCAGATGGTTTCATCGGCGATCATGTC
>CALXFP010000161.1 GCA_944387615.1 uncultured Oscillospiraceae bacterium | reverse complement strand
TATTTTAAGCAATGGGTTCAAAGTCAGCAGCACCGTGCTTGCACAGGGGGCAGACGATATCATCGGGCAGGGTGTCGCCTTCGTAGACCCAGCCGCACACCTTGCAGACAAAGCCCTTCTTGCCCTCGGTCTGGGGCTTGGGCTTGACGTTGTTCTGGTAGTAGGTGTAGCTCATGGTCTCCCGGTCGGAAATGACCCGGGCCTCGGTGACGGAGCAGATGAACATGCCGTGGGTGTCCAGATCCACATAGCTCTCAACCTTCAGGCTCATGAAGGAGTTGATGTACCGGGGCAGGAACCGCAGGCCGTTGTCGGAGCGCAGCTCTTCGATGCCGGCGAACTTGTCGGCGGTACGGCCGCTCTGGAAGCCGAAGTTCTGGAATACGGAGAAGGGAGCGGAAACATCCAGGCAGTTGACGTTCATCACGCCGGTCTGCTTGATGATGTGGTGGGAGTAGTTGGCCTTGTTGATGGTCACGGCAACCCGGTTGGGGGTGTTGGTAACCTGGGAAACGGTGTTGACAATCAGACCGTTGTCCTTGGTGCCGTCGTTGGAGGTCACCACATACAGGCCGTAGCCGATGTTGAACAGGGCGGTCAGGTCGTTCTTGTTGGCGGTGGCGTCATGCTGAGCCAGATAGTCCATGCACAGTTCCTGAGCCAGAGCCTCGATCTGGGCCTTGCTCTCATCGTTCATGGAAGACAGAATCCGCACAGTGGTGTCGGTGAAGGTCAGGTTCTTGCTGCCTTCGAACATCTTGCACATGACCTTGGCAGCCAAAGGAGCCCAGGAGCCGTTCTCCATCAGGGCAACGGTGCGATTCTGGAAATTCCGCTCGGTCAGGTGGTGGATAAACTCCTTCATGAAGGGGAAGACGTCTGCGTTATAAGTGGTGGTAGCCAGCACCAGCTTGCCGTAGCGGAAAGCATCGGCCACAGCCTGGGCCATATCGCACCGGGCCAGGTCGTGAACAACCACCTTGGGGCAGCCCTTGGCCTGCAGCTTCTGAACCAGCAGTTCCACAGCAGCCTTGGTGTTGCCGTAGACAGAGGTGTAGGCAACCACGATGCCTTCACTCTCTACCCGGTAAGAGGACCAGATGTCGTACAGATTCAGGTAGTAGCCCAGATTCTCGGTGAGCACCGGGCCGTGCAGGGGGCAGATCTTGGCAATGTCCAAACCGCCAGCCTTCTTCAGCAGGGCCTGAACCTGGGGGCCGTACTTTCCGACGATGCCGATGTAATACCGGCGGGCCTCGTCAGCCCACTCTTCCTTGGCATCCAGAGCACCGAACTTGCCGAAGCCATCGGCAGCGAACAGAACCTTGTCGCAGGAATCATAGCTCACAATGACTTCAGGCCAGTGAACCATGGGAGCGGTGACAAAGGTCAGGGTGTGCTTGCCCAGAGTCAGGGTGCTGCCTTCGCCAACCACAATCCGCCGATCGGCGTAGTCGTCACCGAAGAAGTTCTTCATCATGCCGAAAGCCTTGGCGGAAGAGACAACCACAGCGTCGGGGTAGACCTTCAGGAAGTTGGCAACGTTGGCGGCGTGGTCCATTTCCATGTGCTGAACAACCAGGTAGTCCGGCTTGCGGCCTTCCAGAACCTTCTGAATTTTATCCAGCCATTCATGGGTGAAGCTTCTGTCCACGGTATCCATGACAGCGACCTTTTCGTCCAGGATGACATAAGAGTTGTAGGACATACCGTTGGGTACAACATACTGACCTTCGAACAGGTCTACCTGATGGTCGTTGACACCAACATAACGGATATCATCGGTGATGAACATAGTGTTTTCTCCTTATCTGAAATAATATGGTTTATGGATGTACACAGGACTGCAGGCAATGCCCGTTTTTACTGGGCCAGCTGCTGTAAAGCTTTTTCGTCCAGGATCTCCACAGTACCTCGGGTCAAATGCACACTTCCTTCATTCTGGAAGTACCGCAGCATCCGGGTAACCACCTCCCGGGCGGTACCCATGTGGTTGGCGATTTTTTCGTGGGTGATTTTCAGAACGGAAGTTCCCTCCAGTTGGGACTCTTCCAGCAAAAAGGCGGCCAGACGCTTGTCGAAGCTCTTCCACATGATCTGCTCCATGAGCCACATCACCTCGGAAAAGCGGCTGCTGATCAGCTGATTGGCATAGTTGGCCACGACGGCGGACTGCTCCATCATTGCTTTGAACAGGCAGGAGGGGAGAATCCAGAATGTACTGTCCTTTTCTGCTTCCACAATGACTTCAAACTGAATATTGGGCATAACGCAGGATGCGGAGAACAGGCAGATATCCCGCTCAAACAGTCGGTACAGCGTAACCTCCCGGCCTTCGCTGGAAAGGGTGTACACCCGCAGCTGACCGGAACAGATTACCAGCAGCCCAAGGCAATCCAGATTGCCGTTGTGCAAGACGGTACCGGCTTTGACACTGCGTTTTTCGGCTCTGCTGAGCAGTAGGTCCTGCTGATCCTTAGTCAGTTTATCCCAGATCGGAAAGCAGCTTGCAAAATCCACACACACGCCCCCTTTTAACATAGTACAGTATAATCCCATTTGAGGATTGTGTCAATTTGATTTTTATTGACATATGCCATTTATGCGTTATAATAACAGTGCGGATATCCCAAAGGAGGAATGCCCATGCCGCGACCAAGAAAAAGCCGCCGTGTCTGCGATTATCCCCGGACAGAGGGCTTCCGGCCTGCCGGTGACAGCCAGCGGCAGGACCCTGTGATTTTAACGGTGGATGGCTATGAAACCATCCGATTGATTGACCGGGAGGGATTATCCCAGGAACAATGCGCCGAGAGGATGGGAGTTGCCCGTACCACGGTGCAGCTGATTTATGCCGATGCCCGGAAACAGCTGGCGGATGCCCTGGTGGAAGGACGGCCGCTGGTGATTCGGGGCGGCGAATATCGTTTGTGTGATGGATGTGTACCGGACTGCGGTCAAAGCGACTGCTACAAATACCGATACCACCATCTGCTTGAAAAACCGAAAGGAGAAACCATTATGAGAATTGCAGTTACCTATGAAGACGGAGAAATTTTCCAGCATTTTGGCCACACTGCTCAGTTTAAGGTCTATGATGTTCAGGATGGAAAGATTGTCTCTTCTGAAGTTGTAGATACCAACGGCAGCGGTCATGGTGCCTTGGCTGGCGTGCTCACTGCGCTGAATGTGGATGCACTGATCTGCGGCGGAATTGGCGGCGGCGCACAGATGGCGCTGGCAGCGGCAGGAATCCAGATCTATGGCGGCGTGTCCGGCAGTGCTGATGAAGCTGCCCAGGCACTGGCAGAAGGAAACCTGACTTATAATCCCGATGTAAAGTGTTCTCATCATGGGGAGCACCATCATGGAGAAGAGCATCACTGCGGTGAGCACGGCTGCGGCAGTCATAACTGCGGTCAGCACTGATCTTTTGTGACTTTGTCACGGTAAACAATGGAGAAATTGGGTATCCTGTAATCATCAAGCAGATACCTAATAAAATATAAGGAGTGTATAACAATGAAATATGTATGCGAAGTTTGCGGTTGGGTCTATGATGAGGCTGAAGGCTATCCCGAAGGCGGCATTGCTCCCGGCACCAAGTGGGAGGATGTTCCTGAAGATTTCGAGTGCCCCCTGTGCTCTGTAGGCAAGGACCAGTTCTCTGAGGA
>CALXFP010000160.1 GCA_944387615.1 uncultured Oscillospiraceae bacterium | reverse complement strand
TGGTCCGCAGCTTCCTTCGATCCCATAAGATACTCCCAGGCTTCCGGGGTGGTGTACGGCTTCATCCGCTCAATAGCTGCTTCCAGCTGCTCCCGGGTTTCGGTGTATTTTTCAAACCGCGGGGGCGCTTCCGTAAAATAGGCATCCTCTCCAAAGATGGCGTAGGCAGCTCGCTTCACATCTTCCACGGTCAGATAATGGGGTACAGCTTCCAGAATCACACCTTCTTCAATCTCCCGGGGCATGGTAGCATCGATATGGAAGGATACTCTGCCGTCACGGTTGGTAAATTCGGATTGATAGGTCAGCTGTGTTTCTTCTACCGGTGGCTGGGTAGAAGAGGTAGTTTCCATTTGATCTTCCGGCTCCTGATTGAAAAGGATCTCCAGCAGCTGCCTCTGTGTTTCGTATTCCAGCAGCATACCGTCAAACCAGATATCATAAATCACCGTCTCCGTCGGAAAAAGGGTGTGGCGACGGTTCACGGTTTTGGGCGTGCCTTCCGGTACATCGCTGAAAAACTCCAGTGTCCAGATGCCATCTGAAGAACCCGAAGCATAATGCCCAAGGGTTTCATCCTCCCACTCCCACAGATCCAACTGGTTAACCCATCCAAAATTCAAATATGCATCCTCCGTCGGCGGATGCCGGGTGATTCCACCCACGGTGTTGGTTCCGTCAGAAAACAGAAGGTTTCCCTTTTTATCCTGTTCCACCGAATATTCCTCCGGAAGCTTGTCCAAAGAGAAGGGATATTCGCTCATCACTTCTGACAAGGTACTTTCTTCTTCCGTAGGATTCAACGCACAGGCGGCAAACACCGCTATGCACAATATCAGGCACAAGGTACTGACCCAAAGTTTGGGCTTTTTCCACTTTGCCATATTTTGAATCCGACCTTTCGTATCTCCCTCGCCAAAGGCCAGGGGCGAAGCGGCGATGGTATGTTTATGTGTCGCCAGGCGCAGCAGCGTAGCAGAATAATCCGCCCGGATATGTTCTCCCAGTTTGCGGATGACCGCTTCATCGCAGCTCATTTCCATGTCTTTTCCCGCCAGAAGGAAGGCTGCCCAGACCAACGGATTAAACCAATGGATACAAAGAGCGCCGTAAGCCAGAAGTTTCATCACATGATCGCCCCGGCGGATATGGTGGCGCTCATGGGTAATGATGTAGCGCCGTTCTTCCTTTGGTGTCTGGAATGGAAGATAAATCCGGGGACGCAGGATACCCAAGGCAAAGGGGGTATCAATGTAATCCGCCAGATAGACTTCCCCGCGGTATACAATGGCGCCCACCAGTTTCCGGCGCAAGCCCAGGTACTGAACGACACTGCGCAGAACCATCAGGCATACGCCTGCCGCCCAGAGATACGCAGCTACGGTCATAACGGATACGGATGGGCTGGTTTTCTCTTGGGAAGGATGGGTGTCTGTCTCCTGCTGGGGCGTTGGCTGCGGCAGGTTATCCTTTTCACTGGTATACACATAGCGCACCGGCAGATAGGACACAGCGCTGGTTCTTTCCGAAACGGTGGTTATCTCCGGACGGAGCCAGTCCAGCATGGACAAGGAAGCACTCAACGATACCGAGCACAGCAGCCGAAACAGCACCACCGCCCACAAAGCGTAAGAGAAAATCTTGGGAAAGCGCTTCAGAAGCAGCCGGGCAAGAATTACCACCAGAATCACCGCACTGCCTGTAAGACTCATGTTCAAAACCTGAGAAAATACGGTTTCCATATTCTCACCCCCGCATAGCGTCAATCAGCTTTTGGGCTTCGTCAATTTCGGACTGAGACAGCTTCTTGCAGCTGCCGAAAGCCGCAAGGAAGGCCGGCAGAGAGCCGCCGAAGGTATCGTCAACGAACTTCTCACTTTGCCGGGCATAAAATTCCTGGCGGCTTACACAGGATGTTACCGTCCCGCCCTGATTTTGAAACAGCCCCCGGTCGCACAGCCGTTTCAAAATGGTGTAGGTTGTGGTACGCTTCCATTGCAGGGATTTTTCCGCAAGTTCTGCCAGCTGACGGGAACTAAGGGGCTCATTGCTCCATATAATATCAGCGAACAGGGATTCAATCTCCCCCAATTTGTATTCAGGCATTTTCTGCACCTCCTTTATTCTACTATCAGTAGACAAGTGTATTCTACTATCAGTAGACAGAATTGTCAACCCCATTTTCTAAAAATACAGCCGGAAGCAGAATCTCTCCGCTTCCGGCTAAAATGGCTATATGCAGTTGGACGGCCCGTGTATGGCCAAAACGAAAGCAGCCGGTCTTACAACATTTTCGCTATAAAACCGGCTGCAATTGTGGTCGGAGTGTCGGGATTCGAACCCGAGGCCTCTTGGACCCGAACCAAGCGCGATACCAAGCTTCGCCACACCCCGAAATCCAGTATATTATACTCATTTCTATTTCAAATGTCAACCTTAAAAATTACTTTTTCCATTTTGTCTTGCGGGCCACTTGAATTTTACAGTGATCTGGAAAATCGCGGATAAGAACGCTTTCGGTGGAAAAACTGAATGTGGAGGCTATCTTTATGATTCATCACCAATATTGGGGGGCAGTTCTGGCTGGAATCGGTGCCGGAATTGTCACCGGATTGTTCGGAACCGGCGGCGGGATGGTACTGGTACCACTTCTGGGGCTGCTGACATCTGCGAAAGAGGAAGAAATATTCCCCTGCTCCATCTGTGTAACCCTTACGCTGTGCATTGTTACCCTTATTTTTATGCCAGGAATCCACTTTGAGATAACGCAAGTCCTGCCCTATCTGCTGGGAAGTGCCATCGGCGGTCTGGCTGCCGGCATTTGGGGCTGCAAAATACCGGTGCTTTGGCTTCACCGGATTCTGGGTGCATTCGTTTTGTGGGGAGGAATTCGGTATTTATGTTAGAGAGTTTTCCGGTTGTGGTGCTGATTGCTGCGGTCTTGGGCTTTTTCTCCGGAATTGGTGTGGGCGGAGGAAGTTTGCTGATTCTTTGGCTGACACTGGTGGCAAATACGGACTACGCCATTGCCAGACAGATCAATCTGCTGTTTTTTCTTCCTGCTGCATTTCTTTCCTGTCTGCTCCGGGTTCGTCAAAAGCATATTTGCTGGAAAATTGTGATTCCTGCCATTCTGGGCGGTATCATTACCTGTGTGCTGTTTTCCAGGATCAGCGCCAGCTGGGATCTGAAGTGGATTCAAAAGGCATTCGGCGTGCTGTTGATTCTTGTGGGAGTAAAGGAAATCTTCTTTCATCAGAAAAAGGCGTCTTAACGAAAACGGGCCTGCACATGTCCCATGGTTTGGGATGTGGGCAGGTCCGTAAAATTTATCGATTTTTGAAGTTCAAATATCCTTCCAGAATTAAAGACGCGGCAACAGCATCCACCGTATCTTTGCGCTTCTTTCCGTGGTAATTGTGCTGAGACAGGATATTGTGGGCCTCTACTGTGGTTCTTCGCTCGTCCCACATCACCACAGGCAATCCGGTGGCCTGCCCCAGTCTGTCCGCAAATTCCCGGCACAGCTGTGCACGGCTGCCTTCGGTGCCGTCCATATTCTTGGGAAGTCCTACCACGATCTCCCCTACCTGGTTTTCTTCTGCAATTTTGACAATATCGGCTATGGCTTTGTCTGTATTGCGGCTTGGCACAACTTTGGCCGACCCCACCAGCGTACA
>CALXFP010000159.1 GCA_944387615.1 uncultured Oscillospiraceae bacterium | reverse complement strand
GTAAGATCTGGCCCCAGAGCCACACTGCGGGCCATGGCAATGACATCCACATCTTCCGTTGCCCAAATAGAGAAGGCAAAGCCTTTTTCTTCCTGCACCCAAGTTACGGTGTTCGTCTCCGGGAAGTAATATCCCATATTCCCGTTGATCTCCACTTCTTCCACCGTTCCCATGCCGGAACTACTGCCCCAGTCTCCCAGTTGGAAGGTAAAGTTGTAGGTGATATCTCCGCCATGATCGTTTTCGTAAAAGTAGGACTGATTCCCATAGGTATGGTCAGTGACTTGGATCAGGCAATATCCCTCGGGAATCTCCTGGGGATACCAGGGCTCATATCCTACATAGATTTCCTGATCCTGAGAAATTTCCAAATCATAGTCGGGTCCTGTTACATATTGGTCACTGACCTCCAGCGGCTCTCCTGGGCCTACGCTTGCCGCCATGGCAGCCAAATCCACTTGAGGGTCGGTAGTCATCAGCATGGCGTTGGAACCCTCGGATTCCTGTTCCCAGAACAGAATCCGCTGCTCTCCGTCAATAGTGACCATTCGGCCCGGCACGCCGGCAATGTCCACATCTTCCCATTCCATAGTGCTGGAAGGGGCAGTGTTAATATCGCTGAGGTCCTGGGAGATGGAGATGGCGAACTGAATGGATGCTGTCTCAGATACATAGCGAACAATCTGGCTGCCTCCACTGATGGGGGTGACATCGACGCAGCTGTATCCCTCCGGCAGCTTCTGCGGGTACCAGGGGTTCCAGGATTCCCCATTCTGAATCTGAAAATTGTCCTCCATCGGTGCTCCGGCATCCACACTTTCTGCCATGGCTGCCAGGTCGACCTGGGGATCGGTGGTGAATAAGGACGCAAAATAACCAACCTGGGGATTGCTCCATGCCAACACCTGGGTACCGTCCTGGGTGCTTTTCAGCGTGGTACTTTGTCCGGCAATTTCCACCGCTTTCTCTGTAACCGGGGGCCTCAGCTGGATATCTTGGGTAAAATCCTTTGTGGAAATGGAAAATGTGATGGATTGGTTTCCCGCATTTTCATAGACAAGATACCGGTGACTTCCCACAATCGAACCGTTTGCCAAGGTATATCCATCCGCAATGTTCTGGGGGTAATAGGTTCTGATGACATCCCCATACTGGGACGCTGTAGTTTCCAGATTATTTTGGGTCAGGGTCATTCGGATGCGGGCCTGGATAGCGGCATAGGCCGTTGCGGACAGGACCAGCAGGGCAAGAATTGCCGCAATCAGCAGCCATAGTTTCCGGGTGGACAGTTTCCGGACTTTCTGTCCGGTTTCTCCGGATCTCAGCTTTTGGGTATCCAGAATATAGCTGTCTCTGGCTGCCCCAAACAGATCCAGCAGTTCCTGATTGGTCATAGCAATTCCTCCTTTTCCAGGTAGATTCTCAGTTTCTTTCGAGTGCGGCACAGCATGGTGGCAACTTTCCCCGGGGTGAAACCGTTTTTTTCCGCAATAGAGGCAATGGAATCTAAGTACCAGTACCGGCAAAGCGGCGCATTTCGTTCCGCCTCCGGAAGCGCATCGAGAAAGCGATTCAGTACAGCCGCTGCCTGTTTTCTTTGAAGTGCATCCTCAATGCTCTCGGTCTGGGATACGCATTCCAGCAGTTCTTCCAATGCCAACGGGATTTCTCCGCCGCCCCGCTTGATGCTGCTGCGTTTGCGCCAGCGATCAATGGAGAGATACCGGGTAATTCTTCCCAGGAATGCAGACAGGAAATTGGGCCGTTTCGGGGGTATGGTGTTCCACGCCGACAGGTAGGTGTGGCTGACACATTCTTCGGAATCTTCCTGGTTTGTGAGGATGTTGAATGCAATGCTGTAGCAGTAGCCGCCGTATTTGGCATCGGTTTCCTGAATGGCCTGCTCTGAGCGGGCAAAGTACAGATCGATGATTTTCTGATCTTCCACACAAACACCTCCTTGTATTTTTGTTGTTCACCTATATAGCCGTAAAATATTCCCGTTCATTACAGCAAAAGCAGCTTTTCATATAGATATTTTATCACAGGATGCAGCATAAGTCATTACACATAACGCTGAGCAAAACCGCTCCTTGCTATATGGCGGATTTTGTGCTACCATGAAACCATCGCTGAAAAGAAATGAGGGGTAACCATGACAAACCCTTGGATACAAAAACGATACCTGACCATGCAGGATGTGGATACCGACCACACAGATGACGTCCAGCGCTGCCTGGATGCCCTGGCGGCACAAGGCGTGGAAGCAGAGATGCCCATCTCGGTGGTGCAGGAATATTATGAAGTTTTGCGGCTGGAAACCTTTACAGTTACCGTGCTGAAAAAAGCGTGCCGTTGGGAAGTGGTGCGGGCAGAGCCGGGGGATACCACGCTGGCCTGTTATGGTGCTGCGGTGGACCTGGGAAGTACCACAGTGGTGATGCGGCTGGTGGATTTTGCTTCCGGCAGCGTCCTGGCAGAGGATACGGTGCGCAATGGTCAGCGTGCCTACGGTGACGAAATCCTCAGCCGGATTTTCTACACCAAAGACAATCCCGAGCACCGCAAGGAAATTCAAGCGGTTACTGTGGAGACACTGAATACCCTTGTGGATTCTGTCTGCGCCCAGGCGGGAATCCTTCCGGAGCAGATCTGCACCATGGTCATCAGCGGCAACACCACCATGATTCACTTTTTGCTGGGACTGGATACCTTCTGCCTGTTCCATACCCCCTTCCGCCCGGTGGTGAAGCATCCGGGACTGGTGTGGGGCAGGGAATTGGGGCTTAGCGTTGCCGGGCCCGTTTACTGCTTCCCATCCACCGCCAACTATCTGGGCGGGGACATCATCAGCGGTCTGCTGGCCACCGGCCTGACCCAGCGGGAGGAAACCTCTTTGTTTCTGGATATCGGCACCAACGGAGAAATGGTGCTGGGTAACCGGGAATACCTCATCGGCGGCGCAGGCGCTGCCGGGCCTGCCTTGGAAGGGGATATCAGCAAAAGCGGTATGCGTGCCCGCCCCGGTGCGGTGGACTCGGTGACCATTGCGGATAACCAACTGACGATTACCACCATCGCGGGGGAGAAGCCCAAGGGCATCTGCGGTTCCGGCATTGTAGACTTGCTGGCTCAGATGCTTCTGGCGGGGTGGATGAACCGACAGGGCGTTTTGCAGCCGGAAAAATCCCAGCGAATCCGCTTCCTGGACGAACAGTGGGCGGTGGTCTACGCGGACGAAACCGAAAGCGCCGATGGTCAGCCTCTCTACTTTACCCAGGAGGATATCCGTCAGTTTACGGAAACCAAGGCAGCGGCCCATACCATGGTGGCGGTGCTGCTGAATACCGCAGGGCTGGGACTGGAAAATATAGACCGGATTTATCTGGCAGGCGCTTTCGGACGCCACCTGAACCTGGAATCCGCCATCACCATCGGCCTGTATCCGGATGCACCCCGGGAGAAGTTCCGCAATGTGGGCAACAGCTCTCTGGAGGGGGCCTGTGACCTGCTCTGCGGACGGATTTCCCCGGAGGAAGCGGACCGGGTGGCACGGGAGATTTACTATCTGGAATTTGCCATGCAGGAAACCTTTGTGGAAGAAATGCGGGCCGCCAGTTTCTACCCCCATACCAATCTGGAAAATTACCCCACAGTGGCAGCAAAGCTGCCCCAATAACGCAAGACCATTTGCACCCACGGAAGAAAACCTTCCGTGGGTGATTTTTTCTTGACAATCTCGAT
>CALXFP010000158.1 GCA_944387615.1 uncultured Oscillospiraceae bacterium | reverse complement strand
GCAGGAATCCCCTGGTGGACCACCGACATCGGCGGCTTCCACGGCGGCGACCCCCGGAAGGAAGATTACCGGGAGCTGTTTGTCCGTTGGTTCCAGTGGGGCACCTTCTGCCCCGTGATGCGGCTCCACGGCGACCGGGAACCTAAACAGCCCCAAGTGGGCACCACCAGCGGCGCCTCCTGCTGCTCCGGTGCAGACAACGAAGTCTGGAGCTACGGCCCCGAAGTTTACGAAATCTGCAAGAACTACCTGAATCTGCGGGAGAAGCTTCGTCCCTACATCCGTCAGATTATGGATCAGGCCCATCAGGATGGCACACCAGTGATGCGGGCGCTGTTCCTGGAATTTCCCCAGGACCCTGTTTGCTGGGAAGTGGAGGACAGTTACCTGTTCGGACCGGACTACCTGGTGGCTCCGGTACTCTACCCCGGTCAGCGTTCCAGACGGGTCTACCTGCCCGCCGGTTGCAGTTGGCAGGATACCAACACCCAGCAGATTTATTCCGGCGGTCAGTGGGCGGAAGTCCCCTGTCCCCTGGAATGGATTCCTGTATTCAGAAAATGCTGAAGATAGAAAAGTGCCGGGATTCTTGCGAATCCCGGCACTTATTTTACAGAAAACGGAAGAAAAACAGATACAGCACCAACAAAAATACCAGAATCACCACAATCAGCACCGGCACAAATACCGCCAGGGCTGCCAGAATCATGGCCAGTCGGTCATTTTTTTCCAGGGGCAGCTGCTCCCGTTCCTCCTCAAACCGCTCCTCCGCCTTGCGGATATTCAGGATGCGGTTGATTTTTTTGCCAAACAGCATAGTGCCTTACCCGTTGTTCTTATGCAGGGGGAAGTGGCAGGCGACGTAGTGGCCGTTGCCCACGTTGGTCCACTGGGGGACCTCCTCCTTGCACTTTTGCTGGCAGTAACGGCAGCGAGTGTGGAACTTGCAGCCGGAGGGAGGATTCACCGGGCTGGGCATATCACCTTCCAGCAAGATCCGCTCCCGCTTGTCCTCCTCATCCACCACGGGGATAGCAGACAGCAACGCCTCGGTATAGGGGTGCAGGGTGTTGGCGAACAGTTCCTCGGTGGGAGCCAGCTCCACCATATTGCCCAGATACATAACGCCGATCCGGTCGCTGATGTACTTGACAACGCTCAGGTCGTGGGTGATGAACAGGTAGGTCAGGTTCTGCTTTTCCTTCAGTTCCGACAGCAGATTCAGAATCTGAGACTGAATGGACACGTCCAGTGCAGAAACCGCCTCGTCACAAACCACGAAAGCAGGATTCAGGGCCAGGCTCCGGGCAATGCCGATTCTCTGACGCTGACCGCCGGAGAACTGGTGGGGATATCGGCCGAACATGTAGTTGGCCAGGCCGCAGTTTTCCATCACCTGGAAAATATACTCCTGCATGGCAGGATCGCCCTTCTTGAAAATACCGTGGGACACCAGGCCCTCACCGATGATCTGGCCCACCGTCATACGGGGGTTCAGGGAGGAGTAGGGGTCCTGGAAGATCAGCTGCAGGTCCTTGCGCAGCACCCGCATCTCTTCCTTGCTCAGCTTCTTCAGGTCGATGTCCTTGCCGTCCTTATGGTAGATCACATCGCCGTGGGTCTGGGGATACAGCTGCAGCAGGGTCCGTCCAAAGGTGGACTTACCGCAGCCGGACTCGCCTACCAGGCCCAGGGTTTCGCCTTCGTAAATCTCCAGAGAAATGCCGTCATTGGCACGAACATAGCGCTGCTTTTCCCGCAGCTTGGTCTTTTTCACAGGGAAGTACTGCTTGACATCCTTGATGGTCAGCAGCACCTTACGGTTCTCATTTTGCATGTTCTTTTCTCACCGCCTTCTCTGGATAGAAACACCGGATTAAATGGTTGGGAGCAACTTCCTGCAGCTCCGGCTCTGCTGCCAGACACTTCTCGGTGCAGTACTTGCACCGGGGAGCGAATTTACATCCCTGAGGCAGATACAGCGGGTTGGGAACCGCGCCGGGAATTGCCTCCAGCCGCTTACCCTTGGGGGTATTGAGCCGGGGAATGGAGGTCATCAGACCTTCGGTGTAAGGATGGGAGTGGATACCGCCATGGAAAATGGTCTTGGCATCGGCTTTCTCCACAATCTGGCCGCAGTACATAACTGCCACTTCGTCCGCCATCTCGTGGATAACACCCAGGTCATGGGTGATGAACAGAATGGAGGTTCCCATCTGATGCTTCAGCTCGTTCATCAGCTTCAGGATCTGGGCCTGAATGGTCACGTCCAGAGCCGTGGTAGGCTCGTCCGCAATCAGCAGCTTGGGCCGGCAGGCCAGAGCCATGGCGATCATCACACGCTGGCGCATACCGCCGGAAAGCTGGAAGGGATACTGTTTTGCCACCCGCTCGGGGTTGGGAATCTTTACATCGGACAGCAGGGAAACTGCCTTTTGATAGGCCTGCTTCTTGTCCAGCTTCTGGTGCAGCCGCAGCACTTCGCCGATCTGGCGCTCGATGGTGAACACCGGGTTCAGGGAGGTCATAGGCTCCTGGAAGATCACAGAGATCTCATTGCCCCGGATGTGGTGCAGGTCCTTGTCGGAAGCGTTCAGAATGTCCTTGCCGTCGAAGGTAACGCTGCCGCTTTCGATATAGCCGTTGCCGTCCAGCAGACGGATAATGCTCATGGCGGAAACGCTCTTACCGGAGCCGGACTCACCCACGATACCCAGGGTCTTGCCGGCATCCAGGCTGTAGGTCACGTCGTTGACTGCCTTGACGATGCCCTTCTTGGTCTTAAAATATGTGTGCAGGTTTTTGACTTCAAGCAAATGCATTCCGGCTCACCTCTCTTTCGATTTGGGGTCAATGGCATCCCGCAGGCCGTCGCCGATGCAGTTGATGCTGATGGTGCAGATACCCAGCAGCATAGCCGGGAACAGCCAGCGCCACCAATAGTTGGCGATAACCTGACCGTTCTGAGCGCCGGTGAGCATGTTGCCCCAGGTGGCGTTGGGCTCGTTGACGCCGAAGCCGATGAAGGACAGGGAAGACTCAGTCAGCATGCAGGTCGCGAAGTTCAGGGTTGCATTGACAATGATAACAGTAATGATATTGGGCAGGATATGACGGAAGATAATTCCGGCCTCCTTCACACCCAGAGCCTTGGCGGCGGTGACGAATTCCTGCTCCCGCTCTGCCAGCACGCTGCCGCGGACCAGACGGGCGATGCCCGGCCAGGACAGCAGGCCCAGAATACACATAATCAAAATGATTCTCTGGGTTTCACTGATACTGTTGCCCAATATGGACGACAGGATAATACAGAAGGGAAGGAAGGGGATGGAGGAAACGATTTCTGTCAGACGCATCAGCAGGTTATCCACCTTGCCGCCCTTGTAGCCGGAAATACCGCCCACCAGAATACCGATGATGGTGGAAATCACAACGGAGATGGCGCCCACAGTCATGGTCATCCGTCCGCCAACCAGCAGACGGCGGAACAGGTCACGGCCGAAGGCATCGGTGCCCATCAGGTAGCCCTTCAGGCCCCAGGCAATTACCTGGCCATCTTCGTTGATGGCGTAGTTGGCATAGTAGCCGGCATCCACGCTGGCAATGCCCGTATCCTTGGGAGCATTGGCCTGTCCATGGGTGTTGTCACCCCAGCTGTACAGAGAGCCGTCCTTCAGGATGGCAGTGTAGTGATAACGGCCTGCGCTGAGGGAGGCCACCTGGCCCTGGATCTCTTCGGGGACATTCAGGGTCTTTTTGATGTTGTTGCCCCAGGTGTAGACACGGCCGTCGGAAGTCAC
>CALXFP010000157.1 GCA_944387615.1 uncultured Oscillospiraceae bacterium | reverse complement strand
CAGGGCGAAACCATGGAAGTTGTCCTCACCGTAGGCGAACAGGTTCAGTCCGCCCTGCCCCAGCAGGAAGTTCAGCCCACCCAGAGCCAGTCCTGGCCCCAGTCTCCCTTCGACGGCTTCTTCGGCAGCCGCCGGTAATACAAGAAAAATCCACGCTGCTATTTCTTGGCAGCGTGGATTTTTGTATGGATTCTTACTTGATAACCCGCACCCGCAGGACGCCTTCAATGCTTTTCAGGTGTTCCACCACCTCAGCAGAGGGGTGCCGGTCCAGGTCCAGCATGGTGTAGGCGTATTCTCCCCGGCTCTTGTTCATCAGACCGTCGATGTTCACATTCTCGCTGGCAATGGCGGAGGTGAACCGGCCCAGAGAGTTGGGGATGTTCCGGTGCAGAAGGGTAATCCGTCCCGCCGCACGGCAAAGCCCCATATCGCAGTTGGGATAGTTGACGGAGTTGACAATGTTGCCGTTTTCCAGGTAATTCATCAGCTGATTCACCGCCATCCTGGCGCAGTTGTCCTCGGATTCTTCGGTGGAAGCACCCAGGTGGGGAATGGCAATGCAGCCGGGCATGTTGGCGGTTTTCTCATTGGGGAAGTCGGTGACATACCGGGCAACTTTTCCGCTGGCCAGGGCCTGAGCCATGGCATCGTCGTCCACCAGCAAATCCCGGGCAAAGTTCAGGATGATAACCCCGTCCTTCATCTTGGAAATGGCTTCGGCGCTGATCATCTGCCGGGTGTCGTCCAGCAGGGGCGTATGCAGGGAAATAATGTCACACTTGGCATAAATCTCGTCCCGGCTGTTTACCCGGACAATGTGGCTGTCCAGGTGCCAGGCGGCCTCGATGGAAATAAAGGGGTCGCATCCGTAGACGTTCATTCCCAATCCCCGGGCGGCATTGGCCAGAGGGCCGCCTACCGCGCCCAGGCCGATGACACCCAGGTTTTTACCCCGAATCTCGTGACCGGCAAACTGAGATTTCCCCTTCTCCACCATGCGGGCAATTTCGGAGCTGCCCTTGATGGACTGCACCCAGTTGATGCCGCCCACCACATCCCGGCAGCTGAGCAGCATGCCGCACAGGGACAGCTCCATCACCGAATTGGCGTTGGCGCCGGGGGTATTGAACACCACGATGCCTTTTTCCGCGCAGCTGGTCAGGGGAATGTTGTTTACGCCAGCGCCTGCCCGGGCCACTGCCAGCAGGTTATCCGGCAGATCCAGATCGTGCATGTTGGCGCTGCGGACCAGTACCGCCTCCGCCTGTTCCAGATTGTCAATGGTCTGATAGTCTTCCGTCCACAAGGCCAGACCCTTGGGGGAAATCTTATTCAAGTTGTGAATGTGATACATGACCGTTCCTCTTTTCCCGTCTCAGCGGTTTTCTTTTTCAAAGCGCTCCATAAACGCCACCAGCTTTTGTACACCCTCAATGGGCATGGCATTGTAGATGCTGGCACGCATGCCGCCCACCGTGCGGTGGCCTTTCAGGTTCACAAAGCCTGCCGCTTCCGCCTCTTTGACAAACCTGGCATCCAGCTCCGCGCTGCCGGTGACAAAGGGCACGTTCATCAAAGAACGGTCTTTCTTCACCACAGTACCGTGGAACAAGGTGCTGCTGTCCAGGAAATCATACAGCACGGCGGCTTTTCTCACGTTGTATTCCTTCATAACTTCCAGACCGCCCTGATTTAACAGCCACTGGAATACCTTGCCGCAGATATAAATGCCGTAGGCCGGGGGGGTATTGTACATGGAGCCGTTGTCTGCGTGGATTTTGTAGCGCAGCATGGTGGGGGTTCCGGGCAGTACGTCCTCGGTAATCAGGTCCTCCCGGATAATGGCAATCACCACGCCGGCAGGTCCGATGTTCTTCTGAACGCCGCCGTAGAGCATGCCGTATCGGCTGACATCCACCGGCTCCGACAGGAAGCAGGAAGACACATCGGAAACCAGGGGCTTTCCCTTGGTGTTGGGCAGTGTCCAGAACTTGGTGCCGTAGATGGTATTGTTTTCGCAGATATAGACATAGTCCGCATTGTCGCTGATGGGCAGGTCCGAGCAATCCGGAATATAGGAGAAGGTCTTGTCAGCAGAAGAGGCCACGGCGTTGGCCTGACCGTAAAGCTGGGCTTCCTGCCAGGCCTTCTTGGCCCACTGGCCGGTAATAACATAGTCCGCCACCCGGTTTTTCATCAGGTTCATGGGAACCATGGCAAACTGCTGGCTGGCGCCGCCCTGGAGGAACAGCACCTTATAATTTTCCGGAATGCCCATCAGCTTGCGAAGATCTTCTTCCGCCTGATCGATGATGGCCTGATAGGCTTTGGAGCGGTGGCTCATTTCCATGACGGACATACCGGTGCCCCGGTAATCCAGCATTTCCGCTGCCGCTTCTTTCAGAACAACCTCCGGCAGCACCGCCGGACCGGCGGAAAAATTATAGACTCTGGACATGCAGATTCCTCCTGTTCTATCTGGTGGTTTTCTCCAGCAGCCGGGCCATCAGGCGGCAGCCCTGGGGTTCATAGTTTCCGGTGGCCTTGGCCTCCGTTTCGCTGTAATGGGCCAGCATCCGGCGCTCTTTGGTACTGTCGTAGAGCACATAGGGCACCGGGTCGCCGGTATGGGTACGCAGCCGCAGCAAATTGGGGTGATCCGGCAGCAGCAGAATCCGGTGATCCTCCCCTGCTTTCTCCATGGCCTGCTTAATGGGCCGCAGAATCCGGCTGTCTAAGTATTCGATGGATTTGACCTTCTCCTCCACCAGGCCCTGGTGGGCCATTTCATCCGGGGCTTCCACATGGATATAGGCCAGGTCGCAGCCATCTTCCAGCAGAGCCTGAATGGCAGCCTGGGCTTTGCCCTCCCAGTTGGTATCAATGGAGCCGGTGGCTCCCTCTACCTGGTACACTTTCATGCCCGCACCTACGGCAATGCCCTTGAGCAGGTCTACTGCGGAAATCACCGCACCTTTGCAGCCGGTTTTCTCCTGGAAATTCTGTAGGTTGGGCCGGGTACCGGCACCCCAGTACCACAGGGAATTGGCTTTGTTCTTCCCCTCAGCCGCCCTCTGAAGGTTCAGAGGATGGTTATTGAGAATATCAAAGCTCTTCTCCATAAATTCCCGGAGCACCGGTTCCTGGGGCAGCCAGGGGCCGATGACCTTGGTCAGGTGGTCATGGGGCGGCTCCAATTTCGCCAGTCGTCCATGCTTCCATACCATAATATGCCGGTAGCTGGTGCCGGTATAAAACTGGAAGGTATCGCTGTTAAAAGCCTGCCGGATGGCGTCCATCAGGACATCGGCATCGGCTGTGGCAATCTCACCGGAGCTATGATCCAGAATGGTCTTTTCAGGATAGGCTTCCGGCTCCGTCAGGGTCACCAGGTTGCAGCGGAACACCACGTCATCCGGCTCCATCTGCACCCCTACGCTGAGAGCCTCCAGGGGAGATCGTCCGGTGAAGTCCGTCAGCGGGTCATAGCCCATTACGGACAGATTGGCCACTTCACTGCCCGGAGACATTCCGGCAGGAACGTTCTGCACCATGCCCATTTCCCCTTTGGAGGCCAGCGCATCCATGGTCGGGGTATGGGCGTATTCCAAGGGAGTCTTTCCTCCCAGCTGCGCCAGCGGTTCGTCGGACATGCCGTCGCCCAGCACAACAATATACTTCATAACCTCACTCCTTGCCCCTTGAATCGTCCGCTTTTCAAAGACAAATGTATATACAGAATATACTAGCACCCTTTGCACAACAATACAATATGAAAAACTGCCCGAAAATGTGTCC
>CALXFP010000156.1 GCA_944387615.1 uncultured Oscillospiraceae bacterium | reverse complement strand
CCGCCCGCTGGTTTTGATTACAAGCATAATATATGCCCGGAATGTACACGGCCATTCCGGGCGATTTTGTTTATTCAGTGGCGGTATCTTCTGACTGGGAAAGCGCAATGTCGTATACCACATTTTTTGGCAAATTCAGCTCTTTGGCGGTTTGTTTCACGGCATCCTTGCGGCTCATACCCTCCTGCATCAGCTGGGCTACCCGAGCGGCGGCATCGGAATCCGAGGCACCCGCAGTTTCCTGGGCCGGTGCACCGGCAACCACCAGAACAAACTCGCCTTTCGGGGGATTCTCCCGATAATATTCCACGGCCTGACCCAGGGTGGTGCGGATGACCTCTTCGTGAAGCTTGGTCAGCTCCCGGCACAGGCTGATGGGGCGGTCGGTTCCAAAGGCTTCCGCCAGATCTTCCAGAGTTGCCGACAATTTGTGGGGGGCTTCGTAGAAAATCATGGTGCGCATCTCGTTTTTCAGGGAATCCAGATGCTCCCGGCGGCTCTTTTTTGCAGTGGAGAGAAACCCTTCAAAGCAGAATCGCCCAGTGGCTTGACCGGAAATGCTCAGTGCCGTGATGGCGGCGCAGGGGCCGGGAATGGCGCAGACCACAATGCCTGCCTGGGCGCACTGCTTGACCAGATCTTCCCCGGGGTCAGAAATGGCGGGGCTGCCCGCATCGGACACCAGAGCGCAGGTTTCCCCGGCCAGAATCCGCTGTACAATCTGATCGCCCTTAAAGGCTTTGTTGTGCTCGTAATAGCTGACAAGGCTTTTTTTAATGCCCAGGTGGTTGAGCAGCTTCAGACTGACCCGGGTATCTTCTGCGGCGATAAAGTCGGCCTGTTCCAGGGTTTCCCGGCAGCGCTGGGAAATATCCCCCAGATTGCCGATGGGGGTGGGGACAAGGTATAACATTCCAGCCATGTTAGGATTCCTTCCTGTGATAGATTTCCTGATAAATTGGGGTGGGGGAGCCGTCGCTGTGATGCAGCGTCCATTCCTGCCAGATCAGGCCCGGCTTGGCCCCTTTGCGAAATTGCAGCAGCACCAGATTCACCGGCCCGCCTTCCCGATGCCGCACCAGACACAGCCGCTTGGCTTCCAGCCCCGCCAGGCTTCCCTGGGCGATCAGCTCCGCCAGACGCTCCGGGCGGTGTACCAGGAAAAAGTCACCGCCGAATTTGACCGCCCAGGCAGCGGCCTGGAATAGCTCTGTAAGAGAGCAGCTGTCTTCCCGTCGGGCCAGGGGCAGCGTCTTGCTTGCAGGGCCGCCGGAAAAGTAGGGAGGATTGGAAATGCAGCAGGAAAAACTTCCCGGAGAAAATGTTTCAGATACCGACCGCAGGTCGGCGCATATACTTTCCATACGGCACGACAGCTGGTTGCGGCGGATGTTTTCCAGGGCAGCCTGGTGCGCCTTTGGGTCCAGCTCCACACCGCAGACGCTGCAAGTTTCCCATCGGCTGCAAAGCAGCAGCCCCAGAGTGCCGCAACCGGAACCCAGATCCAGCACCCGGGTATTTTTTGGCAGCGCGGCAAAGTGGGCCAGCGCCATGGAATCGGTGCTTAAGGGGAAGGTTCCGGGGGCAAGTTCCAGAGTAAGTCCATTGGGAAGATATTCCATGACACGTCGGCTCCTACATAAGATGCAGCCATTATACAATAAAAAATTGGCCTGCGCAAGAACTGCGCAGGCCAATTACAGGCGCAAAGATAAATTAGCCTTCCTCGATGGCTTCGGTGGGGCACTGCTCAGCGCAGGAACCGCAGGAAACGCAGACATCGGCATCGATAACGTACTTGCCGTCGCCCTCGGAAATAGCCTCAACAGGGCACTGCTCGGCGCAGGAGCCGCAGGAAACGCAAGCGTCAGTAATGATGTAAGCCATGGTATTACCTCCAATATTCTTGTATGTTTGACGTTAATGGGTAACGCACCTCCATTGTAGCATGGATTTTAGAAAATGCAATTCCTTTTTCAAAATTTGCTGAATAAATTTTTTCCTGCTTGGCGATGCTTTTTCGGAAAAAGGAAGAACTTTCAAAGTTGCCTTCTGCTAATCTAGGAGGGATACATTGCGTTACCATATGTTGACGGCCGACCTGATTCAAAGCGCAGCCAGGAAGGCCAGAAGCTTGGGCCACAGCTATGTGGGTTCGGAGCATTTGCTGCTGGTGATGTGCCGGGAGCCGGGTGGAATGGGGCTGGTGCTGCGGCAGCTGGGGGTTGACCCGGAGCTGACGGAGGCCATGGCTCAGCTGCTCTACGGTGCGGGAACACCGGATCTGCCCCTGCCCCAGGGCCTGACCCAGGAGGCCCGGAAAATTCTCCGGTGCGCCGCCCGGGAAGCCCGGCAGCAAAACAGCCGGGAAATCCAACCCCATCATCTGCTGCTGGCTCTGGCCCGGCAGGAACATTCGGCAGCGGGAGAACTGCTGCGGGCAAACGGTGTCAGCGCCGATGCGCTGTTTACCTATACGGTGGACTATTTGCGTTGGGAGCAGAATGCTCTCGGGAAAGGAAAAAAGGAGGCGGTCACAATGCGGCTGTTGGAACAGTTCAGCGAGGATTTGATTGCAAAAGTATCGACCATGGAGCCTGTAATTGGACGGGAAAAGGAAATCGATATGGTCATCGGCATTCTGTGCCGAAAGAACAAGAATAACCCGGCCCTGGTTGGAGAACCGGGGGTGGGTAAAACTGCCATTGCCGAAGGGCTTGCCCAGCGGATGGCCATGGGCAACGTGCCGCCCCAGCTGAAGGACAAACGGCTGGTGAGCCTGAATATGGCCAGCCTGGTGGCGGGAACAAAATACCGGGGCGAATTTGAAGAACGGCTGCGGGATGTGCTGTCGGAAATCCGCCGCAGCGGCGATGTGATTTTGTTCGTGGATGAAATGCATACCATTGTGGGTGCCGGCGCAGCAGAAGGGGCCATTGATGCGGCGAATATTTTCAAGCCCGCCCTGGGCCGTGGGGAGCTGCAAATGCTGGGCGCCACCACCCGGGAAGAGTACCGTAAATATATTGAAAAGGATGCCGCCCTGGAACGGCGTTTTCGTCCTGTGGCGGTAGAAGAGCCGGGGGAAGATACCACCCTGGCTATTTTGCGGGCGCTGAAGCCAGGGCTGGAACGGCACCACCACCTTCGCATTACCGAAGATGCGCTGAAAGAAGCGGTGCGGCTGTCGGTGCGGTATCTGCCGGACCTGTACCTGCCGGATAAGGCCATTGACCTGCTGGATGAAGGCGCAGCCCGGGCCAGAATGGAGGAAATGCAAAGCAGCCGGGGCGGCGCCGCCCGGAAAGAGCTGGAACAGGAATTGCAGGGGGCTGTCCGGGAGCGAAAGTTTGAAAAAGCGGCGGAGCTCCGGGATAAGATGCAGCACCTGTCCAAACCCAGTGAAAGCCGCCGCAGCCGCAGCGTTTCCGGGGCGGATATCGCCTGGGTGGTGTCTGCCAGAACCGGCATTCCCGTGGGACGGCTGACCTCGGGAGAACGGGAACGGCTGCTGAACCTGGAAGGGCTGCTGTGCGCCAAGGTGGTAGGCCAGGAAAAGGCGGTCAGCGCTGTGGCAGAGGCGGTGCGCCGGGGATATTCCGGCATCCGGGATGCGGGACGGCCCATTGCCTGTCTGCTGTTTACCGGCCCCACCGGCGTGGGAAAGACGGAACTTTGCCGGGCATTGGCGGAGGAAGTTTACGGCAGCAAGGATGCGGTAATCCGGCTGGATATGACGGAATATATGGAAAAACAGTCGGTTTCCCGGCTCATTGGTGCGCCTCCTGGTTATGTGGGATATGAAGAAGG
>CALXFP010000155.1 GCA_944387615.1 uncultured Oscillospiraceae bacterium | reverse complement strand
CCCTTGTTTCCCTTTCTCAGTACTTCCGGATAGAGGTATCAGCAAATGGCAACCATGAAAGACATTGCCCTACGCACCGGCGTATCCGTCGCTACAGTTTCCAATGTACTTAACGGAAAACCCGGCGCCGCCAGTGACAGCAAAGCCCAGGAGATTTTTACCATCGCCCAGGAGCTGCACTATCACCCCAACAGCTTTGCCAAAAACCTGAAGCTCCGCCGTTCCAACAGCATTGGCATCATCACGGAAGATCTGACGGTTTTCAACACGCCGGAAATTGTGGATGGCATCGAATCCTACTGCGAAGAACACGGCTATGAGATCATCGTGGGCAACATGCGCCTGTTCAAGCGCTACAAGAACGACTTTACCGATACCCCCCAGCATTCCCGCTATTTTGAGAACGCCCTGTCCACCCTGGTTTCCAAGCAGGTGGAGGGAATCGTATATGTGGGATACCATTGCCGGGAAATTTCTTTTTTGCCGACTTTCGGGGATATTCCCTTTGTATATGCCTATTGTTTTCCCAAAGGCGGCGGTTTTTCCAGCGTCTATCCCGATGACGAAAACGCCGGATACCATGTGGGCCAGACTTTGATCCGCTGCGGGCACCGGAAAATCGGCGTCATTGTCGGACCGGTCACCAGTATCCATGCCCAGTCCCGGCTGTGCGGTTTTCAGCGGGCGCTGCTGGAAAATCAGATTCTGTACAATCCGGAAACCACCTTCTGGGGGGACTGGAGCCGCAACAGCGGCTATGAAATTGCAGAAAAACTCCTGTCTATGGACATTACGGCCATTTTTGCCATGAATGACCTGATGGCCAGCGGTGTCTATACCTATTGTCTGGAGCACAATATCGCCGTAGGTCGGGACATTTCCCTGTTCGGCTACGACAACCGGGATATTGTGGATCTGTATTCCCCTGCCATTTCCAGTGTGGCGCCGCCGCTGCATGAAATCGGGCGCAGAAGTGCGGAGCTGGTATTGCGGCAAATCCAGAGCAACACCCTGATCAATGAGCGGTTTTTGCTTCCCTGCAGCGTGCATTTGCGGGATTCAGTGGTCAGAATTTAAACGTTTCACTTTCTTTTATACGAAGCAAGAAATTGCTTCGTATAAAAAATCACAACCTAATCGTTTAACTTTCCGTATTTATCCATTCAAATTTCCTTATGAGGTGATTACAATGTTGCAGGCAAATCTTCACATCGACCCCCACTTTACTGTAGCCAATGTTGATGACCGGCTGTTCAGTTCCTTCATTGAGCATCTGGGCAGAGCGGTTTACGACGGCATTTATTGTCCGGAGCATCCCAGCGCCAACGCTGCGGGCTTCCGGCAGGATCTTCTGGACCTGATCCGCCCGCTGAACATCCCCCTGATTCGCTATCCCGGCGGCAACTTTGTATCCGGTTACCGGTGGGAAGACGGGGTTGGCCCCAAAGATCAGCGTCCCGTCCGGCTGGACCGGGCCTGGTGCACCCTGGAAACCAACCAGGTAGGCGTACAGGAATTTGCCGGCTGGTGCCGGGAAATCGGCGCCCAGGTGATGATGGCTGTGAATCTGGGCACCCGGGGTATTGACGACGCCTGCAACCTGCTGGAATACTGCAACCACCCCTCCGGCACTCTGTACAGCAACCTCCGGATTTCTCACGGCGCTCCCCAGCCCTATGGCATCAAAACCTGGTGTCTGGGCAACGAAATGGACGGACCCTGGCAGGTTGGGCACAAAACCGCTGAGGAATACGGCCGTCTGGCAGTGGAAACCGCCCGGGCCATGCGGAAAATTGACGACAGCATTCAGCTGGTGGCCTCCGGCAGCTCTTTCCCGGAAATGCCCACTTTCCCCCAGTGGGAGGCTACCGTTCTGGATCATGTGTACGAGGATGTGGACTACCTGTCCATCCACCAGTACCTGGGAGACACCACCCAGAATCTGAAGGATTTCCTGGCAAAGTCTCTGACTACCGAGCGGTTCATCCGGGACGTTCTGGCCACCTGCGACTATGTGAAGGCCAGAAAGCGTTCCCAGAAGCAGATGATGCTCAGCTTCGACGAGTGGAACCTTTGGTATCACTCCGTAGGAAGCGACGAAGCCTATCGCAAAGCCACTCCCTGGCAGTATGCGCCCAGTCTGGTGGAGGACATCTACACCATGGCCGATGCCGCAGTATTCGGCACCATGCTGATTACCATTTTGCGCCACGCTGACCGGATTAAGATTGCCTGTCTTGCCCAGCTGGTCAATGTAATTGCTCCCATTATGACCGAGCCCAAGGGCGGCCAGGCCTGGATTCAGAGCATTTACTGGCCCTTCCTCCACGCCAGCCTCTACGGCCGGGGCACGGTGCTCCATGCCGCTGTGGACAGTCCCCGGTATGACAGCAAGAACTTTACCGACGTTCCTTATCTGGAAAGCGTCAGCATCTACAACCATGAAAAGGGCGAAGTGACCATCTTTGCAGTCAACCGCTCCACCGATTCGGATTTGGTGCTGAAAACCTGTCTGGATGGCTTCACCCAGGTAAGCCTGATTGAGCACATCACCATGAACCATTCGGATTTGCAGATTGTCAACGGCCCCGGAGCCGAGAACATCCGTCCCCGGAAGGCTTCCGGAGCTGTGGTGGAAGGCAAAACCGTCACCGCCGCCCTGCCTCCTGTTTCCTGGAATGTGCTGCGCCTGTCCGTCCGTGAAAAGTAAGCTATCCGCTGCACAGGAGGATGTCATATGATGGAAGTTCGCGGCAATCAGCTGCTCTACACCTATAACCATGAAACCCTCTGCATTGAACCCTGGGGGGACAATGCTCTGCGGGTTCGTGCCACCAAGCAGTCCCACTTCCCCCAGGAGGATTGGGCCTTGACCCAGCCTCACAGCGCCCAGGCTCAGATTACCCTGGACCAGGACGGCGCTTCCCTGGTCAACGGCAAAATCCGGCTGCACCTGACCAAGCGGGGAAAAATCACCATTTATAACCAGCATGGCACCGTCCTTTTGGAAGAATACTGCCGCAACCGGCGGGATCTGCTGGACCCCAAGTGCAGCGCCATTGAGGTGGAAGCCCGGGAATTTTCGCCTATCCTGGGCGGGGATTATCACCTCACCGCCCGGTTTGAATCCCTGGACCCTAATGAAAAATTGTACGGCATGGGCCAGTATCAGCAGGACTTTCTCAATCTGAAAGGTGCGGATCTGGAACTGGCTCACCGCAACTCCCAGGCCAGTGTGCCCTTCCTGATTTCCTCCCGGGGGTATGGCTTCCTGTGGAACAACCCGGCGGTAGGCCGGGCGGTATTCGGCAAGAACACCACCACCTTTGAAGCCTACGCAACCCAGGCCCTGGACTACTGGGTGGTAGCGGGGGATACCCCCAAGGAGTTGATTTCCGGATACGCCTGCGTCACCGGCACGGTACCCAGAATGCCGGAATACGGTCTTGGCTTCTGGCAGTGCAAGCTGCGCTACCAGACCCAGGAGGAACTGCTGAATATCGCCAGAGAATATAAACGGCGGAATCTTCCCATTGACGTGATTGTCATCGACTTTTTCCACTGGCCCAAACAGGGAGAATGGAAATTCGACCCGGTGTACTGGCCCGATCCCGAGGCCATGGTGGAAGAATTGAATCAGATGGGCATCTCCCTGATGGTTTCCGTTTGGCCCACGGTAGACAAGGATTCGGAAAACTTCCCCCAGATGCAGGAACTGGGCTATCTGACCCGCTGTGACCGGGGCGTGCAGACCGGTCTGAGCTTCATGGGTGACACCATCCATTTTGATGCCACCAACCCGGCCGCCCGGGAATTTGTGTGGGAAAAGGTAAATCA
>CALXFP010000154.1 GCA_944387615.1 uncultured Oscillospiraceae bacterium | reverse complement strand
AACCTTTTGCAGCAAGTCGGAGAAGTACACCATCAGATTCGCCCGGATTTGTTCCGCTCCGGCGCTCAGAAATATGATGAAGCCGCTTTGGACGCCCTGCTGAAAAATCCGGACCGCCCTATTTTTATTGCCCAGAATGAGGGCCAGGTGGCAGGCTATGCATTCTGCATTTTGCAGATCACCAAGGACGACCCGGTACTTCGGGACCGTAAGGTGCTGTATATCGATGACCTTTGCGTGGACGAAGCCCAGCGGGGCCATGGCATTGCCGGGGAACTGTACCAGCAGGTATGTCAGTATGCCAGAAGCATCGGCTGCGACGCCGTGACCCTGAATGTCTGGAGCGGCAACGATACCGCCATGGCCTTCTATCAGAAGTGCGGCCTGAAACCCCAAAAAGTGGGAATGGAATTCATTCTCTGATATCTCGGAGGAACAACAATGCTCATCAAAAGCCAAATCTACGAAGCTCAAATCACGGACTACACCGCCGAAGGTCAGGGAGTTGCCCATATCGAAGGCTGCGCCGTGTTTATTCCCAACGCCATTGCTGGGGAACGGGTGCGGGTGCGGATTGAGAAGGCCCAGAAAACCTGGGCTGCCGGAAAAATTGTGGAGATTCTGGAAAAATCCCCCCACCGGCGCAACCGGGAATGCCCCGTGGCCAAGCTCTGCGGCGGTTGTGACTTCTGGCACATGGACTATGAAGAGGAAACCCGGCTGAAAGCCCAGCGGGTGAAAGACTGCCTCAACCGTCTGGGCGGGGAGAATCTGGAAGAAATTCCCATTCTGGCGGCTCCCACCTGCCTGGGATACCGGAACAAGGCCCAATACCCGGTGGCCCAGAAAAAAGGCCGGGCCTATGCCGGATTCTTCCGGGCGGGCACTCATACCGTGGTGGAAAATCCTCGGTGCCGGATTCTGCCGGAGCAGACGGATGCGGTGAAGGATATCGTAATCGATTATGTAAACCAGTTCCGCATTCCGGTCTATGACGAAGTTGCCCATACCGGCCTGCTGCGGCATATCTACGTCCGCCGGGGCGTCGTGTCGGGGCAGATTCTGGTGTGCCTGGTCATCAACGGACAAACGCTTCCTAAGTGGGAGGAATTGGTAAAGAATCTCAAACAGGTGCCCGGCTTTACTACCCTGGTACTGTCGGAGAACACCCGCAAGGGCAACGCCATTCTGGGCGACACCTTCCACACCCTCTACGGCCCGGGGTATATTGAGGACACCCTCTGCGGTCTGACCTTCCGGCTGTCCCCCCGGTCGTTCTACCAGGTCAATCATCACCAGGCCCAGCGGCTGTACCAGGCCGCCATCGACCTGGCAAAGATTTCCAAAACCGACACGGTGCTGGACCTGTACTGCGGTGTAGGCACCATCACCTTGGCCATGGCCGCCGCTGCCGGACAGGTCATCGGCGTGGAAGTGATTCCCCAGGCGGTGGAAGATGCCAAAGCCAATGCCCAGCGCAACGGCATTGAGAATGCCCAGTTCTTCTGCGGCGATGCCGGACAGGCAGCGCTGAAATTGGAGCAGGACGGGGTACGTCCGGATGTGGTGGTGGTTGACCCGCCCCGGAAGGGTCTGAACGCCGATACCATCGAGGCCCTGTCCCGGATGTCCCCAAAGCGGATTGTCTACGTCTCCTGCGACCCCGCCACCCTGGCCCGGGATGTGGCACTCCTCAAAGCCAGAGGCTACACCCTGCAAACCGCCCTGGCAGCGGATCTGTTCCCCCGGTGCGCCCATGTAGAAAGCATCGTTTTGCTCTGCTAAACATCCCAGGAATAACATCTCACACCCTTGCATGGGAGGTTCCCTATGGAATTACAGGTCAGAAATCCCGGTGTTGATTATATGATCGAGAGGGTCCTGGACTTTCAGTCAGAGGATACCTCGGACTTTTGGTCAGCACCTTTGTACCATTTCTATCCTCAGTTGGATCGTGCCTATGCCGCAGCTCTGCCCTGGCAGGAGCGAAAAGCGTATTTTTCCCAGGTTCTTCGGCAGATTTACGCTGAGGAAGAATCAATTATTGAGGATAAGGCCAAATCCTATGGGGCGCACTGGGCCAGCTGCAAGGAGCAAATCACCCAGGCTCTGTCGGATGCGTTTGCCATAGACTGCAATGCTATTTTGAATGACATGGTGTGCAACGTGTCATTGAATCCCATTGAGCCCCGTTTTTTGCAGTCGCATACCTTTGATATCTTTTATAAGAACAGCGCCAATGGTGCCATGGGGGAGGCGATCCATGAAATCATTCATTTTGTGTGGTTTCACGTTTGGAATCAGCTATTTGCAGATTCTTATGAAGAATATGAATCCCCCTCCCTCAAGTGGATTTTAAGCGAAATGGTCGTCGAGCCGATTATGCGCGATGTGCGGCTGCGTTCCATCAACCCTTACTTTCCCAGAGAAAAGGGCGGTTGTGTGTACCCCTATTTTTATACCATGCAAATCGAGGGAACCTGTATTCTGGACACGCTCTGGGAAATGTTTCGCAGCATGAGCATTTCCGAATTTATGAAAAACAGCTATCGTTACTGCCTTGTTCACGAAACCCAAATCCGGCAGCATATTCAGCAAGCAGAAATGTAGTCTTGATTTCTCTGTCAATCATAAAAATCCCCCGCCGGGGCGTTGGCCCTGGCGGGGGATTGGTTTATGGGGTTGTCAGCAATTGTGCCGATTCCAGATCATTCCTCTTCCTGCTTGGGAGGGGTTCTTCTGTATCTGGGGCGGCGGCGCTTGCTCTTTTTGTTCATCACAACCATTACCACCAGCACCACAATCAGGCCAATGCCGCTGATGACCATGATGGCGGTCCACATACCGATGTGGCTGGTATCCGCAGTCAGGGGGTTGTTGCCGCTGACAACGCTGAGCTTGGCAGAGGTGACATAGGTAATGTCGTAGTTCTCAGATGCCGACAGGGCATTGATGGCTTCCTTCACTTCGTCCACATTTTTCAGCGAGATGGTGTAGGTGCCGGTTTTCTTACCGGTGGGCATACCCTCGAACTTGGGCTCGACATCGGGGTCCAGCTTCTCATTGCCAACCAGGCCGCTGTAGCCCAGGGAAACGGTGGGAAGCTTGGAGTTCACAGCAATCTTGGTCTTGCTCAGCTTCACAGAAACCTTCAGCGGAGCCTTCTTGATGACCACGTCCAGCTTGATGGAAGCTGTAGCGTACTTGTCACTGTTGGGGGTGAACTTCAGCTCAATATCCTTGTAGATGCCGGCATTCTTGGGATTGCCGCCTTCGCGGTCAAAGCTCCAGGTACCGCTGACGGCCTCACCATCATAGGTAGCGGTTTTGTGGATGGCCTCGGGGAACACTTCGGAGCCGTTGTAAGTGGTGGTGAAGTTGGCTGCGGTCAAAGTAACCGGAAGTTTCTCCTGACCGGTAAAGGTAACCGTGATATCGTAGTTGTTGTAGTTCTTGGCGTTGAGCACAGGTACCTTCACTTCGTACTTGCCGTCGTTGACAACATTGCTGGTACCCTTATATGCCAGCTTGCCGTCGCTCACTCTCAAATCGGTCACATAGGTACCATTGCCAGTGGGAGTGCCGTAGCTGGCGCCATCGGGCAGAGTGGGCAGTGTCAGGGAAGATTCATGGTTCTTGGTCAGGGTGCCCTCTGCCTTCTTCATGACATCGGTTACATCCGCCTTGGCGATGGTGATAGTCTGCTGGGCTTCGGCAGCATCGTGGCTGTCGGTTTTCGCCACAGCAGCAACCAGGACATAGGTTCCGGCATCGGTGGGGGCGGAGGTCAGCTTGTTTTCCTCAGCCTTGGTATCCTTGTACCAGGTGAAGGTCACTTCGCTGAAGTCTGCGC
>CALXFP010000153.1 GCA_944387615.1 uncultured Oscillospiraceae bacterium | reverse complement strand
CCCAGGTTCAGGATGGTATCCATCATGCCGGGCATAGAGGCGCGGGCGCCGGAACGGACGGAAACCAGCAGAGGATTCTCCAGGTCGCCGAACTTCTTGCCGGTGATTTCCTCCATCTTCTCCACGTACTGCATGATCTCAGCCTTGATCTCGTCGTTGATCTTGCGGCCGTCCTCGTAGTACTTGGTGCAGGCCTCCGTAGAAATAGTAAAGCCCTGGGGAACAGGCAGACCGATTCTGGTCATTTCCGCCAGATTGGCGCCTTTACCACCCAGGAGCTCCCGCATTTTACCGTTACCTTCGGTAAACAGATAAACGTACTTATGAGACATTCTCATACCCCTTTCCATTCTTTTGAATGTTGCATTTTCAACTTTAATATTGCATTTTTGAATCATTTCCTGCAATGCCAAAATAGTATATCATGGACTTATGCAAATTGCAAATCATTTTTGATAAATTTGTAGGTTTTTGCAAAAAAGTACAATGATATCGATAAACTTTCTTCTGAATACGCCGGAAACGGGGCACGCAAAAGCGTGCCCCGGGAAGGTTATTCTGCTGGTGTATACTCAAAGTGCAGCATCTGGCCGCTGCGCTCGTCCATGACCACTTCCGCACTGCCCAGTTTGGTCAGTGCCTCGTGCTGGGAAGCGGGGGTTTTCTTCAGCTGCCACAGGCTGTCCATCTCCTCCGACGCTGCCACTTCCGGGTCAACGCCGTAGAAGGAAACATAGTAGCTGACCTGTCCGCTGAGGAAGGGCTTGTAGGCAGCGTCGATGATGGCAACCGCAGGCTCCTGGGCTGTTTCAGGGACTTCCTCGGTAATGATGTCATACATCCGATGGTTCTGCTCCACCCGCTCTTCGGTGGTGTAGCCGGTGGTGATGGAGGTGTTTTCGTAGTGGTAAGACAGGTAGCCTACAACGCAGCCGCTGCCGAAGATGAACAGCAGAACCAGCAGGGCAATCTGCTTTTTGGTAAAGTGCAGGCTGGCTTCGCTGTTGTAGGTCAGCTTCATCCGGTAGGTGATGGGCTGCATGAAGGCCAGGAAAATGGTCAGCAGTACGGACTCAATGGGGAACATGAACAGATTCTTGAGAATCTGGGGCACGGTCAGTACATAGCTCTTTCCGCCCATCATTACCTGATAGTACAGCATCATAATGGGAGTCTGAAGCAGGATGTTTACGAACAGGCAGATACAGAACCGGCTCAGAATGACCCGGGTGGGTGTGACCTTGGCCCGGTACAGGAACAGCGCAAAAATCAGCGAACCTGCCAGCTCTGTTAAAATGAAGGGGAAGAAGTACACGTCACCGGCCAGCATGACGCCCAGCACATCGGACACGGCTGCGGAAATCAAGGCGACCACCGGTCCGTAGACCATGGCGCCCAGGGCGTTGGCGACGAAGGCTACATTAATGCGCAGGTTGGGTGCCAGGGGGATGTACACCAGTTTCAGGGCCACCCGCAGGGCGATAATCAGTGCGGCGAATACCAGCATCCGGGTGTCCTTCAGCTCTGCCACGGCGCAGCGCCAGTAGCCTAAGGAGAAGGGGGTTTTGTACAGGGTTGTGTCTTTGAGTTTGGTTGGCATAAAAAGATCCTCCTTTTTTCTGTAGGCGACGGACAGCAGCTGTGCCCCAGGAGACCGGAAAATGCAAAAAACCCCGGCGGCAAGACTGCCGCTGGGGAGATTTCACAGTTTCTGGACTACCCGTGGGGGAAAGGCCGCAACATATCGGATGGACAGACGCCATCCCTAGCCGAACCATTCGCCCGACCGAGTATCGTTGCTACATAAAGGAGGTAAGTCCATTATGGCGCAGCGGGTGCGGATACCCCATCGCGGACCAGGGTCCTTCGTCTGTCACACAACTCCCCATCTTGACAGCACTTCACGCGAGGTTTCCTACTCTGTTCGCCGATTACTATACATCATATGTTGGAAAAAGTAAAGGAGAATTTCACAATTTTTTCACAAATTTCCTTCTTTTTCTATTTGGGAATGGTGATGGTCAGCACGATCTGGCTGTCGGTTTCCCGGCGCTCGGAAACCGCCGGAATGCCGCACAGCTGAATCTTCTGCAGGCTCTGGGTCAGACTGTTGAGAAAAGCGCCCACGTTGGCCCGCTGAGCCCGATTTTGCCGGGTGGCCAGCAAAGAATCGATGTACTTTTCCGTCCGGGCAACGCTCATCCCCTGACGGGCAATTTCTGCCAGGGCGGACAGCTTGTCCTCTTCCCCGGCCAGCCGCAGCAGCGCCCGGGCGTGGCGCTCCGTCAGTCCGGCACTGCGGATGGCGTCCAGAACCACATCGCTGTGCTTGAGCAGGCGCAGTTTGTTGGCAATGGCGCTCTGGCTTTTCCCCAGCAGCCTGGCGGCCTGCTCCTGGCTCATGTCCCAGCTTTGCAGCAGCCGGGCGATGCCCTGGGCTTCCTCGATGAAATCCAGATCCTGCCGCTGCAAATTCTCCACCAGAGCCGCCATGCCCGATTCTTTGTCGTCCATATTCATAATGATGCAGGGAATGTCCGTCACCCCTGCCAGTTCCGCCGCCCGCAGCCGCCGCTCTCCGGAAATCAGCTCATAGCTGTTGCCGCTGCGGCGGACAGACAATGGCTGCAAAATTCCGTGCTGGCGGATGGAGTCGGAAAGTTCGTCCAGGGCTTCCGGCTTGAAGATCTTCCTGGGCTGGGCCGGATTGGGCCGGATGGACCGAGCCGGAAGAAACACCACCCGTCCGGTTTCCATATAGGTTTTCAGCTTCTGGCATTGCATTGCCCGTCCTCCCTTGTAAATGGTGCTGTCATTGTAAGCCCCAGGCAGGCGGGAAAACCAGCGAAATCGGCCCGGTATTTCCGGAACTGTGCGACAGGTTTTTCCCCCGGCGGGGACGTTTCCGGAAGATATCCAAAAGAAATCTTAAGAATCCCCCGGATTGACAGGAACTGTATGAAGTGTTATACTAACCGTACTAGAACAGATAGTACAGTTAAGGAGGGACACAATGGTACATCTTGACTACCGGGATTCCCGGCCCATTTACACCCAGATCATCGACGGATTCCGGGAACAGATTGCCACCGGCGTTTTGCTGCCGGGGGAGAAACTCCCCAGCGTTCGGGAGCTGGCTTCCATGTTGGCAATCAATCCCAATACCATACAGCGCTCCTACCGCCAACTGGAGTTGGATGGCTGGATTTCTACCGTTCCTGGCAAAGGCTGCTTTGTCTGCGGCAATGAAAAGAGCACTGAACGGGAGCGGGAACGCTGGTACAGCGCATTTGATGAATCCGCTACCGCTTTGATGGCACTGGGCGTGGTGCGGGAGAATCTGATCGAACGGTTAGAAAGAGGAGGGAAACCCCATGCTTGAAATGAAAAACGTGGTGAAAACCTTCGGCACCTTCCGGGCTTTGGATGAACTGAGCCTGACGGTGCCGAAAGGCGCGGTTTACGGTCTGGTGGGCCCCAATGGTGCGGGCAAATCCACGGCCATCCGGCACATGACCGGCGTTTACCGGGCCGACAGCGGCAGCGTGATGCTGGAAGGCCAGCCGATTTTTGAAAACTCCCAGGCCAAGGGCCGCATCGGTTACATACCCGATGACGTATTTTACTATCCCAGCGCTACGCTGGAAGAAATGCACCGGTTCTACCGGGGCATCTACCCCAAATTTGATGAAGATCTGTACAACCGTCTGAAGGAAATCTTCCGGCTGCCGGAGAAGACCCCTATCCGCCGCTACTCCAAGGGTATGCAGAAGCAGGCGGCCTTCCACCTTACCGTCAGCACCCGTCCGGAGGTTCTGATTCTGGACGAGCCGGTGGACGGCCTGGACCCGGTGATGCGCCGGCAGGT
>CALXFP010000152.1 GCA_944387615.1 uncultured Oscillospiraceae bacterium | reverse complement strand
GTTCGGACAAAATAGGAGGAAAAACAATGAAAAAGCTGATTGCGATGCTGTTGGCTCTGGTCATGGTTTTGGGTCTGGCTGCCTGCGGCGGTACCACCACCACCGAGACCGAGGCTCCCGCTGCTGCTGGCACTGCCGGTGAAACCCAGGCTGCTGCCAATACCCCTGCCGGCGAAGGCCGTGTGTATTATCTGAACTTCAAGCCCGAAGCTGACGCTGCTCTGCAGGAGCTGGCTGCTCTGTACACCGAGCAGACCGGCGTGCCTGTCAAGGTTGTCACCGCTGCTTCCGGCACCTACTCCGACACCCTGACCGCCGAAATGGCCAAGTCTGAGGCTCCCACCGTTTTCAACATCGGCAACATGTCCGGCCTGAAGGACTGGGACGAATACGCCCTGGATCTGACCGACACCGCTCTGGCCGGTGAGCTGAGCACTGACGTCTTCAACCTGTACAACGAAGCCGGCGAACTGAAGGCTATGGGCCACTGCTACGAGTCCTTCGGTCTCATCGTCAACACCGCTCTGCTGGAGAAGGCTGGTCACTCCCTGGACGAGATCACCAACTTTGAGACCCTGAAGGCTGTTGCCGACGACATCCATGCTCGCAGCGCAGAGCTGGGCTTTGACGCCTTCTCCGCTTCCGGTCTGGACAGCTCCTCTTCCTGGCGTTTCTCCGGCCACCTGGCCAACATGCCTCTGGCTTACGAGTTCCGGGATGACGGCGTGGTAGAGCAGCCCGCTACCATCACCGGCGCTTACATGGACAACTTCCGCAGCATCTGGGACCTGTACATCACCGACACCGCCACCGATCCCAAGTCCCTGTCCACCTCTTCCGTGGATGAGTCCAAGGCTCAGTTCACCGAGGGCAAGGCTGTGTTCTATCAGAACGGCACCTGGGAATACGCCGGCCTGCTGGAAGCTGGCATGAACAGCGAAGATCTGGCTATGATCCCCATCTACTGCGGCGTGGAAGGTGAAGAAGAGGCCGGCCTGTGCTCCGGTACCGAGAACTGCTGGGCTGTGAACTCCCAGGTTTCCGAGGCCGATCAGCAGGCTACCCTGGACTTCCTGTTCTGGCTGGTTACCGACGAAGTGGCTGCCCAGAAGATGGTGGATACCCTGGGTGCTCTGCCCTTCAAGAACGCTCCGGAACCCTCCAACAAATTCCTGGCCGACGGTGTCCGGATGCAGGAAGAAGGCAAGTACACCATCGCTTGGGCCTTCAACCACACCCCCAACGTTAACTCCTGGAGAGATACCGTTGTCACCGCTCTGACCACCTATTCTGCCGATCCCACCGATGCCAACTGGGAGCAGGTTGTCTCTGCTTTCGTTGACGGCTGGGCCATCGAGTACAACATGGTCAACGGCTAATTACCAAAGGAAAACAGGGGCGGGCATTTGCCCGCCCCTGTGTATAAAAAAGCCTCGCAGAGTTTGCCCTGCAAAGGGCAAATAGAGTTAGATCTGTTTTCTGCCGGGGCATGTACCTGGCAGAAAACACCGCTCAGGCTGCAAGTGTGGAATTTGTCCCGGGGGACAAATTCTGCGCGCAGCAGACTGCCAGAGTTTGTCGGAAAAGCCCGCAGGGGTTTTTCGACAGTCTCGGCGGGCAAATGCCCGCCCTTTCCCAAAATTGCTTTTGGACAGTGGGAAGAAACTTGACGCAAGCCTCTGCCCATTGCCCAAAAGCAAGAAACCACATCCATTATGAAAGAGAGGGAGATCATCTTGGCGAAAAGCAAACGCTCTGTCAATCTGGTGCAGCGCCCCATCCGGCGGTTTGCCCCCATCTTCATTTTACCTACGTTTCTGGCCTTCGTCATCGGCTTTGTCTGGCCCTTCCTGCAAGGTATTTACCTGTCCTTCTGCAGCTTCAATACCCCCAAAGATGCCAAGTGGGTGGGATTCAGCAACTATGTAAAAGCCTTTCAGGACCCCGGCTTTGCCAACGCCTTCTGGAACACGGCGGCCTTCGCGGTGGTGTCCATCATTCTGATTAACGTGGTGGCTTTCTTCATCGCCTTTGCCCTGACCCAGAAAATGCGGGGCGCCAATCTGTTCCGTACCGTGTTCTTCATGCCCAACCTCATCGGCGGCGTGGTGCTGGGCTACATCTGGAGCATGATTTTCGACGGCATTCTGAAAAATTACGGCACCTATCTCACCGCCAACGGCACCTACGGTTTCTGGGGCCTGGTGATTCTGGTAGCCTGGCAGCAGATCGGTTATATGATGATTATTTACATCGCGGGACTCCAGGCCATTTCCGAGGATATGCTGGAGGCCGCCCGGATGGACGGCGCCACCGGCAGACAGACCCTGTTCCAGGTTATCATTCCCAACGTGATGCCCTCCATCACCACCTGTACCTTCCTGACTCTGACCAATTCCTTCAAGATGTTCGACCAGAACATGGCCCTGACCGGCGGCCTGCCCAGTATGATTCAGGACGGCGCCAAGGTCAACATCACCGAACTGCTGGCACTGAACATCTACTCTACTTACAATATCAATAAGAGCTGGCACGGCGTGGCCCAGGCCAAGGCTGTGATATTCTTCATCCTGGTGGCTGTGCTGGCCATCTCCCAGCAGGCCGCTACCCGCCGTAAGGAGGTGCAGCAGTAATGAAAAAATCGACCCAGTATTCTAACCTGAGTAAGGTCATGACCGTTTTGTTTGCCCTGCTGTCCATTGCCTGGCTGATTCCCATTTTTGAGGTGGTCATCAACTCCTTCAAGGCAAACAGCTTCGTCAACCTGGAGCCCTTCGCACTGCCCACGGCGGAATCCTTCGTCGGCTGGGCCAACTATGTCAAGGGCATGACCTTCGGCAACTACCCCTTCTTCCGGGCGGCTTTTTACAGCTTCTTTATCACCATCGTCTCCGTTGCCCTGATTCTGCTGCTGTGCTCCATGTCCGCCTGGTACATTGCCCGGGTCAACAGCACCATTTCCAAGGTGTTCTACTACCTGTGCCTGTTCTCTATGATCGTCCCCTTCCAGATGGTCATGTTCACCCTGACCTTTACCGCGGACCAGCTGGATCTGAACACCCCCTTCACCATTCCGGTAGTCTACCTGGGCTTCGGCGCAGGACTGGCCATCTTTATGTTCCTGGGATTTGTCAAGGGACTGTCTCTGGAAATTGAGGAAGCGGCGGCCATTGACGGCTGCGGTCCCCTGCGCACCTACTTCAACGTGGTGCTGCCCATGCTGAAGCCCACCCTGATTTCCGTGGGCATTCTGGAACTGATGTGGGTGTGGAATGACTATCTGCTGCCCTATCTGGTTCTGGACCGGACCAAGTATATGACCATCCCCATCCTGGTGCAGTATCTGAAAGGCAGCTACGGCACCGTGGATCTGGGCGCTACCATGGCGGTGATTATGATGAGCATTATCCCCATCATCGTCGCCTACATGTTCTGCCAGAAGCACATCATCAAGGGTGTGGCAGCCGGCGCCGTGAAGGGATAACAATCTATTCCCCGAAAGAGAGGTGTGTCCATGACCATCAAAGACCTGGCCGCCAAAACCGGCTATGCCGTGGGCACCATTTCCCGGGCCTTGAACGGCCACCCCCATGTCAGTGAAAAAGCACGAAAAGCCATTCTGGAAGCCGCCCGGGAAAGCGGCTTCCAGCTCAACACCAACGCCAAGCAGCTCAAGCAGACCCACTCCACCACCATTCTGGTGGTGGTCAAGGGTATCGGCAACGAGCTGTTCGGCGAGATGGTGGAGACCATCCAAAACCACATCGCCCAGACCCGCTACCAGCTGCTGGTGGACTACCTGGACGAAGACTCCAACGAGGTGACCCGGGCGGTGCAGCTGTGCCGGGAGCGAAAGCCTCTGGGCATCATCTTCCTGGG
>CALXFP010000151.1 GCA_944387615.1 uncultured Oscillospiraceae bacterium | reverse complement strand
CATCGACCCCTATGATTCAGGGCCCATATTTTAGAAAGAGGTGAGCCAATGGCGAATTCAGAGTCTCTGGTTCCGCCGCAACATATTGCCATTATTATGGATGGAAACGGCCGTTGGGCCAAACAGCGGGGCCTGCCCCGTACTGCCGGACACGCTGCCGGTGCTGAGAGCTTCCGGCGGATTGCCAACTATTGCCGCACCCTGGGGGTAAAATATCTGACGGTTTACGCATTTTCCACAGAGAATTGGAAACGCTCCCAGGACGAGATTGCCGGCATTATGCGACTGCTGCGCCGGTATCTGGAGGAAGCATTGCGGGATATGGAGAAAAACCGTGTGTGCTTTCGCTTTTTTGGAGATTTGACCCGGCTGAGCCCCCAGCTGCAGAAACTCTGCCTGGACGCCCAGAGCCGCAGTCAAGACTATGATGTTCAGGTGAATTTTTGCCTGAACTATGGCGGACGGGATGAAATTGTCCATGCCGCCCGGGCCTTTGCCGAAGAGGTGGCCCAGGGAAAACGCAGCCCCGAAGAACTGACCGAAGGGCTGTTTGATAATTTCTTGTATTCTGCCGGCGTTCCGGACCCGGAACTGGTCATCCGGCCCTCCGGGGAGAAGCGCATCAGCAATTTTCTGCTGTGGCAGTCTGCTTACTCGGAATATGTATTTATGAATGTACTGTGGCCGGATTTTACCCCGGAGCATCTGGACGAGGCCATTGCAGAATATCACCGGCGCAACCGGCGATTTGGAGGGACATAAAGAAATATGAAAACCCGTATTCTTACAGCGGCAATCTTGGTGCCTGTTTTGCTCCTGCTGGTGCTGGTGGCACCGCCTATTCTGGCTGCGGTGGTGCTGGGCTTGCTGCTGGCCATTGCCTCCTATGAACTGCTGTACCGTACCAAACTGGTGCAGCGTCCCCGGTTGGTGCTTTATTCTTCCGCCATGGCCTTTGCCATTTCCCTATGGAGTTATTACACCGCATCCCATGCTGTTTTCGTGCTGATGGTGATGATCTATTTCATGCTGCTGTTCTCCGAAATCATGATGGATCATGTGAAGGTTCATTTTGAGATGCTGGGCATGTGTTTCGTTTCGGGTATTATTCTGCCCTTCCTGCTCACTTCTCTGGTGCGCATTCTGACCATGAGTGTGGGACGGTATGTAATTCTGATTCCTTTTATCGTGGCATTTTTGTCTGATGCGGGTGCCTATTTTGTGGGCATGAAATTCGGAAAACACAAGCTGGCTCCGGTAATCAGCCCCAATAAGACCATCGAAGGTGTCTTTGGCGGCCTGGGTGCTGCCATGCTGGGTATGCTGATCTACACGGTCATTCTGGATTGGCCCCTGCGCTTTGATGTGAACTACGGCATTGGGCTGCTTTACGGCATCGTTGGTTCTCTGGCAGGTACCTTCGGCGACCTGTGCTTCTCCGTCATCAAACGCCAGACCGGCATCAAGGACTATGGCAACCTGATTCCCGGACACGGCGGTGTCCTGGACCGGCTGGATTCGCTGGTGATGGTGGCGCCGCTGATGGAAGCATTTTTGCTGCTGATTCCGGTGGTAATTGTGTAATGAGGAACAAAATATGGTAAACTATGTCAGCATTCTTGGCTCTACCGGCTCCATTGGCCGGCAGAGCCTGGATATTATCTCCCGTTTGCCCCAAATCAAGGTGGCTGCGTTGACAGCAGGGGCAAGTGTAGAGCGCATGGCCCAGCAGTGCCGGCAGTTTCAGCCGGAACTGGCGGTTATGGCAACGGAAGAAGCGGCCAACGCACTGGCCCGGGAAATTGCAGACCTTCCCATCCGGGTAAGCTGGGGAGAAGCCGGGCTGATTGAAGCGGCCCAGATTCCCAAGGCGGACTGCGTGATTACTGCCGTGGTGGGCATGGTGGGCCTCAAGCCCACTTTGGCTGCCATCCGGGCAAAAAAACGCATTGGTCTTGCCAACAAGGAAACCCTGGTCTGTGCCGGGGAACTGGTGATGGCGGAGGCCAAACGCTATGGTGCAGAGATCATCCCGGTAGATTCCGAGCATTCCGCAATCTTTCAGTGCCTGATGGGCTGTAAGGATAAGAAGGAAATCAAGCGGCTGATTCTCACCTGCTCCGGCGGCCCCTTCTTCGGCATGACCCGGCAGCAGCTTCAGCAGGTGACCAAAGCCGATGCCCTGAAGCACCCCAACTGGAAGATGGGAGCAAAAATCACCATTGACTGCGCAACCCTGATGAACAAGGGCCTGGAAGTCATCGAAGCCATGCGCCTTTACCAGGTACCCCTGGAACAGGTGGATGTGGTGATTCACCGGCAGAGCATTGTCCACAGCATGGTGGAATTTACCGACGGAGCAGTGATGGCCCAGATGGGCACACCGGATATGCGCCTGCCCATTCAGCTGGCGCTGACCTATCCCCAGCGGCTTCCCTGCCCGGTGGAGGGGCTGGATCTGCTCACCTGCGGCAGCCTGAGCTTTGCTGCGCCGGATCTGGAGAATTTCCCCTGCCTGGCGCTGGCTTACCAGTGCGCCGCCAAGGGCGGTACGGCCTGTCCTGCCATGAACGGCGCCAACGAAGAAGCGGTGGCCATGTTCCTGGCAGATGAAATTGGATTTTATGATATTTACCGGCTGGTATCCCAGGCGGTAGAGCAGGTTCCCTTTATCTCCAATCCCACACTGGAGCAGATTCTGGAAGCGGATCGGCTGGCCCGGGAGGCTGTCCGGAAACTGCGGTGATCTTTGGGAACCGCTTGGCAATCTTTTGTTTAAGCGAGGCGTTCTATGAGCATTCTTTTCGCAATCCTTCTGTTCAGTGTTTTGATTTTTGTCCACGAACTGGGACATTTTGTGGCGGCGAAGCTGTCCGGAGTCCAGGTCAATGAGTTTGCCATTTTCATGGGCCCGGCACTGTGGAAAAAACAGGTGGGAGAAACCCTGTATTCCATTCGCCTGATTCCCATCGGCGGCTACTGCGCCATGGAAGGAGAGGACGAGGACAGTGACAATCCCCGCTCCTTCCGGGCAGCTGCCTGGTGGAAGCGGCTGATTATCCTGGTAGCCGGTGCTGCCATGAATTTCCTGATCGGCGTGCTGCTGATGATTGTGGTGTACCTGCCGGTGAAGCAGGTGGTTGTACCGGTGATTTCCGGTTTCGAAACCTTCTGCACCCTGGACGGGGAGGAAGGTTTGCAGGTAGGGGACCGGATTTTGGAAGTGGATGGAGAAAAAATCTATGTTCAGTCGGATTTTTCCCTGATTCTGGGACTGAACGGCGGGGATGTCCACGATCTGGTGGTGGAGCGTGGCGGCAAAAAAGTCGTGCTGGAGGATCTGCTCATGGAAAAGCACGACGTTGTCCAGGCAGACGGAACCACCCAGAAGCTGTTTGGCATGAATTTTTCCATTGCGGATCTGAATTTCTGGGGGAAAATCCAGTACGGCTGGAATCAGACCCTGGATACGGTGCGCCTGGTGCGCCTGAGCCTGCAGATGCTGGTCAAAGGCCAGGTGGGACTGGCGGATGTGTCCGGCCCGGTGGGTATTGTCCAGCAGATGACAGTGGTGGCGGAAAGCTCCCGGACCTGGGTGGACGCCCTGATGAATATGCTCTATTTCGGCGGATTCATTGCCATCAACCTGGCAGTGATGAACCTGCTGCCCATCCCTGCTTTGGATGGCGGCCGGGTAGTAGGACTGCTGGTTACCACGGTGGTGGAGGGCATCACCAAGAAGGAAATCAATCCCAAGTATGAAGGGTATCTGCACGGTGCCGGAATGCTTCTGCTGCTGGGACTGATGGCGGTAGTCATGTTCAAGGATATTTGGTTTTTGATCCGGTAAAACCGGGATAGGAGACAGATATGACAAGACAGATTTTGGTAGG
>CALXFP010000150.1 GCA_944387615.1 uncultured Oscillospiraceae bacterium | reverse complement strand
TTCAAAAGACAGATCTTTGGATTTATGGATATGCTCCGGTTCAAGAAAATTGTGCCCAAGCGGCGGGAAGCCCTGGCGAACGGTTCCAACGCTCCAATTCCCCAGGAATACCGGACCAATGTACTGGCGAAGAAGCTTCATCCGGGTTCCATGGACGTGGAGCTGGTTGCCATCCGGGATTTGACAGACCGGATGAAGGAGTTTACCTTCCGCCGGGTGGATGCGGAAGCATTTCCTTTCTTCCGCGCGGGTCAGTATGCTTCTCTGCGCACTAAAGTTGGTGAAAGTCTGGTCAGCCGTCCTTACTCCATTTCTTCCAGCCCCCGGGAAGCCCTGGAAAACAAGCTGACCCTGGGCGTGGAAGATGCTGGATTCTTCTCCCACTATCTGAACACCCAGGCCAAAGTAGGCGATCGCTTCACTATGAGCGAGCCCAGCGGAGAATTTCACTATGAAACCCTCCGGGACGCAAAGCAGATTGTCTGCGTGGCCGGCGGCTCCGGTATTACGCCGTTCCTGTCCATGGCAAAAAGCATGGTGGATCAGGATGAACCCTATGACATGATCCTCTTCTATGGCGCAAGAGATGAAGCACACATTGCCTATAAAACAGAGTTGGATGCCCTTTCCCAGAAGGGATTGAAGGTCGTCTATGTCCTCAGCGATGAGCAGAAGCTTGGATATGAACAGGGGTTCATCTCGGCAGAGCTGATGGCCAAGTATGTGGATTTGAAACAGGTAACGTTCTTCCTCTGCGGACCGGCGGCAATGTATGCCTTCCTGGAGAAAGAACTGGCACCTCTGAACCTGCCGGTGAAGGCTGTCCGCAAAGATGCCACCTGCTGCCTGGATTTGCCCATTGAGAATCCAAGGACATTCCGTCTGACAGTACGGATTCGGGATCAGGTCAGCATCATTGACGCCCAGGAAAACGAAACCTTGCTTACTGCAATGGAGCGTGCCGGAATCCCGGCCCCCAACAAATGTCGGGCTGGCGGCTGCGGCTACTGCCACAGCAAGTGGATTTCCGGAGACTACCAGGTGGCAGAGAAACGAGATGGCCGCCGGGAAGCAGACCGGAAATTCGGCTGTATTCATCCCTGTGTCACCTACCCCATGAGTGATATGGAAATCGATGTTCCTCCTGCGGAGTAAACCAAGGAAAAAACTGCGTACCACATAGTATTGAAAAAAGCAGGGCACATTTTTGTGCCCTGCTTTGATAATTAAAGATCCTGCAAATCTGCAAACGGAATATCATTCTCCAGATTATCCCGTGCCAAATCTGTATCAATGATTCCATGTGCGCTGGATATGGGTTTTTCATGCCACAGCTTCTGGTTTGCGCCGGATGTTCCTGCGATGATAGGCTTTGCTTTTTCCTTTCCACTTTTGGCTTTTCCCTGAATCTGAGGAACAGGGGAGACATCATTTCTCGGACCACGGACTACATCTGGACGGCTCATGCCTTGTTTTGCCACAATAATCACCTCTGGGTTAGTATCCCACATCGGGAATAAGTCATTCGCATGGAACAAAGAACGTACTGCCAAATTGGTCCGGCAGTGCGTTTTTTCTTTTTTGAAAGGAAGAGGCAGATGGGAAATAAAAAAGTTTTTCCGTCATGCAAGATTCTCATTTGTTTTACGCCTATACAAGTGAAAACCAATGCGATAGAATAAAAACACTTGGAGGTGATATTTTGGAGGATCAGAATATTCTGGATTTATACTTCCAGAGGTCGGAACAGGCCATTGTGGAAACGGACCGGAAATACGGCGGCTACTGCTACAGCGTGGCCTACAACATCCTATCCAATCGGGAGGATTCGGAAGAAAGTGTGTCCGATGCCTATTTGCAGGCATGGAACACCATTCCACCCAGTTGTCCCAATATTTTCCGTGCTTTTCTAGCCAAACTGACCCGACATATTTCCATTGACCGCTGGCGCAAACTCAGCGCCCAGAAGCGGGGCGGGGGAGAGATGATACTGGCCCTGGACGAACTGGACGCTTGTGCGGAAACAGGGAATCCAGAGACGACTTTGCAGTCCAAAGAACTGGTGCGGCTGCTCAACCGTTTCTTGCAAGGCTTGCCGGAAGTCGAGCGAAATGTCTTTCTTTGTCGGTACTGGTACTTAGATTCAATTCAGACCATATCTCAATTCACCGGTTTTACTGAAAGTAAAGTAACATCCATGCTCCACCGTACCCGGGGGAAGCTTCGCAAAATGCTCAGTCAGGAGGGATATTGATGAAGGGAATGGATTTGCTGAACGCCTTGGGACGGGTACAGGATTCCTATGTGGTCAGTGCCGGAGATTTCCGTGAAAACAGAGATCAGCCTCGGCGGATCGGCCTTCGTCGGGCATGGCTGATTGCTGCGGTGATTGCCCTGGCCCTGCTGCTGGTGGGGTGCGCTGCGGTATTTTTCTGGCTTCAGGATCGCTCCATACGGAAGGAAACGTACACTCAGATATTGGATTCGGAGGGACACTATATTACCCCCACGGAAAAGGTTATGGATACTGTGACCATGTTTGGTTCCGGAGGGAGCAATTTGCAGAAAGCGATGGCAGAATGGTGGAATTTCCGATTAGACTATCCAGCTGCCTTTGACTTGAATCTGACAGAGGCAGATTATGAAAAGATACCGGAACACTATAACTACACTTACGACTGCTATACGTTGGAAATGGTAGAAAAACTGGAAAGTATCGCAGAGAAATATCATTTGCAGCTACTGGGGACAGAAATCCCGGTTCAGCGATACCAGTATGACACAGCGCTGGAAGGACTTGGAGTAACTTCCTTACTCCGCTCGGATGCCCAGGGCGAAATGGAAAACGGTCAAGGGGATATCTCGTTGCCTAAGAATTTCAATTTCGAGTTTCTTATGAGCCTGGACGGATTGGAAGCGGAGTGGGCGGAAGAAATTTATGTGAATTATTCTTTTGCCCAGGCGGGATATTTCCCCGGCTTTGGGACACGGACCCTGGACTTGGAGCAGTTCCAGCAATGGAAGTATACCACTGCTGACGGCACGTCAGTTTTGCTGGCACTGAATCAAAAGGGAGCCGGAATCATTCTCGCAGAGCAGGAAAACGGAAGTATATACATTGATGTAGACAGTAACTTTAGCGGCCCCAACTTCCCGGAACCGGAAGCGGTCATGAACCAAAGCGGATTAGAGCGCCTGGCGGATCTCTTTGACTATTCCATCCAGCCCCAATCAGTGGATGCACCGGACTTGCAGTCAAAACTGGATGCAGAGCAGGAAGCGCTTGAACAAAAAATGCGAGATATGGTACAGACCTATGGCGGTTTTACAGAATATCTTCTGGAGGAGGGCCATCGGTTTACAACGCGGGAGTATGCTTTCTGCGATTTGGATGGGGACGGAACTGAGGAAATGATGATTGGGGCAGATGGCACCAATTTCACCTGGTTCCTTCACATGGAACAGGGAGAAGTTCATGAGCATATGTGGTTGGCAGATATACGAATTCTTGAGAACGGTGGATTCAGGCAAATTGACTGGAACGATGAAACGGAAGAAGAGTATTTGTCCTACCATTTCTATCCCCCGATGGCCAACGGATATCCTTTTCATTTCGATTACGCTGGGAATGGGCCTGAATTGACTTATGAAGACTGGACGAGCGGCGTCAGTTTCCGCAACGGCACCTGGAAAAAGTATACCTCTATGAGGGATACGGGAACGGTTATCCAGGTAAGCGAGGCGGAAGCTATCATCGCCCAGTATTCTGAAAAAGAACTGGAGTGGCAGCCGGTGTGGGACTATCCAGTGGACGAAAACGGCAGAACCCTTGGCGACGAACTGAGTTCGAGAACATTGCCCAAAACGGAGACGGAATATTTGGCTTTCTATGCAGATGCTGCGGAGCAGGGGGACATTTGGTTTCTAAATCACTACACCCATTTTACT
>CALXFP010000149.1 GCA_944387615.1 uncultured Oscillospiraceae bacterium | reverse complement strand
TTGTTACCGTGGCCGCCTCCGCAATCAGAAAGATCACCAGAAGCACCAGCCAAAGGATTGCAGCCCAATTCATTGTTTTTCCTCCTCTCGTTTTTGGATGGCTTTATTCTAGCAGAAATACCGCCGGGGGTCAATTGACGAAACCATCAAAATCAATACTTTTTTAGCGATTTCAACCAAAATTTTCTCGCCAATTTCTGGCAAACGGGATAATGTGTCCAAAAATTTTTCAGAACCGTCACTGTGGTTCATCTGGCTTCTTTTTACTGTTATTTTATTGTGTTATATGGTTATATGACTGTGTAAATATTGCAGGCCATGTTCTGTTTTTCCATGTTAAAGTCGGTAAAATCAAAATATTTCACTATGTTTCTCTCTGGATTTTGTGAAATATTTTCGGGGAAGTCCCAAGATTTTTTCTCCATTTCTGTATCCCGGTTTTTCCTTCGGCAAAAAATCTTATCCGTATCCTTACCCGGATTTTTTGACAAATTTTTTGCTGCCGGGTGCCTTTTTTCAAAAAATATGGTACAATGGTTGGCATCAGGCCCTGCCCAACAGCCGCTTGATAAACTGTTTGATGTAGTGCAGCTGAAAATATTGTTCCGGGAAAATGGGTCTGTTTCCATCCAGATATTCCTGAAAGCAGGGATAGCAGTCCTGATATGCCTCGTACAGAGAATCTGCGATTTCCGGATACCAGCTCTCCATATGCCAGCGGTATCGATAGTTGTCCCGATAAGAGCGCATATACTGCTTGAAGCAGCGGATGCGGAAACCTTCTGACGCATAATAGGGGTCCGGGGGCAGCAAATTCCGATCCCGGGTAAACTGCTCCAGCAGGTGATTGTAGCCCAGCATCAACGGGCCAACGGTATCCACGGTATACAGATGGTAGTTTGCATCAATATAGGTAACATCCAGCTGCCGCATCTGGTTGACGCTTACCTGATAGTCTATATTGATTACCAATCGTTCCACAATGGTCAGCTTTTGCCCGTCCCGGGCAAAGAGCATATTGTGCTGGCCCGAACCGGAAATGACAGCCACTTCTTTGGCTCCCCGAATGCAATAGATCATCTGATCCAGCGTCAGCTTCTCCGGTGCCAGAACCTGGTAGCCATTGCGGCTGAAATAGTTGTCCAGACAGTCCATGCCGAAATCAAAGTTGTTTCCCTTGGCAAACTGGCTTCGGGTAAAGAAGATTTTCTCCGGCTGTTCCCAGTGGGGATCTGCCGCAATATTCTGGGCAATGGTATCAAAAATGCGCAGGAACTGAGGGCTGTACCACTGCATGCACCGGAACCCAATCTCCGGAACAATGACCTCCCGGTAAGTGGTAGGAACAGAAATAATCTCCAATTTGTCCCAGATCTTCAGCAGCTCAAAAAAACGCCGGTAATTGCCTTTGATTTCCCGCTGTTCTCCTTCTTCCAGGAAAAAGACATACTTATCCACATTCTGCTCCGCTTCCAGGGCATACCACAGTCTGGTAACAGCTTCCACCAGAAAATGTCCCCAATGGTTTATCAGATAGCCGCAGAATACCACCTTCTCATCCCGGTATTCTTTGTGCTCCACAGGGTAGTCCCCCATAATCCGGGTTTCTATTCCGGATAATGGAACATACACGCCATTTTCATCTGTCACACCGCCGTATCCAAATAAAACCGAAGCCCCAGGTTCTGCTCCCCTCAGAGGTAGAACCGTTGCATTGTTTCCTCGCCAGATCTGCAGGTTTTCTCTGTACTGGAATGGGGTATTGTACATTCTTCTGAGCCATTGGGCTTTTAATGGTCTTACATAACGATCATTGATCTGGTACATATTTCTGCCTCCAAATCCTGGTTCTTTCTGGTATAGCCCAGATTTCTGTTACTGTAAGATTCAATATAACATATTCCCGCGGTAATTTCTACCGTTTTCTCATTGGGTATCTAATTTCGGAAAGGGAGGTGAACAATGGGTCTTTCCTATTGGATGATATGAAAATTTCAAAGGGAACGTTTTATGACGGACTTTTTACCTTGGTCACGCTCTTGGTGACATTCTTCACAATTCTGTTTTTACAAAAACTATTTGACACCCAGACATTGACGCCCATGATCTTTGTGCTGGGGGTATTTCTGGTCTCCTGGCGCACCCAGGGATATTTCTGGGGGATTGCCGCTTCCTTGGTCAGTGTGCTGGCGGTGAATTTTGCTTTTACTTACCCGTACTGGGCCTTTGATCTGATTTCTCCGGAGTGCATTGCCTCTGCTGTGGTGATGCTGGTGGTGGCCATAATGACCGGCACCCTGACCACCCAGCTGAAACGCCAGGAAAAGCTGAAGGCCGAAGCGGAGACCGAACGGATGCGGGGCAATCTGCTCCGGGCAGTATCCCACGATCTGCGCACCCCCCTGACCGCCATTTACGGTGCCTGCTCGGCCATGCGGGAAAATTACGATTCCTTCTCCCGGGAGAAACACCTGCAAATGCTGGAAGGGGTCTCCAACGATGCCCAGTGGCTGGTGCGGATGGTGGAGAATCTGCTCTCCATCACCCGGATTGATTCCGGCACGGTGCAGCTGAAAATGAAAAGCACGGTGCTGGAAGAGCTGATCGACGATGTGCTGGTGAAATTTTACAAGCACTATCCCAACCAGCCGGTAGAGGTTACGCTGCCGGAAGAGTTCATTCTGATTCCCATGGATGCTATGCTCATGGAGCAGGTGCTGATGAATCTTTTGGAAAATGCGGTGCTTCACGGAGAGGGTATGCAGCATCTGTGGCTGAACGTGGATGTGAAAGGCAGCCAGGCCATTTTCCGGGTGGAAGATGACGGCAAAGGCATTGACCCCCAGCGGATGGGCCAGCTGTTTACCACCCAGCTGTCCGGCCAGGCCCCTACGGACACCAGCCGCAGCAGCATGGGCATCGGATTAAGCGTCTGCGACACCATTGTCCGGGCCCATGGCTCCCGGATTTACGCCCAGAACCGTCCCCAAGGCGGTGCGGCATTCTATTTTGCACTGGAAATGGAGGAAGAAAACCGTGTCGAATAATAAATACAAAGTTCTGGTTGTGGAGGATGACCACAACATTGCCAGCTTTATCCAGGCTATTCTGGAGGCCAACGATTTTCAGGTGCTTACTGCCCAGCGCTGCCGGCAGGGAATGCTGATGGTAAATTCCCACATGCCGGATCTGGTGGTGCTGGATCTGGGTCTGCCGGACCTGGACGGGGAGGAATTTATCCGGGTAGTCCGTCAGGACAGTATGGTGCCCATTCTGGTGCTTTCTGCCCGGAGCGAGGAACAGGACAAGGTTTCCGCCCTGGATCTGGGAGCCAATGACTACATTACCAAGCCCTTCGGCACCGCCGAGCTGCTGGCCCGGGTCCGGGCCGCCCTGCGGGTAAGCCGGCACCGGCTTGAGGCCGCCGCCTCCAGCGGCACCTTTGCGGTGGATGATCTGCTGATTGACTATGACCGCCGGCAGGTTACCGTGGGGGGAAAGCTGGTGCATCTGACCCAGACGGAATTCAACATCCTGGCCCTGCTGAGTCAGCACACCGGAAAAGTGATGACCTATTCCGCCATTATCCGCTCCATCTGGGGGGCCATGGACGATGGCAGCATCAAAAAACTCCAGGTGAATATGGCCAACATCCGCAAGAAACTGGGCTGCCGCCCGGGGGATAATCGCTACGTCACCAACGAATTGGGCGTCGGCTACCGGATGCTGGATGAATAGAAAATTCCCGCAGCTTACGCTGCGGGAATCATTTTTTACCGATTTTATACGCCGTAAACCAGCCAGATATAAATATAGGCAGGAATCACAGCGGACAGGGTGAAGGGGATACCGATGCGGAAGAAATCCTTGTTTGCCACTTCGTAGCCTTCCCGGCGGAGAATGCCGATGGCGGTGATGTTGGCGGAAGCGCCGATGGGGGTGATGTTGCC
>CALXFP010000148.1 GCA_944387615.1 uncultured Oscillospiraceae bacterium | reverse complement strand
GCCAGAATTATGAGCCTGACCAACCCCAGCGCCAAGATGTCCAAGTCTGAAAATGAGGACACCGGCCGCGTGCTGGTGATGGACACGCCGGAGACCATTATGCGCCAGTTCAAGCGGGCCATCACCGACTCCGATACGGAGAACTGTGTCCGTTTTGACCGGGAAAACAAGCCCGGTGTATCCAACCTGATGACCATTTATGCTGCCTGCACCGGCAAAACCTTTGAGCAGATTGAGCAGGAATTTGCCGGATGCGGTTACGGCAAGTTCAAACCCGCTGTAGGCGAGGCTGTGGTGGAGACCCTGCGCCCCATCCGGGAGGAAACCAACCGCTTGCTGAAGGACAAGGCATATCTGGAAAGTGTCTACCGCAATGGCGCAGAGAAAGCCAGCTACGTTGCGGAAAAGACCCTGCGGAAGGTCTACAAAAAAGTAGGATTCCTGGGAAAATGATGGAAAACGAGAATCCAAATTTGCCCGAAGCTCCGGAAATGGACCTTTATGAGCGGGAAGAACAGTGCAGCCGTGCATTGAAGCAGGTGGCAAAGGCCTGTGTGATGCGAATCGTCGTGACGGGACTGTTGCTGTTTGTGCTGCTTTACGAACAACGGGCATTGTGGTTTTGGGGGCTGCTGGGCCTTGTGATGCTGCTGAACCTGGCGGGACTGCTTCCTCTGCTTGGGGAGGTAAAACGTCGGCTGCGGGAATTGAAGCAGCTGCGCAGTATGGAAGATTGATATTGTGTTTTGATTTCCCACGGAAAGCGAGGATTCTGCTTTCCGTGGGAAATTTTTTGAAATTCTGCAATCCATGAAAGTTTCCGCAAGGCAAAATCGTATCCTGATTGAAGGCGCCTCAAAGGAGTTGAATCAATGGATATCACACAACAAGCGGAGCGATTGGCAAAGGACTATTCCGATGCCATTCTCCGACTTAGCTACACCTATTTAAAGAGTACCGATGATGCTCAGGATATTTGCCAAACCGTGTTTGTCAAACTGCTGACCCAGCCGATAGAGTTTGACTCGCCGGAGCATGAGCGAGCCTATGTTCTGCGGATGGCATCCAATGCCTGTAAGGACTTGCTGAAAAGTCCTTGGCGGAAACGGAAATGCAGCCTGGATACCTGTATGGAGATACCGGCCCCCGAAGCAAAGGACGGTTCAGTGTTGGAAGCGGTCAATCGGCTGCCCACAGCTTACCGAACTGTGATCTACCTGTTTTACTACGAAGGCTATCAGGTATCGGAGATTGGACAAATTCTTGGGATTCCCACGGCAACCGTGCACACACAATTGGCAAGAGGTCGGGAAAAACTAAAACCTTATTTGGAGGAATATGGATATGCATAAAATGAAAGACTATCAGGATTTCTACAATTACCTGTCCTATACCACGGAGCAGAAGGCACAAATTGCTGCCAAGGCCGCTGCTGCAGCAGTCCGGAGAAAGCCGGAGCGTAAATGGATGCACCTGAGTAAAATTGCAGCAGCCGCAGCCTGCTTGGTTTGTGCGCTGACGGTTACGGCAGAGGCGGCAGGCATTCCCACACCGCTGTCAGAGCTTCTGGCTCCCACCTTTGGCGGCAGCGTTGCCCAAACAGAGGTGATTGATAACATTGGTCACCCCATAGGAGCTTCTGATACAGACAACGGCGTTACCATTCAGGCAGATGCCGTGATTGGGGATGAATATAATATCTGCATGGTTTATACCATCCGCCGGGATGATGGGACGCCCTTGCTGCCGGAAGGTGTGACAGCGAATCATCTGCTGTCAGGATCGTTTGACTGCACGTCTTACGGTAAGGGCGGGCGTGGTACCGCTTACTTTGTAGACACAGTACCGGGAGATGCGGAGATCCAGTATGTCACGGTATTCAGTTCTGACGAACCGGTGAATCAGGGGAAGGTCACAGCCCAGTTCCATGACCTTTTCTGTTATGATGATACCGCAAAGGAGAGATTTCCTGTTTTAGAGGGAAGTTGGAAATTCCGCTTTGACATTGCCTATGAGGATGCGTCCATTCATTTGGGTGGCGGAGAGACCTTTTCTCAGGATGGCCTGAATTTTACCATCACAGAAATTCGCCTTTCCCCCCTGGCAATCAGCGTTGCCTATGAAGTGGATTCCCAAGTGCAGTGGAGCAATGCGGAAAGCGGAAAACTGCCCGAAGAAGACAAACGTGAAAGTGAGCGTTATCAGGAAAACATTGCGGTGCTTTTGACCAAGAAGGATGGCACCGTTCTGGACTTGACTGTCTCCGGCGGTTCCTTAGCAGCTGAGGAGGGAAAAACCATCGGCGTGAAAGGCAAGGTTTTTGACCAGATTATTCCCTTGGAGGATATGGAAAGCCTTACGGTTGGAGATGTTACCTTTCCCATCGGGGACAACAGTAATGCATAAGCAGAAAAGTGGAGGCGACAGCAGTCGCCTCCACAAATTTATGATTGGTCAGAAGAATTGGCCAGACTTGCGTAATCCGGCATGGCATATCCACGGATGTGCATGTCATTCAGAAGGATATATCGGTAGCCTACGGCGTCGTCCTTGTTTCCTTCGATTACTTTCACGAAAGGCCATTTGGTACCCACTACAATACCCACATGGTCAGACCAGCCTGTACAGTCACCGAAACCTTTTGCATCCCAGTCGTAAAAAATCAAATCTCCAGGCAGGGGAACGGCACCGTCATCTTCTTCCCAGCGGCCGATTTTCTGGAACAGACCGATGTGACGTTCACAGCCGCATTCGGTGGGAATGATGTCCGTCAAACCGCATTCAATCGCCATTGCGCTGACAAAGGTGGAGCACCAGCTGTCCGTATCCTGCACCACATATCCCACAGCCAGCGGTTCGTGGCTGTTGTAGATGTTCAAGATGGCTTTGTGACTGCCGTCTGCTTCGTTATAGCCCAGATACTGCTCCGCTGTTTCCACCAGCTGCAGACGAAGGGCTTCTTCCTGGGGGGGAACTTTCCAGTAAAATCACCAGTCGGAGAAGAGATAATGACATACGATCGCTGCAGCCATCAGCAAACATACGGCGGCAGCAGCGATTCGCTTTTTCAATCCTTGCTTTTCTAGTGTTATCACAGGGCAACCTCCCACTGTAGATTGCCCACCATTATATCAGTTCATTCGACGCAAAGCAACGTATTTTTACAGAAACAGATAAAGAGCCAAAGTCAGCAGTGCAGAATTCTGATCTTTCTGGGAGTCTCCTGCCATCAGCAGAAGAAGCAGAACAACGATCAAATCCTCCGTGCAGAAATCCTTAGGCAGCAGCTGCCGGAAAAACGACCCTACCGGTACAGACGGGGACGCATATTGGCGGTGTTCCTGACGGCGTGGAGAAGAGGAAGTGTTGTGAGTGGGACGATGGGCAGGAGATGGCTGTCCGTTTCGGGGGCGGTTTGAAACGGCGGCAGGAACCGGCTCTTGCCTTTGCGGCTGCTGATTGGGAGGGGATTTTGGTGTCATCGGCTTGGCAGAATTTGCCTGCATATCCGAAACCTGCTTTCGACGAAAACTGCCGTCAGGCTGGGGGATATAGCGATTATACATGAATTCACCTCCCAATCAGACTTTGTAAGCCTCCGGCATTTAAAAATGTGGATGCCAGCGAGGCCATTTTGGCGGCGCGCATGGCCCGTTCCAGCTTTTCTACCCGGTTATGACTTAAGTAAGGGGAAAGGGCCTGCAGCAGCGTCTGTTGATTCTGATCCACATTGTTTTGCTGTGCAAATCCGGCGAGCATTTGTAGCATACCCGGATCAATTTGAGGGAGTTGCGGCAGGGATGTCTCCGGCTGGGCGGAGACATCCGAAAATTGCGGCTCTTCGGACTGCGCTTGACCCATGGCTTGGGCCATGGACATGATTTGCTGCATCATTTGTGGATTGGAGAGGATAGAACCCAGCTTTTCCTCCAGTTCACTCACGTTTGTTCCTCCAGCTGCTTCAGCAGCGCTCTGGCCTTCGGATCGGTCAAAAGAGA
>CALXFP010000147.1 GCA_944387615.1 uncultured Oscillospiraceae bacterium | reverse complement strand
TTCGGCCAGACCTGCTTCACCCCCGGCGAAGCCAAGAACACCTACGGTACCGGCTGCTTCATGCTGATGAACACCGGCGAAAAGCCCGTATTCAGCAATAACGGTCTGGTCACCACCATCGCCTGGGGCCTGGACGGCAAGGTCGAGTACGCACTGGAAGGCTCCATCTTCGTTGCCGGTGCCGCCATTCAGTGGCTGCGTGACGAGATGCGGCTGATCGACTCCTCCCCCGACTCCGAGTACATGGCCCTGAAGGTCAAGGATACCAACGGCTGCTATGTGGTTCCCGCCTTCACCGGTCTGGGCGCTCCTTACTGGGATCAGTACGCCCGTGGCACCATCGTGGGCCTGACCCGTGGTGTCAACAAGTATCACATCATCCGGGCCACCCTGGACAGCCTGTGCTACCAGACCAACGACGTTCTGCAGGCCATGAAGGCCGACTCCGGCATTGAGCTGGCTGCTCTGAAGGTTGACGGCGGCGCTTCCGCCAACAACTACCTGATGCAGACCCAGGCCGATCTGATCGACGCTCCCGTTCAGCGTCCCCGCTGCGTAGAGACCACCGCCATGGGCGCTGCCTATCTGGCAGGTCTGGCTGTTGGCTACTGGGCCAGCAAGGAAGACGTTATCAAGAACTGGGCCATCGACCGCACCTTCGAGCCGTCCATTCCTGCCGAGGAGCGGGAAACCCGGGTCAAGCATTGGAAGAAGGCTGTCAAGTCCGCCTACGGCTGGGCAAAGAAAGACTGATTCGCAAAAGCCCATTCTGATCGGAAATTCATTCAACACAACGAGGAATAAAGGAGGATATTCTTATGTTACCATACATTGCGGAATTTATCGGTACGATGCTTCTGATCCTGTTGGGCGACGGCGTTGTTGCCAACGTCACGCTGAATAAGTCCGGCATGAAGGGCGCCGGCTCCATCCAGATCACCTTTGCCTGGGGCCTTGCGGTTATGCTGCCCGCCTTTATCTTCGGTGCCGCTTCCGGTGCCCACTTTAACCCCGCCGTTACCATCGCTCTGGCTCTGGACGGCACCCTGGCCTGGGGGCTGGTTCCCGGCTACATCATTGCCCAGTTCGCCGGTGCCTTCGTCGGTGCCTGCCTGGTCTACATCATGTTCAAGGATCACTTTGATGCTACAGAAGATCCCGGCACCAAGCTGGGCGTGTTCTCCACCGGCGCTTCCATCCCCAACAAGGGCCGCAACCTGATTTGCGAAGCCATCGCCACCTTCGTTCTGGTCTTTGCCATCAAGGGCATGGGTCAGGTGGCTGGCCTCAACGGTGCTCAGGGCAACTTCCTGGTCTTCGGCGTCATCGTATCCATCGGTATGTCTCTGGGCGGCCTGACCGGCTACGCTCTGAACCCCGCCCGTGACATTGGCCCCCGTATCGCCCACGCTCTGCTGCCCATTAAGGGCAAAGGCTCCTCCCACTGGGATTACGCTATCGTTCCTCTGCTGGGACCCATCCTGGGCGGTATCGTTGCTGTGCTGCTGTACCAAATCATTCCCTGGTAACCCTATTCTTCCTCTGAGCCGGCGGCTGTGGATTCCCGGATTCATGGCCCCGGCGTGAGGAACTGCACACCGGGCTGCCCTGCGTTCCTGTCGGGAGGGGGTAAGCCCGGTTTTTCTTCATCGATGAAAGGAGTGGTCGTTTCGTGTATGATGTAATCATAATCGGCGCAGGTGTCTCCGGCTGCGCCATTGCCCGGGAACTGTCCCGCAAAAAGGGAAAGCTTCTGGTTGTCGAGCGTGCCGAGGACGTGTGCTGCGGAACTTCCAAAGCCAATTCCGCCATTGTTCATGCTGGCTATGACGCCAAGCATGGCACCCTGATGGCAAAGCTCAATGTCCAGGGCAGCCGGATGATGCCGAAGCTTGCCAAAGAGCTGGATTTCCACTATGAAAACAACGGCTCTCTGGTGGTCATGATGAGCGAAGAAGACCGTCCGGCGCTGATGGCGCTGTATGAAAACGGCCTGAAAAACGGCGTAGAACAGCTGCAGATTCTGGAGCGGGACGCCCTGCGGGCCATGGAGCCCAACATCTCCGACAATGCCGTGGCCGCCCTCTATGCCCCCACCGGCGCCATCGTCTGTCCCTTCGGCCTGACCTTCGCCCTGGCGGAAAATGCAGCCAAGAACGGCGTTCAGTTCCAGTTTGACAGTGAAGTGACCGATGTGCAGAAAATTGACGGTGGCTGGAAGGTTGTCACCGTTAAAGGCACCTTGGAAACCAAAGCCGTTGTCAACGCCGCCGGCGTTTACTCCGACAAGATTCACAACATGGTATCTTCCGAAACCATGACCATTACCCCCCGGCGGGGTGATTACTTCCTGCTGGACCGGGCAACCCAGGGATTTGTGAAAAACACCATCTTCCAGCTTCCCGGAAAATACGGCAAGGGCGTTCTGGTTGCCCCCACAGTACACGGCAACACCATTGTGGGCCCCACCGCCATTGACATAGAGGATAAGGATGGCACCGCCACCACCCAGGCAGGACTGGACGACGTGCGCAGCAAGTCCGGCATTGCGGTGAAGAACCTGCCTCTGCGGCAGACCATCACCAGCTTCGCCGGTCTGCGTGCCCATGAAGCCCGCCACGAGTTCTTCATCGGAGAAATCGCCCCCGGTTTTGTGGACTGCGCCGCCATTGAATCTCCGGGCCTTTCCAGCGCCCCCGCCATTGGCGTGATGGTTGCGGATATTGTTAATGGCATTCTCCATCTGGAGGATAACCCCGACTTTGACGGTACCCGCAAGGGCATCCTGGACCCCAAGGCTCTGAGCCCGGAAGCCCACGCCGCTCTGATTCGGGAAAATCCCGCCTACGGCAACGTGATCTGCCGCTGCGAGACCATCACCGAAGGCGAGATTGTGGACGCCATCCACCGCACCCCCGGCGCCCGGAGCCTGGACGGTGTCAAGCGCCGCACCCGGGCAGGCATGGGCCGGTGCCAGGGCGGATTCTGCAGTCCCAGGGTCATGGAAATTCTGTCCCGGGAACTGGGAATCCCCATGGATCAGGTCACCAAGTCCGGTGGCAACTCCAAGCTCATTGTGGGCACCAACAAAGATTCCCTGTAAGGAGGCTCCGCTATGAAAGAATATGATCTTGTCATCATCGGCGGCGGCCCCGCCGGACTGGCCGCAGCAGTTGCTGCCCGAAACGCAGGTGTGGAAAGCATCCTGATTCTGGAACGGGACAACGAGCTGGGCGGCATTCTGAACCAGTGTATCCACAGCGGCTTCGGCCTGCACACCTTCCAGGAAGAGCTGACCGGCCCGGAGTATGCCGGACGGTTCATTGACCAGGTAAAGCAGCTGCAGATTCCCTACAAACTGAAAACCATGGTGCTGGATCTGGCACCGGACAAAACCGTTACCGCCATGAACGCCGAGGACGGCCTGTTCCAGATTCATCCCAAGGCCGTGATTCTGGCCATGGGCTGCCGGGAACGTCCCCGGGGCGCACTGAACATCCCCGGCTTCCGTCCCGCCGGCATTTACACCGCAGGCACCGCCCAGCGGCTGGTGAATATGGAAGGCTACCTGCCCGGTCGGAATGTGGTAATCCTGGGTTCCGGCGACATTGGCCTGATTATGGCCCGGCGTATGACTCTGGAAGGGGCCAAAGTCCATGTGGTTGCCGAGCTGATGCCCTACTCTGGCGGTTTGAAACGAAATATCGTTCAGTGCTTGGACGATTTCGGCATCCCCCTGAAACTGAGCCACACCGTGGTGGACATTCAGGGCAAGGAGCGGGTGGAAGGCATCACCCTGGCCCGGGTGGAAAACGGCAAGCCCATTCCCGGCACGGAAGAACACTACCCCTGTGATACGCTGCTTCTGTCCTGCGGTCTGATTCCGGAAAACGAACTGAGCCGCAGCGCCGGGGTCACCATCAACCCGGTAACCAACGGCCCCGCGGTGAACGAATCCCTGGAAACCAGCATCCCTGGCGTATTCGCCGCCGGCAACGTGCTCCACGTTCACGACCTGGTGGACTACGTTTCCGAAGAAGCCGCCGCTGCCGGTGTCCA
>CALXFP010000146.1 GCA_944387615.1 uncultured Oscillospiraceae bacterium | reverse complement strand
CACCGTTTCAGCCATGCGGGAAATAGCATGGACAGGAGCCCCAGAAAGCTTCCCGAGATACCGCATACCAGGGCCGCTGCTTGGTTGACAAATCGAAGGGAAAGACCCTGCTGGAGGGCATATACCATCATGGACACCGCCCAGGAAACAAAGGTAAACAATCCCATCTGCCCCCAAGGAATCGGGCCGGGAAACTGGCTGTACACACCTACCGCCAAGAAGAGGCCCGCACGTATCATCAGAAGCAGTGCCAACACCAGGGCGCCCCAGCAAAGCTTCGTCGTGTAAAGCCTTCCCGGCAGGATCATGGTTTCCAAAAGCTTCCAGGTACCGCCTTTATGTTCCAGCTCGCAATTCCGGCTGGCCAGCGTGGCGACGCTTAGGGGGAGGACAATGGCGTCTACAATTGTCAGGTTGTAAAGCAGAAGCATCCAGCCCTGCTGCAAATTCTCCGCATCCTGACGGGTCAAAAAAACGCCCATCCAGATCAGCTCCACCGCCAGCATTGCGGCGCACACCAGGACAATTTTCCGTCGGCGGCATTTGTAAAATTCCAGTCCCAGTAATTTCACAGGCTCACCGCCCTTCCCGTCAGTTCCAAGAAGATATCCTCCAGGCTCTTTTGCCGCTCCTCCAGCCGAAGAACCACCAAGTGATTTTTTACCAGGAAATAAGTGATTTTGCCGGTAATTTCGTCAGACAAAATAGGAAGAATGAGGAATCCATCTTCTTCCTGGCAGTCCAGGGACTTTTCTGACAGAAGGCTTCGGGCAACGGCGTTGTTGGTGGTTCGCAGTGCCAGGTGATGACTGCTGCGGCCATGAAGAACTTGCAGTGAATCCTGAAATACCAGTTCTCCTTCTCGAATGATGGCCACATGGTCTGCCATTTGGTCGATTTCGCTGAGCAGATGGCTGGAAACCACCACTGTCATGCCAAACCGCCCAGGCAAGTCCCGAATCAGTTCCCGCATCTCCTGGATGCCAGCTGGGTCCAGGCCGTTGGTTGGCTCATCCAGAATCAGCAGTTTGGGATAACCCAGCAGCGCCGCCGCCAGACCCAAACGCTGTTTCATCCCCAGGGAATAGTGGGCGACCTTCTTTCCACGCTGACCGTCCAGACGGACAATTTGCAGGACTTCCCGAATGTTCTTTTCCGGCACTCCCCGAAGGGTCTGGACAATGCGTAAATTTTCCTCGCCGGTAAGATGCCCGTAGTAACTGGGACTTTCAATCAGGCTCCCAACCTGTCGCAGCACTGCCAGGCGATGCTGGTTGTCCATGTTGTTACCCAACACCTGAATGCTTCCTGCTGTGGGACGTACCAAGCCCAAAATCATTTTCAACGTAGTAGACTTTCCCGCTCCGTTTGGGCCAAGGAAACCATAGACGCTGCCTTCCGGTACGTTTAAGTCCAGGTGGGACACCCGCATGGCATTTCCATATTGCTTGCATAAATCATGGGTTTCGATAATGTTCATGGTAAAACCTCCTTGCGTCATCCAGAATACTGCATCTGCCTTACAGACCGATGAAGCCTTCCTTACGTTTACCTGAAATTCAAGCAGCCTGTCTGGACAAAGAGAGGCGGTTTTCTTATAATGGTGGCAGTTAAAGGCAAAGGAGGCGGGCGCTATGGCTTACCGTATTTTCATTGTGGATGACGAGCCGGCTCTTCAGAAAATGGTAAAAGAAATTCTGACCCAGGAGGGCTATGAGACAGATGCAGCGCTTTCCTGTGCCCAAGCCCTGGAGCGGTTTCGCTGCGCAGTGCCGGATGCGGTATTGTTGGATGTGATGCTTCCGGATGGAGACGGGTTTTCTCTTTTCGGTAAACTCCGGGAAATTCGGGATGTGCCGGTGATCTTCCTTTCCGCTCGAGATGAAGACGAAGCCAGACTTCGGGGGCTGGGACTGGGAGCGGACGACTACATCACCAAGCCGTTTCTTCCCCAAGAGCTGCTGCTTCGATTGAAGGCGGTACTGCGGCGAGTCTATCGGGAAACGTCTGCGCTTTCTTCCTTGGGAAATGTCAAAATCGACTGGGGCAAGTGTACCGTTCACCGAAATGGCAGAGAAGTTTCCCTGACTGCCAAGGAATTTACCTTGCTGAAAAAGCTTTGGGAGGCCAGAGGAAACATTGTCACCATCGATACTTTGTGCGCCGCCCTGTGGGATGGCCCTTTGGTGGGTTATGAGAATACGCTCATGGTGCACATCCGGCGTCTGCGGGAGAAAATAGAGGAAGACCCCTCCCATCCCCAATTTTTGCTGACGGTGCGGGGATTGGGTTATCGGCTGAAACGGGGGGAAGGACAATGAAATTGCGGGGGTTGCAAAAAGGAGCCATGCTGGTGACCGTCTCAGCACTGCTGATTTTTGGGATTACCTTGCTGGGATGGTTCGCCTTTGGCTGCTATATTTCTGATGGAGGACAAGACTGGAATGTACCTATGAAGGAGTACTCCAAGGCGTTAACCTGGGATGGAAAAAACTACACCTTTACCGGAGAGAATTTGCTGGAGGAAGACCACTGGATGATGCTGCTGAATCCCCAGGGACAGGTGGTGTGGTCCCTGCGCAAACCGGAGGATATTCCGGAGCAGTTCACGCTTACGGATGTGGCCTCTTTTACCCGGTGGTATTTGGAAGACTATCCCGTCCAATGCTGGGTGCGTCCCGACGGGCTGCTGGTGGCGGGTTCCCCCAGAGGAAGTGTCTGGAAACATGATATTGCGATGAATACTCAGGACCTGCTTCAGACACCTATCTGGTTTGTCGGTATTTTCCTGCTGGCACTGGGCAGTGTACTGGGACTTGCCTGGTTGGTGGTAGGTCGATGGTTCCACCAAGATCAGCAGATACGGGATGCCGCCCGTTCAAATTGGATCAACGGCGTTTCCCACGATATCCGCACGCCGCTTTCTGTGGTGATGGGTTACGCCGCACAACTGGAAGATGCGCCGGATATAAATTTACTGTACAGACAGAAGGCATCCGCCATCCGATCACAGAGTCAGGTCATTCGGGATTTGGTCAACGATTTGAATCTGACCATGCGCTTGGATTGTGAAATGCAGGCACTGCGAAAGGAACTCCTGCGACCGGAAACGTTCTTGCGGCAAATCGGAGCGGACTTTCTCAATGGCGGAATGGGGACAGAAGCTGATTTTGAAATCGACTTGCCGGAAACACCGCTGCCGGAGATAAACGCAGATCCTTATCTTCTTCGTCGTGCGGTGAACAATCTGCTTACCAACTGTGTACGGCACAACAGTCCTGGCTGTCTCATCCGTTTGGGAGCCAGGAGGGCGGACAGGTGGATTCTTCTTTGGGTAGAAGGCGGAACGGTAACCGCTTCAAAGGAAACTGTCTCATATCAGCCTTTGGAATCGGACGGCGGCGCTGCCCATGGCACCGGTTTGCGGCTGGTAGCCCAGATTGCCGCGGCCCACGGCGGCAAAGCAGAGTTTCACAACGGCACACCTTATCGTTGTGAGTTATGGCTGCCAATCAAGGAATCGTGACTTCCTTGATTAGGGGAAGAGATTGATTTTCGCCTACGGTGACCTATCCATTGTGGGAAACGCTTCCGCTTTAGCAGGGAATGACCTTGATGCAACCAAAATATCCGAGGCAATCACGACACTGCGTTATCGCCTCGAAACTTTTTGTATAATGAAGCCCACCGGCAAGATATGCCGGTGGGCATTGTGGTGTTCGAGCCGTTAGAACGCCTGGACGCTCTTTGCGATTTCTACCAATTCCGCTGCGGTAAAATCCTGGCTGTAGAGGGAGAAAACCGTTCCTTTCTGCCCATCCCCGGCAGCCCAGGCCACAGTTGCGTTTCCGTCATATTCCAAAGCGGAGGCCGGACAGCCGTTGATTTCCATGCGCTGCACGGCATCCGGGAAATTCGCGCTGCCGACTTGCATATCCGCCACATCCTGGGCAGAAGTGCAATCCTCTGGCCCTGTGACATAGCTTTCGTATTCCATGTAAATCTTGTCATTGGTGGTTTTGTCAACATACCAGCGCCGGACATAGGAATACCAATCGTCGTCATTTTCCA
>CALXFP010000145.1 GCA_944387615.1 uncultured Oscillospiraceae bacterium | reverse complement strand
GTGGTGCTGATTGTGGTGATGCTGTGCACCTGGTCGCCCAAGGTTAAGGAGGTCTTGTCCGTGGTGACGGATAAGGCAAGCCGCATCTTCAAGAGAAAGGAGGCGGGGACCAATGAATGAGTATTCCAGAAAGATGCTGAAGGTTCCCACCTACAACCTGCTGCGGGAACAGGATAAGGATAAGCTGCCGGTGCTGGATGTCCGGAATCTGGGCATTGACTTTGGCGGCCTGACGGCGGTGGATGGATTCAACATTACCATCGGCCCCACCGAGATTTCCGGCCTCATCGGCCCCAACGGCGCAGGCAAGACCACCATCTTCAACCTGCTGACCTCGGTGTACCAGCCCACCCGTGGCTCCATTCTGATTAACGGTATCGATACCAAGGGTATGACCACTCATAAGGTCAACAAGCTGGGAATTGCTCGTACCTTCCAGAACATCCGCCTGTTTACGGACATGACGGCCCTGGATAACGTGAAGGTGGGCATGCATAACGAAATCAAGTGCTCCTTCCTGTCATCCTTGCTGCACCTGCCGTCTTACTATAAGGCGGAGAAAAAGGCCAACGAGAAGGCCATGGAACTGCTGGACTTTATGGGCCTGGCAGACGTGGCGGATAAAAAGGCGGGCAGCCTGCCCTACGGCGTTCAGCGCCGGCTGGAAATCGTCCGGGCGCTGGCTACCAACCCTTCCATCATTTTGCTGGATGAGCCTGCTGCCGGTATGAACCCCAGCGAAACCACCGAGCTGATGCACCAGATCCGGCGCATCCGGGATACCTTCCATATTGCCATTTTCCTGATTGAGCACGATATGAACCTGGTGATGAATGTCTGCGAAGCCATCGCCGTGGTCAACTACGGCCGGATCATTGCCAAGGGCACCCCGGAGGAAATCCGCCAGAACCCAGCGGTGATTGAAGCTTACCTTGGCAGAGAGGAGGGCGATGCCTGATGCTGAAAATCGAAGATATGCACGTCTACTACGGCGCCATCCATGCTATCAAGGGCGTGTCCTTTGAAGTGGGCGAGGGAGAAATCGTGGCCCTGATCGGTGCCAACGGCGCCGGCAAAAGCACCATCCTGAAAACCGTGTCCGGCCTGATGCACCCCCGCAGCGGCTCCATTACCTTCTGCGGCCAGGATATCACCCATGTGGATGCCTATAAGCTTCTGCGCACCGGTCTTGCCCATGTTCCGGAAGGACGGCGGATTTTCCTGCAGATGAGCGTGCAGGAAAACCTGGAGATGGGCGCCTATATCAACAAGGAAGTGTCCCAGGCTGACCTGGAGATGGTATTCAACTACTTCCCCCGGCTGAAAGAGCGGCGCAAGCAGATTGCCGGAACCCTGTCCGGCGGCGAGCAGCAGATGCTGGCCATGTCCCGGGCACTGATGAGCCACCCGAAGCTGATGATGCTGGACGAACCCTCCATGGGCCTGGCCCCCATTCTGGTGGATCAGATTTTTGCCATTATCAAAGAGCTGCATAAGGCAGGCACCACCATTTTGCTGGTGGAGCAGAACGCCCGGAAAGCTCTGCAAATCGCCGACCGGGCTTACGTCCTGGAAACCGGCAAGATCACCCTCAGCGGCACCGGCGCGGAGCTGGCAAGCTCCGACGACGTGAAGAAGGCCTACCTGGGCGGCTGACCGTCATAGCCAAAACACCCCCTGCATAGGATTAGCAGGGGGTGTTTTTATGTGCCGGAAAAATCATCTGCACGGGTGCTGCATCATGGCCTTCGGGGCGGGGCTGATTGTGGGGCATTGTTTGGAGAGCTGGTTTCTGTGCTGCTGCGGCGGCGCAGCGCTGATGATTCTGGGGCTGTGGGTTCTGCGGCAGAAATACCGGTCATAATCTTGTCCCGGCAGGAATATACTGTATCAGCAAACATGGGATAAGGAGTGAAGCCAACGTGGAACTGAACTTTGGAAAAACCCTATGCACCTGCTTGAATCCCCTGGTGCGGGAGATGCAGAGCGGGGAGCAGACCCAGGAAATCAAGCTGCCTGACGGCATGCCGGATATTGGAAGAATCCTGGCCTCCTGGGGACAGGCTATCTTGCGGAGCAAAGAATGGCGCAGCGACACCGTTTCCTTCTCCGGCGGCATGATGGTCTGGGTGCTCTACGCCCCGGAGGACGGCAGTACCGAGCGATGCCTGGAAGCCTGGATTCCGTTTCAGATGAAGTGGGATTTGCCCGACGGTGCCCCGGAAGGGAAAATCCGCATCCGGTGCCTTCCCCGGTTCGTAGACGCCCGATCGGTTTCGGCTCGGAAGATTATGGTTCGGGCGGGAATGGGGGCCATGGCGGAAGCCTATGTGCCTATGGAGGCCGAAGTTTACGAGCCGGACAAGATTCCCGGGGATGTGCAGCTGCTCAGCAGCACCTACCCCATCCGCCTGCCCAAGGAGATGGGGGAGAAGAGCTTCCTGGTGGATGAAGAGCTGACTTTGCCGGATTCCGCACCCCAGCCGGAGAAAATCATCTACTACCGGATGTCGCCGGAAGTACTGGACAAGAAGGTGCTGTCGGACAAAGCGGTATTCCGGGGCAATGCCAATCTGCATATTCTCTACCGCAGCGAAGAAGGACAGCTGCACAGCTGGGATTTCCCGCTGCCATACTCTCAGTACGCAGAACTGTCAGCCGAACACGGCAGCGATGCCCAGGTGGATTTGCAGCTGATGCCCACCAGTATGGAAGTGGAACTGGACGAAGAAGGCCACATCCGGGCAAAAAGCGGCATTGTTGCTCAGTATCTGATTACCGACAAGCAAATGCTGGATCTGATTGAAGATGCTTACAGTCCCAGTCGGGAACTGAATCTGCAAGTCCAGAATCTGCAGCTGCCGGCGGTGCTGGATACCCGGCGGGAGACTCTTTCCGCGGAGCAGTCGGTGACGGCGGACGCCAACGTGGTGGCGGATGTTACATTCCTGCCGGATTTTCCCCGGCAGCAGCAGGAAGAAAACCAGGTGCAGCTGGAAATTCCCGGAGCATTCCAGATGCTCTATTACGGTGAAGACGGTGCGCTTCATGCCGGCTCCGCCCGGTGGGAGGGGCAGAACAGCGTAAGCGCCGATGAGGATACCCATCTGAACGCCCAGATTTTCCCGGGGGAAGAGGCCCAGACAGCCATTGGAAACGGGACCATCACCGCAAAATGCGATTTTCCTTTGGATTTGACTGCCACTACCCGGCAGGAGATTCCCATGGTCACCGGCCTGACTCTGGGGGATCAACGGAAACTGGACCCCAATCGTCCGTCCCTGATCCTGCGCCGGACGGGAGAAGATCGGCTGTGGGATATTGCCAAAGCCAGCAACTCCACGGTGGAGGCAATCCGCAAGGCCAACAACCTCCAGGATGAACCGGCACCCAATCAGATGCTGCTGATTCCCGTCAGTTGAAGAAAACAATCTGCGCCGCACCGGGGGAGAGCCGGTGCGGCGCCAGGCTGGTTGTCGCGAGATGGGGAATACCTGCCACAACACACAGTAGCCGAAAACCCATGTCGAAAGCAAGGGAAAACTGGCGGGTATTTTCCTTGCGTTATGGGAAATGCAGTTGCATTAAAAGGAGAACTATTGTATAATTTGAAACAGAAAGAGGTGAAGTCTCGTGTTTCTGAGTGTGATTGTTCCTGTATATAATGGACAAACCTATTTGCGCCAATGCCTGGATTGTTTGCTTGAACAGGATATCCCTGCCCAGGAATATGAGATTGTGTGCATCAATGACGGCTCTCAGGACGGCAGCGGGGAAATTCTCCGGGAATATGGGGAAAAATTCTCCAATGTGGTTGTAATAGAGCAGGAAAACGCCGGAGTAGCCGCAGCACGGAACGCAGGACTGAAGCAGGCCCGGGGAGAATACGTATGGTTCGTGGATGCGGATGATTTGATCCGGCATAACATTCTGGGGAAGTTGCGGACTGCCGCGGAAGCGGGCAACTGTGACCGTCTGGTTTTTGGCGCATATGAATTTAGGGACGAGCTAACCTTGGAAGAATACAATCGGGCGGACAGGGGAGAGTTGCGGGTCAACGCACCCTGGTATGATGC
>CALXFP010000144.1 GCA_944387615.1 uncultured Oscillospiraceae bacterium | reverse complement strand
GCTTTTCCCGGGGTTTTCGCAAATTTCGGTTGATACGCCATGGTTTCCCCTCCTTAGCCAATGCCGCCGGACAAAGCGACCAGCAGTGCCTGGTTGGGAACGGCCCACCACTGACCGTCCCGCAGCACCAGATCCAGCACCACATCATAAGAAACCGTCTTATGTTCCTGCTGCAATGCTTCTTCCACCGCCTGATCCATCACCTGGTCAATCAGATCCTGACGGAAGTTGTTTTCTTCGTCATACAGTTCTTCCATCTCCGTAGCCGCCTCTACCCGCTGCTGGAGCAGGTCATGGCAGCGCTGCTGCATATCCTGCACCATTGCCGGTAAGTCCAGGGCAGTAAGGCGAACCTGGCGGGCAAAACCCACATCCGTAACATAGCAGTCCCCCTGGAACTCGTAAGAAAGGCTGTTAAGATACGCCTGCCAGAACCGGTCACTCACAGCATCCTCCAGACTCCCGGAGAAGCCCAGATCCGGCTGGCCATAAATCTGCGCAGATACCGCCTGGTAATCTCCATCGGAAACGGCGTCCATCAGTTCCTGACTGCGCTGCACAGCGCCTTCGGGAATCTGGTCCACTTTCACCGGGGCATCTAAATTTGCCAGGCACAGTCCCACTGTCCCCAGCATCAGCACCAGTCCGGCGGCGGCAAACAGCCCCGCAAATATTCTGGCAATTTTCATACGCTCTCCTCTTTCGTTCTGAACAAAACGCACCGTCCTGTTTCGGACGGTGCGTCAAAGGTTACAGCACCGATTCGTAGATATTCTCAATGGCTTCGCCAAAGGCCTTCTTATCAAAGGCGGCGGCAATCTCCTGGCTGCGCCGGGCAGCGGCCTCCCGCCACTGGGTATCGTGCATCGCCATGTCGATGGCCTGTAAGAATTCCTCTGCGCTGGTATACTCGTAGCCGTTCTGTCCCTCCTGGAGTACATCCGCCAGGCAGTCATCCTGACGGCACAGCAGGGGCAGTCCGTTGGCAGCAGCTTCTATGTAAGTCAGGCCCTGGGTTTCGCTGGTGGAGGCACTGACGAAAATATCTCCCAACTGGTAGTAATTCTGCACCTGAGAAGGGTCTACCATACCGGTAAAGATCACATATTCCGCCACACCCAGCCGCTGGGCCTGACGCTGCAGATCCTCTCTGGCAGGGCCATCTCCTACAATGAGGAATTTCAGCTTGTCATTGTGCTGACGGGCCTGGGCAAAGAGTTCCATCAGTTCTCCCAGATTTTTTTCGCCCCCCAGCCGACCCAGGTTCAGCATCACCCGGTCATCCTCTCCGATTCCCAGAGATTGGCGCATCTGACGGCGCTGCTCCGGGCTCAGCCGTTGGTGGTGCTGCTCCAGGCTGATGCCGCTGGGCACCACGCTGATGGGTGCATGCAGCCCGTACCCTTGAAGAGCATTTTCCACCTTCAGGGTGGGGGCAACCAGGGTTTTCACATTGCGCAGCCGGTTCCGGGAGAACATCTTCGCCACAAACTCTCCCAACCGCTTGCTGGGTACCACATAGGAGGTCAGATATTGCTCATACAAAGTATGATAAGTATGGACAATGGGCGCGCCGGTGATCCGGGAAATCCGGGCAGCAAACTGGAAGCTAAAGAACTCACACTGACTGTGCACCACGTCCGGCTTCCAGTCGATGATTTCCTGAATCAAACGGCTGCGATAAGATGTAGGCATCCGCAAATCGGGATACACCGCCTTCAGCGGCACCGAGCGGACATAATACACCGCCCCTTCCTTATGGGAATGGAAACTGTCCGAAATGGTCAGAATCCGCACATCGTGCCCATTGGCCGTCAGTTGATTAAAGAGATTTTTCACCGACGTTACCACGCCATTGGTTTCCGTGGTGAATAAATCCGTGGTAATCAGAATTTTCAATTTGGTTTCCTGGGATGCCATGAGTACCATCCTCCGTATCCATTATCAGCTCTATACCGGGAAAGAAATCCTGTTTTGGTTCTATTATACCAGATTCCGGCAAAATTTCTACTGGCAAACTTCTTAAGTTTTTCCTATCATTTCCCTAAGGGGTTGTGAATTCTCCTTGCCGTTTTGTTCATAGGTTGCATTCCGGTGTATTTCGGGTTATAATTTAACCAAAAACTTCCAGGGAGGCTGGAAATGAAAGACAAAATCCGGCAGATTCTGCCGATCGGGATTCTGTGCGCCGCGATTCTTATTTCCACAGCAGGCGGCTGGTATTGGTATGAGAATTTCGTAGACCGCAGCGGCTGGGTGGAAGAAGAGGGTGTGCGCTACTACCGGGATTTCTATGGTGATCCGGTTTCCGGCTGGCTGGAGCTGGGACAGCAGCGCTACTTTCTCCACCACGACGGCACGCCCTATACCGGCTTTCAGGGCATTGACGGCGTTACCTACTACTTTGACCCCTCCGGCGTCATGGCCACCGGCTGGCAGGAATTGGATGGGAATACCTACTACTTCGGCGGCAACGGCACCATGGTGGAAGGCTGGCTGTGGCTGGGAGAATTGCGGTACTATTTAGACCAGGGCATTCTGGTCACCGGCTGGAAAGACATTGACGGAAACCGTTATTTCTTTGACGCCGACGGTATTCTGTATACCGGATTTTTGAATCTGGAAGAGGGACGGTACTATTTTGATTCCGAGGGTATCCTGGCAACAGGCGTTACCACCTTAGGTGAGGAGATTTACTGTTTCCAGGAAGACGGCAAAATGCGCACCGGCTGGGAGGAAACAGAAGAAGGCACACGCTACTTCTCCCCCGAAGGCCCCATGGTGGTGGGCTGGCAGGAAATCGACGGGAAACAATACTATTTTGACGAGTCCGGCTGGATGGCCCGGGGCTGGCTCCAGATGGGAGAATACCATTACTATCTCACAGAGGATGGTTCGGCCGCTGTAGGGCCTACGGTCATCGACGGAAGAACCCACTATTTTACCCCCAAGGGAATCGATGTGATTCTGGTCAACGCCCGCAATCCGGTTCCTGCCGACTACCAGACGGAGCTTGTGAATGTGGTAGACTACCACGACGTGGATCAGATTTGTTATGATGCCCTGGTGCAGATGCTGCAAGACTGCAACAATGCCGGTATCGACTATATCTTCAACTCCGCCTACCGAACCGTGAAGGAGCAGACCGCCATTCTGGAAAACCGCACCCAGGAATACATGGAGAATCTGGACATGGACTTTTCCCAGGCCCGGGAGAAGGCTCTGGAAACCGTGGCTCTGCCCGGTACCAGCGAACATCATCTGGGACTGGCGGTAGACCTGCTGGGCGACGAAGCCGTGGCCTGGTTTCAGGAACACTGCTGGGATTACGGCTTCATTGTACGCTACCGCTCTGATAAGGAATACTACACCGGCATTATTGATGAGCCTTGGCATTTCCGCTATGTGGGCAAAGAAGTTGCCCTGGATCTGAAGGATTCCGGGCTGTGCCTGGAAGAATACCTGGGCGCCGCTCCGGTAAAAGGATGATAACTCTTCCCTATAACAAAAGAATTTCCGGAAAGCCCTTTGGTTTTCCGGAAATTTTCTGTCTTTTCAGGACAACACCATTTTATCGTCCACTTCGTCGGAGCCGGAAGCCTGACTGAACAGATTCAGCAGCTGCTCCACCGTCAGCTTCTTCTTTTCCTCTCCGGACACGTCCACCACCACATGGCCCTCGTACATCATAATCAGGCGGTTGCCGTAGGCAATGGCATCACGCATGTTGTGGGTAATCATCAGAGTAGTCAGGTTATCCTTCTGCACGATCCGCTGGGTAGCGTCCAGCACCTTGGCAGCGGTTTTGGGATCAAGGGCTGCGGTATGCTCGTCCAGCAGCAAAAGCTTGGGCCGCTGCAAGGTGGCCATCAGCAGCGTCAACGCCTGACGCTGACCGCCGGACAGCAAACCAACCTTGGCAGTCATCCGGTTTTCCAGGCCAAGGCCCAGGATTTTCAGCTGTTCCATATAGGCTTCCCGCTCTGCCCGGGTGATGCCTGAGCGCAGAGTGCGGCTCTGGCCCCGTCGGGCTGCCAGTGCCAGATTCTCTTCAATCTGCATGGTGGCAGCGGTACCCATCATGGGG
>CALXFP010000143.1 GCA_944387615.1 uncultured Oscillospiraceae bacterium | reverse complement strand
GCGAATCCGCCGCCATCCGGGCAGCGCCGGAAAAACAGGTCAAAGTAGGTAATCCGGTCTGCATAGCCCTTGGAGAAATACCCCTGACTCATGGTCAGCTCGTAAAAGTCGCAGAGCATGGTAAGATTCAGCTTTTCATTGACAACCATATCGGTCACCTCATTGCAATTTATTGGGTCTATTATAAAGAATTCCCCGGAAAATAGCAACCCTTTTCTTTTACAGCAGCACATTTGTCCCCACTGCCCGGAAGGATCGCCCCTTCTTTTTTATTGACACCCGGCCCACTTTCCGCTATAGTTTAAGTAGGAAAGGTCGTGATTACGATGGAATTGGTACCTGGTTTGAAAGCAGAAGTTTCCACTCTGGCAGAGCGGGAGGACACGGCGAAGGAAGTGGGCTCCGGCGATCTGCTGGTCTACGCCACCCCCTGTATGGCAGCGCTGATGGAAGGCGCCGCCTGTGAAGCCATTGCCGAATGTCTGCAGGAGGGGCAGAGCAGTGTGGGAACCTCCCTGAATATTGCCCACACTTCCGCAACCCCCGTGGGGCTGGAAGTCCGGGCTCAGGCAGAAGTCACCGCCGTGGACGGAAAGGTCATCACCTTTGCGGTCCGGGCCTTTGACGAAGCCGGGGAAATCGGCAGCGGAACCCACACCCGTGTCATTGTCAACAGCCAGAAATTCCTGGAAAAAGCTTACGCAAAACTGTAAGGAGGTCATTACATGCAAGATTACGGAGCCATGATCCGCAGCACCTTTGAACTGGGCAGCGTTCGGGACGCCGCCTTGCTGTTTGAAGCCTGCATCAAAAGCGCATTTCCCACCTTCCATTTCCGCCGTCTGGAGCTGATCCGCTTCCTGCGGGAGCCGCAGTACATGGAAGGCCGAAGCTGGAACCACGTTTTTGAAATCAAAAAATCCCAGCTGCAAGGGCAGCCGGTCTGGGAAGTCCACTGTCACCGGGTCACCATGGGCAAGACCCCGGACAAGCATGTCTATCTGGACTACATGACCCTGGATTTTCTGCAATACTTGGAAGAATGACAAAGATATCCCGGCAGGTTACCCTGCCGGGATATTGTTTTGCTTATTTTGCCTTGTCCGCAGCGATCAGGCGCTTCATGGCTTCGATTCCCACCTTGATGGCACCGGTGGTATCCTCGGTCATGGGCATGGCAAGACCTGCCTTTTCCCGTTCCTGGTTCCACACCGCATGGAAGCAGCTTCCGCAGCGCACTCCCAGCGCAGCAGCCACCACAAACAGCGCCGCCGATTCCATCTCGCTGGCTTTCACCCCCAGCCGTTTCCAGCTTTCCCATTTCTGAAGCAGGTCATAGTACACCGGGGATTTCTCCGGGCTGTGCTGGCCGTAGAAGGCATCCTTGCACTGAACCACACCCGTATGGGTACGGTATCCCAAATCCTCCGATGCAGCCTTCAGCGCCGCCGTGACAGTAAAGTCTCCCACCGCCGGGAACTCAATAGGTGCATATTCCAAAGACGTATGCTCAAAGCGGATCGCGCCGGTGGCGACCACAATATCTCCCGGCAGCACATCCATGGCAATGCCGCCGCAAGTGCCGACCCGGATAAAGGTATCCGCGCCGATGGCCGCCAGCTCCTCCATGGCGATGGAAGCGGAAGGGCCGCCGATTCCCGTGGAACAGACGCTGACCTTCTCCCCCAGCAAAGTTCCGGTGTAGATGTTGTACTCCCGGTTCATGCCAATATGCACCGGGTTGTCAAAATAGGAAGCGATGGATTCACAGCGCCCGGGGTCACCAGGCAGGAACACATACCGCCCCACATCCCCCTTCTGGCAGTGAATGTGGTACTGCATACCGATATCTTGCACAGCAATCACCTCTTTGGTTAAATTATGGAATTATCATAGCACACCAGTCCGGTATTTTCAAGGGAAACCACGGGTGGTGTTACTCTACCGGGAATCTGTTTCTGTCAGGGATACATTTTATCCTTCCAATACCACCATTTCAGCTTTTCCGGTTCGTGAATTTCGTTTTCGGCATAATACACTGCCAGACGAAACACATACAGCTGGCACCGGTCTTCCGGAAACCCTTTATACAGGCAGTCCAAGCGATATAGCTCCTCCGGGGATTTTCCCTTTAAATCCTGGATTTTCCAAATGCCGATGTTGTTCAGATCCTCCTCGATATTTTTTCCCACGCCGGGGATTCGCCGCAATTCGCCCATAGTCGCCTCCTTTCGATACAAACGCCCCCGGGACGCAGATACATCCCGGGGGCATGGTTGTTACAGGCTCAATTTTTCTTTGTCGAAGTAATTCTTGGTCAGCTTCACCACCACACCGGACAGGCCCAGCAGGGCAATCAGGTTGGGGATGGCCATAAAGCCGTTGAGGGTATCAGCAATGTTCCAGACCAGTTCCAGCTCCATGGTAGCGCCCACCACCACTGCCAGCACATAGGCCACCTGATAGGCCGGGACAAACCGGGTTCCTGCCAGGAACTCAAAGCACCGGGAACCGTACAGCGCCCAGGACAAAATGGTGGACAGAGCGAACAGGCCGATGCCGATGGCAATAATCAGCGCACCCATCCGGCTGCCGAACACCGTAGAGAAGGACGCACTGATGAGCTCTGCTCCGGCGCTTTCTCCCCACTGGATGGGCACCCCCCGCTCCACACCGCACAGCATGGTCATGGCTGTCAGGGTGCAGATCACGATGGTATCCATGAATACTTCAAAAATGCCATACAGGCCCTGCTTCACCGGATCAATTTCCGAGCTTGCCGCATGGGCCATGGGAGCGGAGCCAAGGCCGGCCTCGTTGGAAAAGACACCCCGGCCCACGCCTTTTTGAATGGTGCTCATCAGGGTAATGCCAAAAGCGCCGCCCAGGGCAGCTTCTGCGTTGAACGCTCCCTGAAAAATCATGGTGAAAATCTTACCCAGGGAACCCAGATTGGCAAATACCACGCACAGGGCGCAGACAATGTAAATTGCCGCCATGAAGGGCACCATCTTCTCCGCCACGGAACCAATCCGCTTGATGCCGCCAAAGAGCACCATGGCCACAACGCCCGCCACCAGCATGCCGATCACCGCACTGGATACCGGCACACTCTGGCCAAACAGCTGAAAGGAGGCAGCCGCAGTATTGCCGCCAAAGGCGTCAATGGCGGTATTGATAGAACCGGCAATGGTGTTGACTTGGGTCATATTGCCGATGCCAAAGGCCGCAATGGCTCCCAGCAAGCTGAATGCAACAGCCAGGCCATGCCACTTGGGCCCCAGGCCGTTTTTGATATAGTACATCGGGCCGCCAACGTAGTCACCTTTGGCATTGCGCTCCCGATAACGAACCGCCAGCACCACTTCGGCATACTTGGTAGCCATGCCGAACAGGGCGGAAAGCCACATCCAGAACACAGCACCGGGACCACCCACCGCAATGGCACCGGTAACACCGGCAATATTGCCTGTTCCTACGGTAGCTGCCAGTGCGGTAGCCACGGCCTGGAAGGGGGTTACTTCCCCGTCACCGGCAGTCTGCTTGTGGAAAATCCTGCCGATGGTGTTCTTCATGGCATAGCCGAATTTCCGGAACTGCAGGAAGCCCATCCGGGCGCTTAAGTATACCCCGGTGCCCACCAGAAGCAGCAGCATCCAGGGACCCCAGGCAATGCCATTGAGTACCTTTACAATATCGGTCAGCGTCATATTACCCCTCCGTACTCCAAAATATACTTTATCATACTAAATTGGAGCAGAAAATGCAAGAAGGAAGTTGCCTTCATGCAAAAATCTTTGGCACAGTCTTCAGAAGAAGCTGACCTGGCTGGTATCGGGAAGATCGCCGAAGGCTCCCGCTTCTTTCAGCATCTGCATATGGGTTTTGGAAACCTTGGGACAGGCGGCGGAGACTTCTTCCACGGAAAGGAAGGTCTTGCCCTTTCTGCCCTCCATCAAATCCCAGGCAGCGCTTTCGCCCAGGCCGGAGATGGCCACGAAGGGCGGCAGAAGCTTTCCGTCTTTTACCAGGAATTTGGTGGCATGGCTTTCATAGATGCTGATGGGCAAAAATTCAAATCCCCGGAGGTAATA
>CALXFP010000142.1 GCA_944387615.1 uncultured Oscillospiraceae bacterium | reverse complement strand
TGAAGAATCCTGTATAATAGAATTTGATTTCACAAGGAAATAATTACCCGCTGATTGCGGGGATCATTTGGGAGGTTTCTTATGTCTGCACTTATTCTTTCCTCCGGCGAAAAACAGGTGCTGGATGCCGGATTTGCTCAGACCTTTGGCGGCGCACCGGAGCGTTATTTTTCTGCCCCCGGCCGTACGGAGATTGGCGGTAACCATACCGACCATCAGCGGGGCCGGGTGCTGGCTGCTGCGGTGAATCTGGATACCCGGGCTGCGGTTCGTGTGAACGGTACCAACATGATCCGCATTCTGTCCAAAGGCTACCCCATGTGTCAGGTGGATATCACAGACCTGACACCCAAGGCAGAGGAGATCAACTCCACTCCGGCGCTGGTGCGGGGTGTTGCTGCCCGGTTCCATGAGATGGGCTGCCAGGTTCAGGGCTTTGACGCTTACTGCGAATCTACCGTGCTGCCCGGCTCCGGCCTGAGCTCCTCCGCTGCCTATGAAGTGCTGATCGGCACCATTCTCAACGGACTGTTCTTTGACGGACGGGTTTCTCAGCCGGAAATTGCCATGATCGGTCAGTACGCCGAAAATGTGTTCTTTGGCAAGCCCTGCGGCCTGATGGACCAGACTGCTTCTGCCGTAGGCAACCTGGTGACCATTGACTTCTTTGACAAGGACGCTCCGGTGATTGAGCCGGTGGACTTTGACTTCGCTTCCTGCGGACATGCCCTGTGCATCATCGACAGCCAGGCAAGCCATGCGGACCTGACCGACGAGTATGCCGCCATTCCCGGCGAGCTGAAGGCCATCTGTGCCCATTTCGGCAAGGAAGTGCTGACCCAGATTGACGAGAAGGATTTCTACGCCCAGATTCCCGCTCTGCGGAAGGAATGCGGCGATCGGGCGGTGCTCCGGGCCATCCACTTCTATCAGGAAAATGCCCGGGTACCTCAGCAGGTGGCAGCCCTGAGAGCCGGAGACTTTGATACCTTCCTGAATCTGGTCAAGCAGAGCGGCTACTCTTCCTATATGTACTTACAGAACGTGATTCCTGCCGGATATAAGGAGCACCAGGACGTGGCGGTTTCTCTGGCACTGTGCGAGCATTATCTCCAGGGCCGGGGCGCTTACCGGGTCCACGGCGGCGGCTTTGCCGGCACGGTTCAGGCCTTTGTGCCCTTTGATCTGCTGGAAAGCTTCCGCAGCGGCATTGACGCGGTGCTGGGACAGGGCGCCTGCCATGTGCTGTCCATCCGTCCCCAGGGCGGCGTAGAAATGGTCGTCGAAGGCTGATTTGGGAGGAAGAAACCATGAAAACTGAAACCTATATTGACTCTCTGGTGTCCTACGCCATGAATCATGGCCTGGCAGAACCGGTGGACCACCAGGTGCTGACCAATCGGCTGCTGGACCTTCTGCATAAGGATGACTATGAACCCTCCGATGAACCTCAGACCGAGGACCTGGAAGAGATTCTGGCTGGCATTCTGGACTACGCTGTAGCCAACGGCCTGTGTGATGACGGCATCACCGCCCGGGATATTTTCGACACACGGATTATGGGCGCTGTAACTCCCATGCCCCGGGAAGTGATCCGCACTTTCCGGGAAAAGTACGCAAAGTCTCCTGTGGAGGCAACGGACTGGTACTACCGGTTCAGCTGCGACACCGACTACATCCGCCGCTACCGCATTGCCAAGGATATGCGCTGGAAGTACCCCAGCCCCTACGGGGAAATGGACATCACCATCAACCTGAGCAAGCCGGAAAAGGACCCCAAGGCCATCGCCGCTGCCAAGAATGCCCCCCAGACTGCCTATCCCAAGTGTCAGCTGTGCCGGGAGAACGAAGGCTACGCCGGTCGGATGAACCATCCTGCCCGGGCCAACCACCGGATTGTGCCCATTGAAATCTGCGGCGCCAACTGGTGCCTGCAGTACTCTCCCTATGTTTACTATAACGAGCACTGCATCGTGTTCAATGCCGAGCACGTTCCCATGAAGATTGACCGCAGCGCTTTTGACAAGCTGCTGGACTTCGTGCGGGTGTTCCCTCACTACTTTGTAGGTTCCAATGCGGACCTGCCCATTGTCGGCGGCTCTATCCTGAGCCACGAGCACTTCCAGGGCGGTCACTACACCTTTGCCATGGAAACCGCCGAAATTGAGAAGGAAGTTTCCTTTGCCGGTTACGAGGATATTTCTGCCGGTATCGTCAAGTGGCCCATGAGCGTCATCCGTCTGACCGGCAAGGACCCTGCCCGGATTTCCGAGCTGGCGGACAAGATCCTCACCGTCTGGCGGGGCTACTCCGACGAAAGCGTGGGCGTGGTTGCCTTCTCTGACGGCGAACCCCACAACACCATTACCCCCATTGCCCGGCGCAGAGGGGAAGACTACGAGCTGGATCTGGTGCTGCGCTGCAACATTACCACCGAAGAGCATCCCCTGGGTGTGTTCCATCCCCATGCGGACAAGCACCACATCAAGAAGGAAAACATCGGCCTGATCGAGGTTATGGGTCTGGCCGTGCTGCCCAGCCGCCTGAAGAAGGAACTGACCGATCTGGCCCAGGCCATTGTGGATGGGAAAGACGTTGCTTCCGACGAAGTGCTGTCCAAGCACGCACCTTGGGTGGAAGAACTGAAAAAGCAGTATACCTTCACCCAGGACAATGCCATGGACATCCTGATGCAGGAAACCGGCAAGGTCTTTGCCGCCGTTCTGGAAGACGCTGGCGTGTACAAGAATACCGACCAGGGTCGGGCTGCCTTTGTGGCCTTTGTGGATGCGGTAAATCAGAAGTAACCATTGAGCCCCCGAAAGCGACTGCTTTCGGGGGGAGACTGTCGAAAAATCCCTGCGGGCTTTTCCGACAAACTTTGGCAGTCTGCTGCGCGCATAATTTGTCCCCTGATAGGGGACAAATTCCACACTTGCAGCCTGAGAAGTGTTTTCTGCCAGGTACACGCCCCGGCAGAAAACGGTTTTGACTCTATTTGCCGCCGTGGGCGGCAAACTCTGCGAGGCTTTTTTGATACGATGAACCCCCGAAAGCGACTGCTTTCGGGGGCTTGTGTTTTTGGAGAAAAATCAACCGTGCTGCTGCGTCAGCACCTTGGTGCTGATCTGGATGAAATCCCGGACATACCGGGGGACAAATTCATCCTTGCGGTAGCAGGCGTAGAAGTGCCGGTTGTTTTCAAAATCCCGCAGGGGGAAAAACTCTGCTTTGCGCTGGTGAACATATTCATCCACATAGATATTGGACAGAATCATGCAGGCTCCGGATTCGATAGCCACCCGGCGGCCTACTTCCAGAGAATCCGTCTCCAGCAGGACATTGGGAGAAAAGCCATAGCGGCGGAACAGCTTGTCCTGAACCACCCGGGAGGAGTGGCCCTTGGTCAGGTATACAAAGCTGTCTCCTTCCACACTATCCAGGGAAAGATGGGTGCCGGAACGGAAGCGCTTGGCGGTGTTGGAATCCCGGCCTGCCAATATGCCGATGGATTCCTTCTCGATCAGCTCATAGGCAAGGTTGGTGCTGGTGGATTCCAGGGCGGCCAGAGCCAGGTCGATACTGCCTGCCTGCAAAAGTTCTTCCAATGTGGCGGAGCCGCTTTCCGTCAGTTCCAGGGTGACGTTGGGATATTTGCTGACAAACAGGGGAAGAACCAGAGGCATTACCTGCATGGCCCGGGTGACGCTGATGCCCAGTCGGAGCCGTCCGGCATGCTGCTGCTTGATTTCCCGCAGCTGGTTTTCCAGCTCACTGTTGGCAGCAAGGATGCGTTCGGCGGCATAAAGGTATTTTTCTCCCGCATAGGTCAGCCGAAGAGGGGAGGTGCTGCGATCAAAAATGGGCAGTCCGATTTCCTGTTCCAGCTGCCGGAGCATCTGGCTCAGGGAGGGCTGGCTGACAAAGAGCTTTTTGGCGGCGGCGGTAATGCTGCCGTATTCGGCGATGGTTTTGACGTACTGGGCCTGCTTCAGGTTCATAAAATTTTCCTTCCCAATTGGAGATGTTGCACAAAAGATATTATGGGTACTCTATCTGCATTATAACATTCCCCTTATGAAAGTCAAGAATTATGTCGATATATAGGCCCTACGTTATGGTAAAGATTCAAGAATATATATTTGCGTTTG
>CALXFP010000141.1 GCA_944387615.1 uncultured Oscillospiraceae bacterium | reverse complement strand
CCAGCACCTACATACATCCGGGAATTGCCCATGGCCACGTCAAATGCGGTACAGTAGTAAGCAAATAAGGTCAGCCCCACACAGCCAAGCAGCGCAAACACATAAGCCTGGGGCTGGGGTTCGGCGCTCCAGGTGCGGTACTGGTTGACCATGTGAATCATAAGGAACAAACAGGTGGGCAGATGCAGCAGGAAATGAGGCTGTTTGCCCCGGCAGGAGGCGATGCCGGCCGCGGCCAGCATCACGGGAGCGAGTTTTCCCAGTACCTCCCAGGCAAAACCCAGGCCGCCTTCCATTTTGGGCAGATTCCAGATGAGTGTCAGCACCATGCCCAGACCCATCATCAGGTGGCCCACCGCCTGCTCCAGACCGCCGCCGCTGCGCAGGGTCAGATTCTTGTCCATCCGGAGGCAAAAAACCACCACGGCCGCCGCAGCTGCTGCGGTCAGCACCCAGAGCAGTGTTTCCAGAGGATGCCCCAGAGGCAGCAGGTTCTTCACGTCCAGGGCCATACTGTACAGCAGCCGCCGCAGCACCAGGCCCACGCCGCCCAGAGCCAGCATGGTCAGGGCGGCATATCTTACGGGATGTTTCATAAAAAGTCCCTCCAAAGTCCGATTTAGCTGCCTTTCCCCTGAAAAGACAGGGGGAAAGGGAATAATATGGTATTATACCAGTCTATTGTCCCAATTTCCAGCCCTTTGTGAAAAAACTCTTTGGGCAGTATTTGCCCTTGTTTCCCCGGAAAGTTCCGGGTATAATACGATTATTAAACGAAATTGGAGGAAAATCATGGATTCGATCCTTGCGCTGTTGCTGCTTGCGGGAAGCTGCGTCTTCTTCCTGCTGCACAGAAGCCTGCTTCGGGGAATTTTCTGCCTGTCGGTGGCGGCGGGCTGTATCGCCGCTCTGGCGGGAAACGCTGCCCTGTGGCAGTGCCTGCTGATCTTCGCCGGAAGCTATGTGCTGCTGGCGGCGGTGGCTTTTGCTTTTCTTTGGACGATCTGCGCGCTTGTTGACCTGGACAAACCGCAAGAGCACGACAGCAAATTCTACCGCAGCGTGATGTACCTATACATCGAGGCCCTGATTACCCTGGTGGGGGTAAAGCTGGAAACCCGGGGCCTGGAAAATACCCCCAAGGAGGGCCGCTTTCTGGTGGTGTGCAACCATCTGTTCATTGCAGACCCGGGCATTGTGCTGCACTGCTTCCGGAAAAGTCAGCTGGCGTTCCTGACCAAGAAGGAAAACTATTCCATGCCCATCATCAACAAGTTCATGCACAAGATCCTCTGTCAGCCCATTGACCGGGAAAATGACCGTCAGGCTCTGAAATCCATCATCAAGTGCATCCGCCTGATTCAGGAGGACGAGGTTTCCGTCTGCGCCTTCCCGGAAGGCTATACCAGCAAAGATGGGTATCTGCACCCCTTCCGCTCCGGGGTGTTCAAAATCGCCCAGAAAACCGGGGTGCCCATTGTGGTGTGTACCATTCAGAACACCCGGCAGATTTTCAAGAATCTGAAAAAGGGCAAGAAAACCGTTGTGCCCTTCCACCTGGTGAAGGTCATTGCGCCGGAAGACCTGGCCGGAAAGACCACCACCCAGATTGGCGACGAGATCTACGAGATGATGATTTCCGATCTGGGAGAAGAATTCCGGTTTCCTCAGGGGTAAGACGGTTTTGCCCCTTGATTTATAGGGGGAAGCTGTGTATAATGGGTAATTAACCGAGAAAAATCCAAACAATTTGGAGGAAATACAATGAAAAACAGCGAAAAGACACTGGACATGATCGTAAACCTGTGCAAGAGCCGCGGCTATATCTATCCCGGTTCTGAAATCTACGGCGGCCTGGCCAACTCCTGGGACTTTGGCCCCCTGGGCGTGGAGTTCAAGAACAACGTCAAGAAGGCCTGGCTGAAGAAATTTGTCCAGGAGTCCGACTATAACGTGGGACTGGACGCCGCCATTCTGATGAACCCCCAGACCTGGGTCACCACCGGCCATGTGGGTTCCTTCTCCGATCCTCTGGTGGACTGCAAGGGCTGCGGCTCCCGGGAGCGGGCGGACAAGCTGATCGAGGCTTCCGAGTCCGGCAAGGGTGTCAATGTGGACGCCATGAGCTTTGAGGAAATGGACGCTTTCATCGCTGCCCATGACGACGTAGTCTGCCCCCAGTGCGGCAAGCACAACTTCACCTCCATCCGCAAGTTTAACCTGATGTTCAAGACCCAGATCGGCGTTACCGAGGACACCGCATCTACCTGCTACCTGCGGCCGGAAACTGCCCAGGGCATTTTCGTAAACTTCGCCAACATCCAGCGTACCACCCGCAAGAAGCTGCCCTTCGGCGTCTGCCAGGTGGGCAAGGCTTTCCGCAACGAGATTACTCCGGGCAACTTCATCTTCCGTACCCGGGAATTTGAGCAGATGGAGTGCGAATTCTTCTGCCAGCCCGGCACCGACCTGGAGTGGTTCGCCTACTGGAAGGACTTCTGCAAGAACTGGCTGCTGTCTCTGGGCATCAAGGAAGAGTCCCTGCGGCTGCGGGATCATGAGCCGGCAGAGCTGGCCTTCTACTCCCGGGCTACCACCGATATCGAGTACCAGTTCCCCTTCGGCAACGGCTGGGGCGAGCTGTGGGGCATTGCCGACCGGACCAACTATGATCTGGGCCGTCACCAGGAAGCCAGCGGCAAGAGCCTGGAGTACTACGACCAGGAAAAGAACGAGCACTACATCCCCTACGTTATCGAGCCTTCTCTGGGCTGCGACCGTGTGGCTCTGGCCTTCCTGTGCGAAGCCTACGACGAAGAAGTGGTGGGCGTGGACAAGAAGGGCAACGAAGATGTCCGTACCGTGCTGCGGCTGCATCCGGCTCTGGCTCCCTTCAAGGCTGCTGTGCTGCCGCTGAGCAAGAAGCTGTCCCCCAAGGCTGAGGAGATCTACCGGGAGCTGCGCAAGGACTTCATGGTGGACTTTGACGACGCCGGTTCCATCGGCAAGCGTTACCGCCGGGAGGACGAAATCGGCACCCCCCTGTGCATCACCGTGGACTTCCAGACCGTGGGCGACGACAACACCCCCGCCGACAACTGCGTTACGGTGCGTGACCGTGACACTATGGAGCAGGTCCGGATTCCCATTTCCGAGCTGAAGGCATACGTGGCAGAAAAGTGCCGCTTCTAAGGAAAAGGCAGAGAAAGGCAACGCTATGAACATTGCCAAATTGATGATCCCCAAGGTCATGACCGTTACCCTTCACGAAAACAGCACCGTCCGGCAGGGACTGGAAGTGCTGGCCCGGTGCCGCTACACCGCCATTCCGGTACTGGATGATCAGGAGCGGTATGTGGGCAGCGTGTCGGAAGGGGACTTCCTGCAGCACATCCTGCGCATCGGCAGTACGGATCTGAAGCAGCAGGAGCGCTACCGCATCCGGGAGATTCTGCGGCGGGACTTCTGTCCGGCGCTGAACATCCAAGCGGATTTTTCCGTGGTGGTGGAAGCTGCTCTGCGGCAGAACTTCGTGCCGGTGGTGGATGACCGGAATACCCTGTGCGGCATCGTCACCCGGCGCAATCTCATCGCCGCCATGGCCGAAAAAGCCAACCAATAAGAAAACCGCCCTGTGCAGAAAAGGCACAGGGCGGATATTTTTGTGTTCAGACACCCAGCATGGTCTTGGCGAACAGGAAGTACACCAGAAGGCTCAGAGCGTCCACGATGGTGGTAATGAAGGGGCTGGCCATCACCGCCGGGTCGAAGCCCAGCTTCTTGGCAAGCAGAGGAAGGGTGCAGCCAACGAACTTGGCAATGATGACGGTGACACACAATGTCAGGCTCACCACGCCGTTGACCAGCAGACTGATGCTGGTATTGCCCATGAGCATCCGGTCCACCAGCAGAATCTTGGCAAAGCACACGGCGGACAGTGCAATGCCGCACATGATGGCGGTGCGCAGTTCCTTCCACATGACCTTGAACAGATCCCCGAGCTTCAGTTCATCCAGGCTCAGGGCACGGATGACGGTGACGGAGGACTGAGAGCCGCAGTTGCCGCCGGTGTCCATCAGCATGGGGATGAAGGCGGTCAGGGCAGGCAGCAGACTCAGGGCATCCTCAAAGGAAGTGATAATCATGCCGGTAAAGGTAGCCGACACCATCAGCAGCATCAGCCAGGGAATCCGGTGCTTGAACAGATCCAGGGGGGT
>CALXFP010000140.1 GCA_944387615.1 uncultured Oscillospiraceae bacterium | reverse complement strand
CGCTGGCTCACCTCTCTGCAGGAGTATATGCCGATATCCTCCGGCAGATACCTGCGCAGCTGGACAAGAATTTCCTCGGCAGGCAGCCTGCTCTCGCAGTGAAAATTCGCCACCTGCCCCTTTGCGTGCACACCAGCGTCTGTCCGTCCGCTGCCGCTGATTTCGATGGTTTCTCCCAAAATACGGGAAAGAGTGGTTTCCAGCTTTCCCTGTATGGTATCGTCTTTGCCTGGCAGCCGCTGCCATCCCCGGTAACGGGTGCCATCATAACAAAGATCAAGCCGCAGATTCCGCATAAGTTTCCATTTCCTCTCTGGCTTCCCGCTCGGTATCTGCCGAGAACAGGAATTTCCCACTGATATCATATACCTGAACGTGTCCGCCCACATAACGCATCTGATACATTGTCATCAACCTTTCTTGTTGCTTCGTGATGACAGTATATCGAAGTATTTGTACAATAAAACGGACTGATTCGGCGGTAGTTTTTCGTTTTATTCTGACTAACGTAAATTTCATCGATACTTTTGTAAAATCCCCAAGAATCCTGTAGACAGGCCACCTTTTCCGTGCTAGAATACCTGAGAATTATGAAAGGACGGGATTTCCAATGCAACGCAAACTCGCTGCAACCCAGATTACCGAAGGCGTAATTTGGAAGCAGCTGCTGAATTTTTTCTTTCCGATTCTTTTGGGTACATTCTTTCAGCAAATGTACAACACCGTGGATACCATTATCGTCGGACGATATGTGGGCACCCAGGCGCTGGCTGCGGTTGGCGCCACAGCGGCGCTGATCAACCTGATTAACGGTTTCTTTATCGGCCTGAGTACCGGCGCAACTGTTTTGGTTTCCCAGTTTTATGGCGCTGACAACCGGCCAGGTGCCCGGGATGCGCTGCATACCGGCATGGCTTTATCCGGTGTACTGGGCATTCTGACCACATTCGTGGGCGTGTTCTTTGCCCCCGCCATTCTGCGCTTGATGAACACCCCGGAAAATTGCATGGTTGATGCCCAGAACTATGTCCGGATCTATTTCTGCGGTGCCATTGCATCCATGATCTACAACATGGGTTCCGGTATTCTGCGGGCCATGGGCGACTCCCGGCGGCCGCTGATCTTTTTGATCGTTGCCTGCTTTGTCAACATTGTGATGGACCTTGTCTGTGTCGTGTCACTGGATATGGGCGTGGCAGGCGCCGCCATTGCAACCGTCGGCTCTCAGGTGGTCAGCGCTGTGCTGGTTGTACTGGTTCTGATCCGTCTTCCGGAGGATTACCGGCTCAGATTCAGACAGCTGCGTATGGACAAGGCTCTGCTACAGCGCATTCTCTATGTGGGCATTCCCGCAGGATTGCAGTTTATCACCTTTGACCTGGCCAATGTGCTGATTCAGTCGGGCATCAATTCCTTCGGTGATGTAACCGTAGCCGCCTGGACAGCCTATGTAAAAACAGATGCTCTGACCTGGCAGGTATCCGGCGCCTTCGGTGTATCCATTACCACGTTTGTAGGACAGAATTTTGGTGCCCAAAAATACAGCCGCATCCGCAAAAGTGTCTGGGTCTGTATGGGCATGAGCGTCAGCCTCATTGCTGCCCTCAGCGCCATTGTGATTTTCTTCCGCAGTTTCATCCTGGGAATCTACACCACAGATCCCGAAGTCATCCGGGTCGGTGCTTATGTGATGCTGTGGATTATCCCCTTCAACGCCATTTTCATGCCGGTGGAAGTCTTTGCCGGAGCCATGCGCGGAACGGGGTATTCTATTATGCCCACGGTGATTACCTGCACCTGTGTATGCCTGTTCCGAATCGTTTGGGTCTTCACAGCGGTGAAGCGCTGGCACCAGATAGAAATGCTGGCACTGGCGTACCCCATCAGCTGGGTACTGTGCTCCACCGTATTTACCATTGCGTACTTCCGGGGAACATGGCTGCATAAACGTATCGCCGAAATCGGTCTGGAACCAGAAAAATAGTAAGTTAAGGCACAGAATTGACAGGAAACTGGAACAATTCTGTGCCTTTGTCTTACCGGTTTAGCTTCGCATCCAGCCACTGGCTGATGTCTTCAAAAATTTCTTCTCTATTGATTTCGTTGAGAATTTCATGACGGCACAGTGGGTAAATTCGCACGGATACATCCGTAAGTCCTGCCTGTCTGAACGCTTCGGCAGCTTTTTGAACGCCTTTTCCGTAATTTCCCACCGGATCATCTCCTCCGGCAATAAAAAACACCGGAAGGTCCTTGCGCATGGCCGCCAAATGGCTCGGCTGCTCCACAAAGTGAATCCCTTGTACCAGATCCCGAAGCAATCCGGCGCTGGCAGTAAAGCCGCACAAAGGATGGGCGATATAAGCATCCACGATCTCGGCATCCCGGGACAGCCAATCATAGGGGGTTCTGGGATGCTCTACTTTCCGGTTATAACTGCCAAACACCAGATTCTGTAGGGTCTGGCTGGGTTTGGTTTCATCCCCTCGGCTGCAAACCAGCTCCATGACCTTGCTCAGTGCAGGCAAGGCAAAGGCTGGCTGCCAGCCGGTTCCGCAGATGATGGCAGCAGAAATACCGCTGTCGGGGTATTTGCAAAGGATGGTTCGGGCCATGAAAGAACCCATGGAGTGACCAAACAGCACATAGGGCAGATTGGGATACTGGGCTCGGGTATCCTGCAGCAGCTGGTAAGTGTCTGCCACCGCAGTAAGCCATCCGCCGTGGAAATATCCCTGGATTCCTCCGCCATTGATGGACTGTCCGTGACCCATATGGTCTTCCGCTACCACCACATATCCTAATCCTGTCAGATACCGGGCAAACTCATCATAACGCTCCACAAATTCGGCAATGCCATGGACAATTTGCAGCACTGCCTTCGGCTCTCCCTGGGGGAGCCATCTATGGCCGTGAATTTTGCCTGTCCCCTGGGAGGCATACCAGAAATCCTCGCCCATGGAGATTACCCCACTACTTCGTATCCCGCGTCGGTGATTGCCTGCTTCAGTGCGGCAGTGTCTGCCGTTCCGGTGACGGTGACGGTTTTGGCTTCCAGATTTACCACAGCATCCATGGTTCCCGGAACCGCCTTACATGCCTTCTCCACTGCGGCCTTGCAGTGATTGCACATCATGCCATTGACTTTGATTACTGTTTCCATTGTGGATTCCTCCTGTGTGATGATTTTGCAGACTTGTGCCTGCATGGTTGTCTGCACTGCGGTTTTTGACTGGAACAGCCGCAAACGCAGGGCGTTGGATACGACGAATACGCTGCTCAAGCTCATGGCCGCCGCCCCCAGCATGGGACTCAGCTGCAGGCCAAAGGGAATATACAGCACACCGGCAGCAATGGGGATTCCCAGGCAGTTATAGAAGAATGCCCAGAACAAATTCTCCCGAATATTGCGGATGGTAGCCTTGCTCAAGGCAACGGCTCCGCTGACAGAAGCCAGGGAACTGTTCATCAGCACGATGTCCGCCGATTCCATGGCGATATCCGTTCCTGCGCCAATGGCCATGCCCACATCCGCGGTTGCCAGAGCGGGAGCATCATTGATGCCGTCACCGACCATCAGCACCCGATGTCCTTGGGACTGCAGCTGTTCCACGGCTCCGGCTTTCTCCGTGGGGAGGACATCGGAAATCACATGGGTAATCCCCGCTTTTTCAGCGATGGTTCTGGCGGTAGCCTGGTTGTCGCCGGTCAGCATCACCACATCCAGACCTGCCTTGTGCAGAGCCGCCACTGCTTCCATCGAATCTGGCTTCAGCACGTCCGCAGCGGCAATGGTTCCAAGGTATTGCCCTTTCTCCGTGGCAAAGTACAGAGGCGTTTTTCCCTGATTTGCCAACTGCGGAAAAACGGGAATGGAAATCCCCAGTTCCTCCATGAGTCTTCCGTTGCCGCCATAGCAGCGAACGCCATCCACCGTACCGGAAACACCCCGTCCGGGGAGGGTTTCAAAGTTTTCTGCCTCCGGGAACGATTTGTTCCCTATTTTTTTCATAATCGCCTTGGCAAAGGGGTGCTCAGAACGACTTTCCAATGCTGCCGCAATTTGCAGAAGTTGTTCAGAATCCACTTCCCCCGGCAGAACGTCCGTTACCTCTGGTTTTCCGGTGGTCAGGGTACCGGTTTTATCCAACACCACCGTATCCACACGGTGCAGGTTTTCCAATGCCTGGGCATTTTTGAACAGGACACCCATCTGCGCTCCCCGCCCGGTGCCTACCATAAT
>CALXFP010000139.1 GCA_944387615.1 uncultured Oscillospiraceae bacterium | reverse complement strand
TTTCATAATACGACCTCTCTTTCTTATCTGCCGATGTTCAGACCGGTGGTTTCCTCCAGTCCCAGGATGATGTTCATGTTTTGAATGGCTGCGCCGGATGCGCCTTTTCCCAGGTTGTCAAAGAAAGCCATCAGCAAAATTCTTTCTTCGTTTCCGCCCAGACAGATGGCCATGTCATCCCGGCCTGCCAGTGCATTTGCGGCAGCCATGCCGCTCAATGGCATGGTGTCAAAATGCACGATGGGACCGTGATAACAGCTGGAATAAATTTCTGCCAGATCTTTCTGGTTTCCCCGAATGTCCGATTGAAACAGGGGGACGGTCACCAGCATCCCGCTGTAAAAGTCAGACACGATGGGGCAGAACACAGGAACCTTTTCCAGACCGCAAATGTGAACCATCTCCGGCAGGTGTTTGTGGTTCTGGGTCAAGCCATACTGTCTGGGAGCGGACAATTCCGATGGGGGATTGTCACATTCGTAGTCACCAATCATCTTTTTTCCGCCTCCGGAGTACCCGGTCAGGGAAAAGCAGGTCAGAGCCGCATCTTTTTTGAGAATGCCTGCCTGAATCAACGGCTGCACCAGCGCAATAAAGCCGCTGGCATGACAGCCAGGGTTTGCTATCCGATGGGAAGCGGCGATTTTCGCCCGGAAGCCTGCCAGCTCCGGAAAGCCATACACCCAACCCGGAGCCGTTCGGTGGGCGGTGGAGGTGTCGATGACAGCGGTGTTTCCGTGTACCATGGAGGCGGCCTCTACAGCTGCGTCATCCGGCAGACAGAAAAATGCCACATCGGCAGAATTGATGGCTTCTTCCCGGGCCTTGGGGTCTTTTCGCAAGGATTCCGGAAGAGAGATCAGGGAAATGTCCTTCCGGGACTGGAGCCGTTCGTGAATGCGAAGCCCTGTGGTTCCGGCACTGCCATCGATAAATACATGGGTCATGGAATTGTCGCCTCCTGTGGTGTACTAGCTGTATTGGGGGGATGCGCCTGGGGTACAAGTGTTTTTTATGGAGAGATTATAGCGCTGGTTTATGCACATGTCAACATAAATATACACAAATATGCAGTGATATGCAGATATTTTACAGAATGGACGAAAATAGATGGAGTTTGCATTGACTGTATTGGCAGAATAAACATATTCAGGATAATTTTTTGATAAAATCAACGTATATTAACAAATTATACCTCTGAAATCATATTGAAATGGTGCTGTTTTATGTGAATATATACTAGAATATACTGCATTAAATGCAAAAAATCCGCCAGACATTGTCTGACGGATTTTTGAAGAATAGGAACATATCAGAAGGAAAGCTCCATCAGCCGGGACACGGCCAGGATATAGATTTTCAGCGCCTGGAACAGCAGAGCCTCCGGCACGCCTTCGTTTGCGCCGTGCATCTGCCCCACAAAGTCCGGATACTTTGCCTCCGGTTCCTCGATTCCAAAGCTCACCGCGTTTTGGAAGTGGCGGGCATAGGTTCCGCCGCCCATGGTAAAGGGTTTGTCGTTTCTTCCGGTCACTTCATTATAAGAGCGGATGCAGGCTTCAATTTCGGGAGAATCGGCGGGAATATAGAAGGGAACCCGAGACTTTTCCGCAACAAACCGGGCGTCGCCTTGCTTTGCCAGCTTGCCGCAGGCGGCTTCAATTTCCTCGGCGGTGATGCTGGTAGGGTAGCGCACATCGATGGTCTGGCGCAGAATCCCATCTTCCATGGAAATCACACCGCCGATGCAGGTCAGAGGGGTAAAGATGGTATCCGTTGCGGCAATGCCGAAGGAAGAACCATCGGTGGAGGCCAGCAGCTGCTGCAGCATGGTCAGATAGCGGTTTTCTGCATCCGAGCAAAGCTGGTTGCGCAGCAGATAGTCCGTTACCAGGGCGATGGCGTTGACGGTTCCTTCCGGCGTGGAAGCGTGACCGCCCTTGCCATGTCCGGTAATGCGCACAACGCCATTTTCTTCCTGGGACAGGGAGATTCCATCGGTTTCCTTCAGCTGGGAAATGTCACAGCGAACCAGAGCATAGGCAAGATCCGGCACCACATTGTTGGCAACACCGCCCTGGAAATCCATCAGATTGCCGCTTAGGGTTGCACTGACGAAAGTGCCCCCAAAGCCGCCTTTTTCACCGTGTCCCACGGGGAACTCTGCATCCGGGGTGAAGCAGAAAGCTGGCATGGGGTAGTGCTCCAGGTAGTAGTCCACATCTTCCATTCCGGTTTCCTCCGCACCGCCCAGAAGAATCCGAAGAGTATAGGGGAGGGTTTCTCCGGTCTCCCGGCAGTATTCCTGGAAGAATTTTGCCAGATACAGGGTAATGACCGCCGGGCCTTTGTCATCTGCCACACCACGGCCCAGGACGAAGCCTTCCCGCCGTGTCAGCTGGAAGGGGTCGCAGTCCCAGCCGTTTCCCGCAGGCACCACATCCAGGTGGGTGATTGCAGCAATTTGCTTTTCGCTCTTTCCGGGAACGTCGGCATAGACCAGGTAGCCGCTGCAATCCTGGGTGGAAAGCCCAAAGCGGCCCGCAATTTCCAAAGCCCTGTCCATGACTTTGCGGACACCTGCCCCGAAGGGACCGTTTTCTACCGGTTCTGCCCGGACACTGTCCACTTCAATTAGGGAAGCCAGATCTTTGAGAAAAGCATCCCGGTTTTCTTCCAAAAATTTGTCAATTCGCTGCATCAGCGCAGATTCGTTGATCATTCTCCATTCTCCTATTCTTCGGATGAAAAATCCGTTTGATATTGGGTCAGATATTCTCCCACAGACCGGGTCATCTCCCGGGAAAAATCAGAATTGTACTTCCGCTGACAAAAGGCCTGGCACCAGCTGTCAAAGCTGCGCTGACCGGCTTTGCCGCCCAGAAGTTTTTGCAGTTCCTCAGCATCCATGGAGCGGTAGCCGTTTTCGTGGACAATCTGCTCCATGGGACACCTGGCAGGCTTGGGACGTTCCTGCTGCTGCTTCGTCGGATAGCCCAGAACCAGCATCACCGCCGGAAATACATACTCCGGCAGGGACAGCAGTTTGCGCTGGGTCTCACAGTTTTCCATAATATCGCCAATGTAGCACGAGCCAATTCCCAGACTTTCGGCCGCCATCACGGCGTTCTGAGCGGCGATTGCGGTATCCGTCACCGCCAGCATCAGATCCCCAACACCCGGTTCCCGGGGAGAGCAGCCTGCCATCCGATAAGCATCGTACCATTTCTTGCAGTCAGCGCAGAAAACCAAAATCATGGGGGCCTTTGCGATAAAGGGCTGGTTGTCGCAGGATACCGCCAGGGCTTCTTTTAACGCCGGATCGGTGATGTCCAGAATGGTATACAGCTGCTGGTTTCCGGCAGTGGGAGCCTGGACAGCTGCCTGCAAAATGGCACTTTTTTCGTCCTCCCCAATGGGCCGATCCAGAAAGGCACGGACGGATTTGCGCTGATGTAGACTTCTTATGATTTCATTCATGGTGATCTAGGCCGCCATAGCGCCCCTTGCCTCCTTTTCCGAGGGTTTACGTCCAAGATAAATTCAAACCAGGAAAAAGTCAAGACAATTTTCTTCCTCTTATCATTGCAGCAGCCGGGACACCCCGAAGGCATCCCGGCTGTGTGTTGTGGTGAAAATTTCCCAATTATGAGGACAGTTTCGGCGTCTGGGCGGCGTCCCGAATGGCTTCCACAATGCCGTCCATATCCATGCCTACGGCGGAAGATACCGAAGCGACCACGCTGCTCTCTACCACCGGACCATCCACCATGCGAATGTCCACGCCGTCAAAGGAATCGATTACCATTTCCGTGGTCATGATAGCGCTTCCCATATCAAACAGGACAATTACGCCATCCGTACCGGCGACGGACTCGATGGCATCGTAAATCCGCTGAAAATCGGTGCCGATTCCGCCATCCGGCAGACCACCGGCGGCAGCGATTGGTGCCTCCGGGGCCATCTGCAGGGCCAGCTCCCGGGCGCCTTCTGCAATTTTCTGGCTGTGAGACACGATGACAATACCAACCATGTGTGCCTCCTTATGCGAAATGCTTTGCAATTACGGAAAGCAGCAGGGCAAAGGAAGTGGCACCCGGGTCCTGATGCCCCAGACTCCGTTCTCCCAGATAGCTGGCGCGTCCCTTCGTAGCAATCATACCCTTGGTACTTTCCACACCAGCCTGGGCTGCGGCAAGACCGGCGGCCAGAATCTCACCGGCAGAACCGGATGCTGCCTTCATGGCCTCCAGGGCAGGAACCATGGCGTCCAGCATGGTCTGCTCTCCCGTGGTGGATTTGCCCCGGAATTTGA
>CALXFP010000138.1 GCA_944387615.1 uncultured Oscillospiraceae bacterium | reverse complement strand
AATCCGGCAGAACCGAAATATATTTTGACGAAGTGGGGCGTTGGTTATTATTTCCGAAAGTAAAAAGGCCGCTTACCGCGGCTACAGCAAAACCCAGTTCCGATACGGAATGACCTATGTGGTCATTACCTTTGTGGTGATGCTGGTTCTGAATATCTACTGTTCCAAAACCTGTCAGCAGCTGTTTTATGAAAGCAAAAAGGCTTCCCTGGTAGAAAAATGCCTGCTGGCTTCCACAGAAATGAGCACTCTGGATGTGCTCAACACCACCGCCGTAACCGGAATTGTCAATCAGATGGACAGTCTGAAAGTGACCCGGCTGGTGGTTACCGACCAATCCGGAAACGCACTGTATGACAGCAGCGGTTCCGATGCGGGAACCTACACCCTTTTCCCAGAAATTCTGGCTGCGATTCAGGGAAATGATGCCTGCTCCTGGAATTATCACGACGGCGTGATTGATGCCCGGGCCGCCACACCCATTGTCTACTATGGCACCGTAGTGGGATGCGTGTACATGACGGAGTATGACCCTGTTCAGGGCGGTTTGATTCAGTCCATGCAGAATAACGTGCTGAGAATCACGTTACTGCTGGAAATTATTGTGATTTTGTTCTCTTTGCTGTTCTCTGCCAACTTCTCCCGCCGACTGAACAAGATCATGACCTCCATGCGCATTATCCAGGAGGGTGACTATACCCACAAAGTGGACATGGGCGGCAATGACGAGCTGACCATTCTGGGCAACGAGTTCAATGATCTGACGGAACGGCTGAAAACTTCTGAAGAAAAACGCAGTCGCTTTGTTTCCGATGCGTCCCACGAACTGAAAACCCCCTTGGCTTCCATCAAGCTGCTGGCAGATTCCATCTTGCAGTACGACATGGATTTGGAAACGGTCCGGGAGTTTGTAGGCGACATCGGCGACGAAGCGGAACGACTGAATCGAATGACTGCCAAGCTGCTGTCCCTGACCAGAGCCGAAGGCCGTCCCAGCGAAGAAAGCGAGATCATCTATATGGCGCCCACCGTACAGCGTGTGGCCCGGATGCTGCGCCAGAATGCACTGCAATCTGACATCACCTTTCAGCTGGATCTGGAACATGACTGCCCGGTACTGATTCTGGAAGATGACCTGTATCAGGTGGTGTTCAATCTGATGGAAAATGGCATCAAATACAATACCCCCGGCGGGACTCTGACGGTGCGCCTGGGCCGGGAAGAAGATAACGCCATTTTAGAAGTCAGCGACACCGGTATGGGCATTCCGGAAGATGCCATTGACCACATTTTTGAACGGTTTTATCGGGTGGACAAGGCCCGTTCCCGGGCTACCGGCGGCAGCGGATTGGGACTTTCCATTGTCCGCACCATTGTTCAGCGCAACCGAGGGGAAATTCAATTTTCCAGCACCTTGGGGAAAGGCAGCACGTTTACCGTGACCTTCCCCGTCTTTGATACGGAGGTGGATAAAGCATGAAACGATGTCTGCCCGCGGCTCTGGTGTTTTGCCTGCTGATTTGCGGATGTGACACTGCGTCTGTCCGTCTGAAAGAACCCGTGACGTTCTATTATGTTCAATCGGACTATACCACCGACCTGTCTTCCCCTCTGGGTACCGAACAGCGGGAAGCTGTCGGCCACAGGGATGATCTTTCCTATCTGCTGGCACTGTATCTGATGGGGCCTTCTCAGGAAAATCTGGTCAGTCCCCTTCCTGCCGGAACCCAAATTTCCTCTGTGCAGGAAACAGAGCCGGGAATCCGCATAACGCTGTCTGATACCACCAACCAATTAACGGATGGAGAATTCTCTCTGGCCTGCGCCTGTCTGACCCTGACCTGCCTGGGCATGACCGATGCGGAGGTCATCACCATCACCAGCGGAAAGCGCAGCGTATCCATGAGCCGGAACAACCTTGTATTATTTGACAGCGGTACTCCCGCTGCTACGGAGGAAACCACATGAAATTTATTTCCTGGAATGTAAACGGACTGAGAGCCTGTGTTGGAAAAGGCTTTCAGGAGTTCTTCAATGAAAGTGATGCAGACTTTTTCTGTCTGCAGGAAACCAAGCTTCAGGAAGGACAGATTGATCTTCCCCTGCCCGGATATAGTCAGTACTGGAATTACGCCCAGAAGAAAGGCTATTCCGGCACCGCTATTTTTGCCAAGGAAGAACCGATTTCTGTTGTCTACGGTGTCGGTACCGAGGAACTGGATACCGAAGGCAGACTGATTACCCTGGAATACCCGGGGTTCTACCTGGTTACCTGCTACACCCCCAACGCCCAGCCGGAACTTGCCCGGATTGATCATCGGCTGCAATGGGATGCGGCTTTCCGCAGACACCTTCAGGAATTGGATCAAAAGAAGCCGGTCATTGCCTGCGGCGACCTGAATGTGGCCCATCAGGAAATCGACCTGAAAAATCCTGCCTCCAATCGGGGAAACGCCGGTTTCTCCGACCAGGAGCGGGAAAGTTTTGGAAAGCTTCTGGATGCCGGATTTACGGATACTTTCCGCTACCGCAATCCCGATGTTACCGGAGCTTACAGCTGGTGGAGCTACCGCTTCAATGCCAGAAAGAACAACGCCGGCTGGCGCATTGACTATTTTCTGGTATCCAATCGGCTGGCTCCCCAGATTTCCGCCACGCCGATTTATTCGGATGTGTTTGGCTCTGACCACTGTCCTGTGGGTTTGGAACTGTCCCTGTAACGAAGCATGTCCGCCGTCAGATGACGGCGGACAGATTTCTATGATTGCTCCGGAAAAACAACGCCTGTCTGCTCCCCTTTTCTGGCTAGGAATCCTTCCTTTAGCCGCTCTATGTAGGCAAAGGGTTCTTCCGGGATGATGGGTACGAACATGCCCTGGGTAATTTCGTGCTTGGGAAGCAGGAAAAACTTCCATTCTCCTTCCCCCAGATGCTTTGCAGGCACTTTGGTGTCCAAGCCGAACCCCCCGTCCATAGGCACTACCACTCCTAAACTTTCCCGCTGATCATCACAGGTTGCTACCAGCCTGCACACCACATCTCCACTGAGTTTGCATCGGCAGATAAACCGATAGTAAAGCCCCTGGCGCAGCACCTGAACCTTTCCTGCCGGACGAGTCCCGAAATAGACCGGATAACTTTGTTCCAATGATAACGCCCCCCTGCGCAATCCTATGCACCAGAGGGGCGAAAAATTCATGTGGTTCTGCCGCCGCCCGGAAGTCCGAAGCTAACTGCAATGGCATCATCCACCAGTGCCATCTGTTTTTCATCCAGGTGTCCCATATGCTCACGCAGACGGCGCTTGTCGATGGTTCGGATTTGCTCCAGCAGGATGATGGAGTCCTTGCTCAGCCCAACGCTGCCGCCGGCAATGTTAATATGGGTAGGCAGGCGGGCTTTTCCTGTCTGGCTGGTAATGGCTGCCGCAATTACTGTGGGTGAATGGCGGTTTCCTGTATCATTCTGAACAATCAGGACAGGCCGGGTTCCTCCCTGCTCGCTGCCCACCACCGGGGACAAATCCGCATAAAATATGTCGCCCCGTTTGACTGATCCTTCTGTCATATTCTTCACGCTCCGTGCAATTTCTCCTGCGCTACCCTATGGACCCATATGTAACGCGGTAACCATATTCTCCCACGCCCATATGGATTTTATACGGTTCTACGCTCAAAATATCCTATGCACAGATTCCCGAAAAAGCTACACAACTGTAAAGTTTTTGACGGTCAGTGACAAAATACGCCGGTCATCGTAGAAGATATCCGCCCGGGATGGGAAGCTCTTTTCATCCAGCCATATGTCCAAATGCAGCGCATCCTCTTCATAGCGGTCGTCAATGCTCAGCCGCACCGCCCCCTCTTCCGTACAGGCAGAAGTCAGATAGCCGCCCAGCAAGGTCTTGACCAAAATCCAGGGTGCCGTAACCGGCGTCACCTGATCTTCGGCCAATGTGTCAAATTGCAGCGCCGTATCCTCGAAGGTAAGCTTGCCTCCCTCCTGAGACACGGTTCCGGTGATGCCGGAAATGGTCTCCGGCGCCGTAACCGTAAACGTCAGATTCCCCAGAGAATCGGACTGGCATGCCATGGAGAAATTATGCACGGTTTGTCCATAATCCGCAGTAATGTCCGCATCAAAGGTAATGGAAGAGGCCTGTGAAAGCTTGCTGCGCAGCGCCATTCCCTGCTGAAGCTCCGAAGATCCCTGGGAGCAGCCGGTAAGCACAAGCAGCAGAACAAAAATGACCCCAGCTTTTTTCAAATTATCCCCGCCCTATTTTAAAAGTCGCGGAAGACGAAGCAGCATGTCCGT
>CALXFP010000137.1 GCA_944387615.1 uncultured Oscillospiraceae bacterium | reverse complement strand
GCCCCTTTAGGGGTGAGGCCAGTAAAAAGCCCTTCTAGGGCTTAGTCAAGCCTCCGGCTTAGCCGGAGGTTTTGACTATAGTTGCGGCCCTTTGGTGATCTCCCGGTAAAATACGGCGTAGGCTGCATTTTTGTAGGGATTCAGGGCGATGTGCCCCAGATTCAAGGTCAGAATACACAGCAAAGACCAGCCGATGAAGGTCAGTTCCAGAATGAACAAATCGGTTTTGTGTCCGCGCATCAATTCCTTGGAGCGGCGGATGGCTTCGCTGGCGGTCAGCTCCGGGTGCTCCTCCAGAATAAAGGGGGTCATGGCGTAGCTCAGAGCAGCGATGATTCCGGGAATAATCAGCAGCAAGGACCACAGCAGGGTATAGAGGCTTCGCAGAAAGTGCTGGGCAAAGCCGGTGCCGAACCGGTCAAACTGAGAAAAAAGGTCATTAAACTCGGTAGGCTTCCCATCATGCTGGCGCAGCAGGAAGCGGGCATAACCCAGCTGCAAAACTCCGCCTATGAGGAAAGAGGCCAGACCGAAAATGCCGTTTTTGAACTCAATCCGAACGCCTTGTATAATTTCCCGGCTTTCGGAAAAATACTCAAAAATGTCTTCGGCATGGGAGAAATTCAATTGTTTCCAGTAGCTGATTTCCGGGAGAAAGGACATGCCGGTGAGCAGCCCGCCCAGCAGGCAGGCTACCACAGCCACGCCGATGGACAGCCCCCAGTTGCCTTGCAGATGCGCCCGTGCCTGTCGGCGGATTTCTTTTGTATCCATAGCCATACCTCCTGAATAAGATTACGGTAATTATAGCATATTTGCACCGCTAACACAAGAAAAAACGTCCCGCTGCGAAACCGCAGCGGGACACAGCTTGTCAAAAAAGTCTTGCAGAGTTTGCCCTCTGGAGGGCAGATGAAGTTCAAACCGTTTTCGGCCGGGGCGTGTACCTGGCCGAAAACACTTCTCAGGCTGCAAGTGTGGAATTTGTCCCACGTCGGGGGACAAATTATGCGCGCAGCGGACTGCCAAAGTTTGCCTGGAAAGCCCGTCAGGGGTTTCCAGGCAGTATATATGTCCCGCTGCGGTTGCGCAGCGGGACAAATTGCTTATTTACCGGGCTTGAAGCTGTCCTTCAGGCTGACGGAGCGGTTGAATACCAGATGCTCCGCGGTAGAATCCTTGCTGTCGGGGCAGAAGTAGCCCAGACGCATGAACTGATAGGAAGCGGGAGCCTTGGCGTCCTTCAGGCTGGCTTCCACCTTGCATCCGGTGAGAACCTCCAGAGAGTGGGGGTTCAGGCAGGCCAGGAAATCCTTGCCGGCGGCATCGGGGTCCGGATCATCAAAGAGGTTGCTGTACTGCCGTACCTCTGCGTCCGCGCAGTTGTTGGCGTCTACCCAGTGGATGGTAGCGCCCTTGACCTTCCGGCCGTCGGCGGGGTTGCCGCCCTGGCTGTCGGGGTCGTAGGTGGCCAGTACTTCCACTACCTTGCCGTTTTCGTCGGTGACGCACCCAGTGCAGGTAATCAGATAAGCGCCCTTCAGTCGGCACTCCGGTCCATTGGGGAACAGCCGCTTGTACTTGGGCACCGGCTCAGCCAGGAAGTCGTCGGCCTCAATCCACAGATTCCGGGAGAAGGTCACCGGACGGGTGCCGGCATCGGGATCGTTGGGGTTGTTTTCTACCTCGAAGGTCTCGCTCTTGCCCTCGGGATAGTTGGTGATGGTCAGCTTAACGGGGTCCAGAACCGCCATAACCCGCTGAGCGGTTTCGTTCAGGTCCTCCCGCAGGCAGTGCTCCAGGAAACCGTACTCGATGGTGTTGGGGCTCTTCGCCACGCCGACCCGGTCGCAGAAGTTGCGGATGGAAGCGGGGGTGTAGCCCCGGCGGCGCAGACCGCACAGGGTGGGCATCCGGGGATCGTCCCAGCCGGAAACATAGCCGTTTTCCACCAAGGCTCTGAGTTTGCGCTTGGACAGCACGGTGTGGTCGATGCCCAGCCGAGCGAACTCAATCTGCCGGGGATGGTGGGGAACATTGGTGTGCTCTACCACCCAGTTGTACAGGGGACGGTGGTTTTCAAATTCCAGAGAGCACAGGGAGTGGGTAATGCCTTCCAGGGCGTCCTGAATGGGGTGAGCAAAGTCGTACATGGGGTAGATGCACCACTTGTCCCCCTGACGGTGGTGGTGCATATGGCGAATCCGGTAGATGACCGGGTCACGCATGTTGAAGTTGCCGGAAGCCAGATCGATCTTGGCCCGGAGGGTGTACTTGTTGTCCTCGAACTCACCGGCACGCATCCGGCGGAACAGGTCCAGGCTTTCCTCAATGGGACGGTCACGCCAGGGAGACTTTGCAGGAGTGTCGGTGTCGCCCCGGTATTCCTTGAACTGCTCGGGAGTCAGCTCGCAGACGTAGGCCAGACCTTTTTTGATCAGCTCCTCCGCCAGCTCGTAAGTCTTTTCAAAGTAGTCGGAGCCGTAGAAGAACCGGTCGCCCCAGTCGAAGCCCAGCCAGTGGATGTCCTCCTGGATGGCCTGCACAAACTCCACATCCTCTTTGGTGGGGTTGGTGTCGTCCATACGCAGGTTGCACATACCGCCGTACTTCTCCGCGGTGCCGAAGTCAATAATCAGCGCCTTGCAGTGACCGATGTGCAGATAACCGTTGGGTTCCGGTGGAAACCGGGTGTGTACGGTCATACCTTCATAGCGGCCGCCTGGCGCGATATCCTCATCAATAAAGGCGTGGATGAAATTCTTGCTTTCCGTAATCTCAGCCATATTGGAACATCCTCTCTTCCGATACGAATCGTGGTTTATTGGCAGAGGGCGGACTTGGCCCTTTGCTTTTTACCAATAATATGCCATTATACCCCATAGCGGCGGGATTTGCAACCGCAATTCCTGCCAGAATCCATCTTTTCCGGGGCAAAGACTGTGTGAAAATTGTACATTGTGTATCCGGTTATGAAAAATACGAAAACATTTTGAGAAATCTGCAATTTAATGGTTGTCAATTGGGCTATCTTATATTAAAATAGGAAAGGATATGAAAAGGAGTGATATGATTTGCCTCAGCTTAAATATAAGCGCATCCTGCTGAAAATCAGCGGCGAAGCTTTGGCTGGCCAGCAGCACAGAGGATTGGACTTTACCGTGATCCATTCCGTATGCGAAGCCATTCGTACCTGCCGGGACATGGGCGTTCAGATTGGCCTGGTCATCGGCGGCGGCAACTTCTGGCGGGGCGTGAAGGACGGTGCCGACAAGATGCAGCGTTCCCACGGCGATGCCATGGGTATGCTGGCTACCGTTATGAATTCCATTGCCATGGCAGATGCCCTGGAAAAGCACGGAGTAGATGCCAGAGTACTTACCGCGGTGGAGATGCATAAGTTTGCCGAGTACTTTACCCGGGATACTGCGGATCGCTACTTGAATGAAGGCAAGGTTGTGATCTTCGCCGCCGGAACCGGCAACCCCTATTTCTCCACCGATACCGGTGCGGTGCTCCGGGGTGTGGAGATTGAAGCCGACGCCATCCTCATGGCCAAAAACGTGGATGCCATTTATTCGGCTGACCCCAATACCGACCCCAACGCCCAGCGCTATACCCACCTGACCTATGACAAGGTCCTGGCAGATCACCTGAAGGCTACCGATTCCACCGCCATGACACTGGCTATGGATAACGATATGCCCATGGTCTGCTTTGCCCTGAATCCCCCGGAAAATATCATCCGCGTTGCCTGCGGAGAGGCAATCGGAACAACCGTTACCGTTAAGGAGGAATAACAAATGAGCGTAGATTTCAAGGAATATGCAAGAAGAATGGACAAGGCTCTGGAGCACCTGAACGAGGAATTCGGCGCCGTTCGGGCAGGCCGGGCCAATGCCAAGGTTCTTGATCGCATCACGGTGGAATACTATGGCAGTGAGACACCCCTGAACGGTGTGGCCACCATTTCCACTCCCGACGCCCGCACCCTGGTGGTGCAGCCCTGGGATACCAAGATTCTGAAGGACATTCAGAAGGCCATCCAGTCCTCCGACCTGGGCATCAACCCCCAGAACGACGGCCGTGTCATCCGTCTGGTATTCCCCCAGCTGACAGAGGAGCGCCGTAAGGAACTGGCAAAACAGGTCAGAAAGTATGCCGAAGAAGCCAAAGTTGCCATGCGCAACATCCGTCGGGACGGCATGGATTATGTGAAGAAGCTGAAGAAGAACTCCGAAATCACCGAAGATGACCAGAAGAAGGCAGAGAAGGATCTGCAGGATCTGCTGGATAAGAACATCAAGCGGGTGGACGCTGCC
>CALXFP010000136.1 GCA_944387615.1 uncultured Oscillospiraceae bacterium | reverse complement strand
TTTTATGTCAACTCTTCCACAGCGCACAATGCGCTATCGTATATTAGCCTATTATCTGTACCATTATAGCGAATCCCATGACCATTGGCAATAGACATTCTGTAAAAATTTTATTTCCGGAATCCCCGTATTTTGGAAACCGCGCGTATCAGCGCATCCGTCTGGGCATCGGAAGCATCATATCCGAAGCTGATTCGCACCGTTCCGGCTTCCAGGGTTCCGGCGCTGCGGTGGGCAAAGGGTGCACAGTGCAGACCCGCCCGAACCGCAATTCCCTGTCGGGCCAACACCCGGGCTGCTTCCTCGCAGTCCATCCCCGGCAGGAAGGATACGGTAGATGCCTGATGTTCTCCGGCAAATACCTGCATCCCTGCTCGTTCCAGTCCGGCAATGCAGCGCCGCAGCTGGCGGTGTTCCCGCTGGAAAATGCTCTGGGTGCCCATGCGCTGCACGAAAGCCATTCCTTCTGCCAGTCCTGCATAACCCGGGACATTCAGAGTGCCGGCCTCCAGCCGCTCCGGCAAGTCTTCCGGCATAGTCTGCTGAATGGAAGCACTGCCGGTGCCCCCAAACAGTAAGGGCTGGGCAGTATCCGCACACAGCAGAAGCCCGGTTCCCTGTGGGCCCAGCAGCCCCTTGTGTCCCGGCATAGCGATGAAACTGGCCCCCAACTCCCTCAGGCTGACCGGCAGAGTTCCGGCTGACTGGGCAGCATCCAGAATATACGGAACTCCCCGCATCCGGCACAGCTGAGCCAATTCCCGCACCGGCAGCACATAGCCGAACACATTGGAAACATGGGTAAACACCGCCGCATCCGCCCCCTGTTTCAGTGCCCGGTCAAAGGCATCCAGGGTATCCTGCCAGTCAAACAGTTTCTCTCCGGCGACGGTAATCTTCGCTCCCCAGGCGTGAAGGGGGCGGGTCACCGCATTGTGCTCAAATCCCGAGACAATCACCCTTCCCCCGGGTTTTACCAGAGAACGGATGGCAATGTTCAGTCCGTGGGTGCAGCTGTTGGTCAAAGCCACCTGCTCCGGCTGGCAGTCAAACAGCGCCGCCGCCACTTCCCGGCAGTGGTACACCTGCCGGGAGGCTTCCAATGCCGCGTCATACCCGCCCCGCCCGGGATTGGCGCAGGTGCGTAGCGCCCGGTTGACCGCCCGATACACCGATGGTGGTTTGTGAAAGGAGGTAGCGCCGCTGTCCAGATAGATCATGTCTGCTCCACTTCCTCCATCAGGCCGTCACCCTTCTGCCGGTACGTCCGGCGCATGGGTATCTTTACCCGCTTCAGCAATTCCTGCACGGCGGTGATATCTTTCGTCCAGATCCGCAGCGCATAGCCGCATCCTTGTTCTTCCATCCACCTGGGGGTACGCTGCAGGGTACAGCGGACGCCATTTCCTCCCAGCAGCCGTTCTGCTCTTTGGGCGAAGGTGACGGAGCGAAAGGTAATATAATAGTAATTCATCGGCAAAACCTCCCGGCACAATCTATGCCGCCATGGGAAAAAGTGTGCCGATGCGCCGCCCTTCCCCTGTTTTTGCCAAAAGGAAACGGATGCAGACAAACTGCATCCGTTTTTCCTTATTCTTCCAGCAGACAAACCGCATGGCAGGCCATGCCTTCTCCGGTTCCGGTAAAGCCTAGCTTTTCCTCGGTGGTGGCCTTTACATTGACCCTTCCCGGTGCAATCTCCAGGCAGCGGGCAATGTTCTTTTCCATCTGCAAAATATGATCCTTCAGCTTGGGCCGCTGGGCAATCATGGTCACATCAATGTTGCTGATCCGATATCCGGCATCTTTTACTTTGTGACCCACAATTTCCAGCAGCTTCTGAGAGTCCGCGCCCTTGTATTTGGGGTCTGTGTCCGGAAAATGCCGGCCAATATCCCCCAGCCCCGCGGCTCCCAGCAAAGCGTCGGAAACCGCGTGCAGCAGTACATCCGCATCGCTGTGCCCGTCCAGGCCTTTTTCATAGTCTATTTTCACACCGCCCAGGATCAGATCCCGTCCTTCCACCAGCCGGTGCACATCGTATCCATGTCCGATTCTCATTTGCTTTCCTCCAGCAGCATTTGGGCGATCTTCAAGTCCAGAGGTGTGGTCACCTTCAGATTACGTTCGTCACCCTCTACAATTTTGACCCGCATTCCCATCTGCTCCACAGCGGAGCAGTCATCGGTGACCTGCAGCTGCTCCTGCTCTGCCTTTTTCAGAGCGCCCCGCAGCAGATCAAAGTCAAAGACCTGGGGGGTCTGCACCGCAAACAGGGTAGAACGATCCGGTGTCTGCTCCACCACCCCGCCTTTCACCACTTTGATGGTGTCCTTGACGGGGATGGCAGGCGCCGCCGCTCCATAGGTATTGGCTGCCCGGATTACGCGGTCAATCAGTTGCCAGGAAACCAGGGGTCTGGCGCCATCGTGGACGGCAGCCAGCTGTACTTCTCCGGACAGGGCGTTCAGTCCCAGATGGACGGACTCCTGGCGGCTGCTGCCGCCGGCCACCACGGCCTTGACTTTGCTCATCCCGGAGCAAAGGCCGGTAATGGGCAGAATCAGATCCTCCCGGGTTACCACCACGATTTTCTTCACCGCATCGCATTCCTGGAAGGCACGGACCGTTCGGGCAATCATCGGCTCCCCTGCCAGTGGTGCCATCACCTTGTCAATGCCCCCCATCCGGGAAGCGCTTCCGGCTGCCACGATCACCACGCCGCAGGATTTCAGCGGCAGCAGCTTTCGGGCCGGGCGGGTAATCTTGGTAATGTCCATGGCTTACAGCTCCTTTACCAGTTTCTTGTAAAAATCGCCCCGAACCATGAAATTTTTGAACTGGTCAAAGGCAGCACTGGCAGGGCTCATCAGCACCACGTCACCAGGCTTGGCCGCCTGAGCAGCCGCCCGGACCGCCGGTTCAAAGCTGCCGCAGTCCACAATCTCCAGCGCGGAAGGGTTGTATTCCGGGCAATTTACCACAGCCTGACGGATTTTTTCTCCAGTGGCACCGCCCAGGAACAGCTTCTTCACATGGGCGCAGATCTCCGGGCCAAGTACGTCATAGGGAATGTGCTTGTCGTAACCACCGGCAATGAGGATCACCTTCTCAGGGAAGCTGCGCAGTCCGGCGATGGTGCGGCTGGGAGACGAGGCAATGGAATCGTTGTAGAATTTTACACCAACCTTCACCCGTACCAGCTCAATCCGATGTTCCACACCGCCAAAGGTTTTGGCAACCTGGCGCACCACATCGTCTTCCACCAGGCCCTCCACCATGGCGATGGCAGCCATATAATTTTCCACATTGTGGACACCGGGAATGAGAATGTCTGCAACCGGAAGCACCGGCTGGCCTTCCCGATAAATAACGCCCTCTTTCAGGCACACATGGGCGTCCCCATGGCGGGAAAAGAAGCGGGTTGTTCCGTTACCCCGGAAGGAAGCGGTGATTTCATTGTCCCCATTGAGAACCAACAGGCCCTGGGCATCCTGATAGCGGAAGATATTCTTCTTGGCCTCCACATACTCTTCCATGTCCTTATGGATATCCAGGTGATTGGGAGCCAAATTGGTAATCAAGGCCCGTTCCGGGCTGCGGGTCATATCCATCAGCTGGAAGGAGCTGAGCTCCACTACGGCATAATCTTCCTTCTGCATTTTCCGGACCAAAGGAAGCAGGGGCGTTCCGATATTGCCGCCCAGCCATACCGTTTTTCCCGCCGCTTTGAGCATTTCCGAAATCAAGGTGGTGGTTGTGGTCTTGCCGTCAGAGCCGGTTACCGCAATCAGGTGGCAGGGGCAGACCTCAAAGAAGACTTCCATTTCCGAAGTAATCTGGGCGCCGCGGCTGTGCAGGGCGACAATCGCCGGATTACCGGGGTGCATGCCAGGTGTGCGGAAGACCACATCCGCCTCCACGCCCTCCAGATAATCTTCGCCCACATGGAGCTTGCAGCCCATTTTTTCTAGCTGCAAAACCTCCGCGTCCAGATTCTCCCTGGGGGTTTTGTCACAGCCAACCACACTGCACCCAAATTCCAGCAGCAGACGAACCAACGGGCGGTTGCTGACACCCAGGCCCAAAACAGCGACCTTTTTATTTTTTAAAGATGAAAAATATTGTTCAAAAGCAGAAATCATGATTTCCCTCATTTCTCAAACAATTCAGGCTTTGAAGCCTTAAAATAGTATATACACTTCGGAAAGATTTTTCAAGACATTTGACAATTTGCCCTCTTTGCAGTACAATATTTCCGCGACCGGATCGGACAGCCGCGGATGGAAGCCGAAAGGCTCCAGATGAGGAAAGTCCGGGCTCCACAGGGCAGGGA
>CALXFP010000135.1 GCA_944387615.1 uncultured Oscillospiraceae bacterium | reverse complement strand
CTGCCCCAATAACGCAAGACCATTTGCACCCACGGAAGAAAACCTTCCGTGGGTGATTTTTTCTTGACAATCTCGATATTCGAGATATAATAAAAACAGAAAACTCGATAATCGAGAATAGGGGGAAGTCCATGGCCAGGACAAAGTTTCAAACCCTGACGGAACAGATGTTTTATACCCTTCTATGCCTGAAAGATGAGTGCTGCGGTACGGATATCCTGGACCGGGTTCGGGCCATGACACAAGGCCGGGTCAATATCGGTTCCGGAACGTTGTACACCTTGCTGGAACAGTTTTTGGATGAAGATATGATTCGGCAAACCAAAGTGGAAGGCCGCCGACGCAGCTACATCCTCACGGAAAAGGGTATGGAAATGCTTCGTGCAGAACGAAACCGGCTGGAAAAACAGCTGGCTGACTACCGACGGATTTTTGAAAAGGAGGAATCGCCATGAAGACGAAACGCCGCCTGGAACTCTTTGCCTTTTGGCAGCCGGAGGAAATTTGCCGTCATTTGGAAGACATGGCCCAAAAAGGTTGGCTGCTTCTGGAAATTACCCATCCTTTCTGGAGATACCGGCAGATTCCGCCCCAGGAGATTTCTTTTGACATTGCCTATTTTGCGTCCGCCTCTGAATATGACTTTCAGCTGTCACCAGCACAGGAGGAATTTCGGGATCTGTGTGCCCACGACGGCTGGGAATTGGCCTGCACCTATGGCCAGATGATGATTTTCTACAACACCCGGGAAAATCCAACACCTCTGGAGACAGAGCCGGAATTGAAATTGGAAGCCATCCACACCTACGCCATGAATCCTGCGGGTTCTTGGCGGACTGCTTCTGCTTTTGCTGCTGCGATCCCGACTGGTGGTTTCCCAGCTCCAACGCACACCTATTTCCGTTTTGACGGACAATCAGCAGCTGTTTTCCATGTTTTGTTATGTGCTGCTGGGAATTATCTATCTGGCGCAGGGACTACGATACCTTCGCTGGTATACACAGGCAAAGTATGCTGCTCAGGCGGGTGTTTTCCTGAATCCGGGAAATTTCAGCGGCATGCTCCGGGGAGCGGTAGGAGGATTCCTGGTGCTTTTGGCTTGCCAAATATTCCTGTCTTTCCCGGCAGGTACGGCCCTGCAGCGGTGGGGTATTGTTGGTCTGTTCGCAGTTGGACTATTTGCCTATATTCTTTGGTTATCCATAACACAAGGACTGCTGAAGAGAAGAAACTGCTCTCAAGAGACGACACGAAACGTTACCTGGCTGGCAACTGCTTTGGGACTGCTGGTCCTGGCTTGGGCGCTGATGTGGGGAATCCGGCAGATTCAGGGTGCGGACTTCGGTCAGCAGCCCCAGCTGGGCTATGGTGTGTCCACAGAAGAAATTCCATTGACTATGGAAGATCTGACCACTCAGACATATGATGATTATACCATCGAAACCACCGGTCAGGAATCCATTCTGCTGGGACGGCAGATCGTGGCCCAGCTTCCGGAATCCGACGACAGCACAAAACCAAAACTGCGCTATACTTTGGTGGATGTGAAAGTTTCCTGCCTGTATGACCTTTGCCTGGAAGAACTGCTGCATGGGCAGAAAAGTAAAGGCGTACTGGAAACCTACACCTATCAGCCCGTGGAGCCGGCTCCCTGGGGAGCGGCAAAAGCCTATCAAGGGTATGACACCCAGGGCAGTGCGATCAATCGATATTTGCTGTGTTATGACAATTTACTGGTGGAAATTGTTTTGGATTGGGAACCAACTTCGGAGCAAATCCAGATCATCCGAAACCGCATGGAACAGATAAACCATGGGTAACTTGAAAAAGCGTTATTTCAGGAGGAAAAGACATGTTTGAATTACTGGGAATTATTCTGTTTTGCTGGCTGTTTGTGAAAGCCCTGGGCCTGGCGGTACGGCTTGCCTGGGGAGCGACCAAAATTGCCGCTTCCATTTTGTTTGCACTGGCAGTGCCTGTGCTGATTTTATGCCTGGTATTTGCGGGGGGAATCCTGCTGATGATTCCCATTGCCATGGTGGGAGGAGCTTTGCTGCTGTTGAAAGCCTGCTTCTGAGACGAAAGACGGGGAAAGAATCGGCACGGACGATGATACATAGGGTAGGGGACTGCCCTTGACAACGGGGGAAATCCGACGCATAATATACAGTAAAGAAATGCAATTTGTTTAAGGAAAGGGTAGTCCCATGTATAACGAGAGAACCTCCCTGGTAACCGGCTCCATTTGGAAATCCATGCTTCTGTTTGCCCTGCCGGTGCTGTTGGGAAACATTTTTCAGCAGTTTTATAACGCTTTTGACTCCTGGGTCGTGGGAAAGTTTATTGGAGATACGGCGCTGGCTGCGGTAAGTTCGTCGGGAAGCCTGATCTTTATGCTGGTGGGATTCTTCAATGGCGTGGCCATGGGTGCCGGCGTTATCATTGCCCGGTATTATGGCGCCCGGGATTATGACGCCATGAACAAGGCCATCCATACGGACGTGGCCTTCGGCCTGGTTTCCGGCGCGGTGCTGACAGTGGTGAGCGTCATTTTCACCCCCACCATTTTGCGCTGGATGGGAACGCCTGAAGAGGTTATGCCCCAGTCGGTCAGCTATTTCCGTTACTACTCCTGGGGTATTTTGTTCACAGTCATGTATAACATTTTTGTGGGCATCCTTCACGCTCTGGGAGACAGCCGCCATCCGCTGTATTACCTGATTTTCTCCACCATTGTCAATGTGGTGCTGGATCTGGTCTTTGTGGCAGGATTTCGCATGGGAGTTGGTTCTGCTGCCATGGCAACCACCATCTCCCAAGGCGTCAGCGCCCTGCTGTGCTGCATTCACATGATGCGGATTCCGGATGCACCTTACCGGCTGAAGTGGCGGCAGGTGCGATTCGACTGGAAAAGCCTGGTGGATATTATCCGCTTCGGTCTGCCCTCCGGAATCCAGAACTCGGTGATTGCCCTGGCCAATGTGGTGGTGCAGAGCAATATCAATTCCTTCGGTGCCGCCGCAATGGCAGGCTGCGGAGCCTATTCCAAACTGGAAGGGTTTGCCTTCCTGCCCATCACTTGCTTTGCCCAGGCATTGAGTACCTTTGTCGGACAGAACCTGGGTGCCCACCGCTATGACCGGGTAAAGAAGGGCGTAGGCTTCGGAATCGCCTGCTCGGTGATTATGGCGGAGCTGATTGGCATTGCGTCTTACATCTTTGCGCCGCAGATGATCCGGTTCTTCAATTCTGCGCCGGATGTTGTGGATTTTGGTACCCGGCATATGCGCACCATCTGCCTGTTCTACTGCCTGCTGGCCTTCTCGCACTGCATTGCGGGCATCATGCGGGGCGCAGGAAAGGTGTCCGTGCCCATGTTTACCATGCTTGCCTGCTGGTGCCTGATCCGGGTTTCCTACATCACCATTGCGGTCCGGTATGTGCCTCAGCTGGAAACCGTGTCCAGAGCCTACCCGCTGACCTGGACCTGCAGCAGCATTGTATTCCTGATTTATTTCCTGAAGGCCGATTGGATTCATAATTTCGACCGTCTGGAAGCGAAGAAAGCTTAATTGTTTTCATTACAGCCTGCACCTTGGATGGACCGGGTGCAGGCTGTTTTTTGCCGGAATGCAGCTTCCCGGTCCAAAATAACCCCTTGGCGGTACACCTCTTGCACACTGCCGGCGGGGATGCTATGATAACATTGTCAAAAGGCCTGAGACAAAAAGGGGGGATTTCATGAAGATTACCGTGGAGCACGTCAGCCAGGGGGAAAACGAAGTCATCCTGCGCTGCCGGGAACTGGATGAGGAAATGCTGGGGATTCTATCCCTCCTTCGCTCCGGAATGCAGAAAATTCTGGTCTGGAACGAGAAGAGAGAAACCCTTCCGCTTCCGGTTACCCAGGTAGTATACTGCGAAACCGTGGAGGAGAAAACCTTCGTCTATACCCGGGAAGGAATGTACCGCACGGCTCTCCCGCTGGCGGAGTTGGAAGACCGCTGGGGAGATCTGGGGCTGTTTCGCTGCGGAAAATCCTGGGTGGTGAATCTGCATGAAATCCGGAAGCTGAAAAGTTGTCCGGCGGGAAGAATTGAGGCGCTGCTGTCCACCGGAGAGAAGCTGCTCATCTCCCGCCACTACGCACCCATGCTGCGGGAGCGGCTGGGCATGTAAGAAGAAAGGAGCATGATTATGAAAGGATTCCACCGCTTTTACATGTGGGGCCGGGATATGAAGTACCGGATGGGACTGTATACCGTGGCCGCAATCTGGTTCAAGGGAATTGTCAATGCCCTGAACGGCGTCTATACCATTGAGAGCCTGACGCTGCTGGAAATGGTGCTGGTGAGCATGGCATTTGCCTGTGTGGAAACCGCCATTTTCCCCCAGGGAAAACAGTGGGG
>CALXFP010000134.1 GCA_944387615.1 uncultured Oscillospiraceae bacterium | reverse complement strand
CATAGCAATGGTTCCTTTCTGTGTTTCAGCGGACGAAACTTGTCCGCTTTTGCGATACTCCCATATTATACCGATATTTTTTTACCGACACAAGCCCCCCGGGGGGTTTCAAAAGCAGCTTTCATCCCATATTTTTTTCCAAACAAAAAAGGTGCGGCCCCTATCCGCCGGGATAGAAGCCGCACACATTATTATAATTAGAGATTAGCAGGTAGCGCCGCCCTTAACTGTCTTGTTCAGGATGGAGCACTTGTCAATGGTTCCGCTGATGAGCTTTTCGTTGACATAGTCAAAGCCCAGACGATTTACGGTATCGGCAAACCGCTCGCCGGTAATGCCCTCGTCCCGGAACAGCAGGATGGCCTTTTCCACAACCTCCAGCACTTCTTCCTCGCTGGTGAAGAGCTTGGTCAGAGGTACGCCATGGGCAACCTTCTTGCCCCAGCGGCCGCCCAGATAGATCTTGTAGCCGTTCTGGTATTCTTCCAGTGCACCGAAGGGGCACTTGCCCTTGCAGCGTCCGCAGTTGTTGCAGACATTGGGATCAATCTGAATCTTGCCGTCAACCACCTTGGCAACCTTGATGGGGCAGTTGTTCTCAACCTGGCAGTTCTTGCAGCCGCGGCACTTGGCGTAGTTCACCATGGGAACCCGCTGGCCCACGATGCCCAGATCGTTCAGGTCAGGCTTGACACAGTTGTTGGGGCATCCGCCCACGGCGATCTTGAACTTATGGGGCAGGGTCACGCCGTGGTAGCCCAGATAGAACCGCTCGTGAATCTTTTCACTCAGACCGAAGGTGTCGATCAGACCGTACTGGCAGGTAGTACCCTTGCAGGAAACCACGGGACGTACCAGACTGCCGGTGCCGCCGGTGATCAGACCGTACTGACCCAGGAACGCGATCAGCGGCTCGATATCGTCATACTTGACGCCCTGAATCTCCATGGTCAGACGGGAGGTCATGGTAATGGCGCCGGAACCGAACTTTTCGGCAGCTTCCGCAATGGAGTGATGCTCTGCGGCGGTAATTTTGCCGTTGCAGGTAATGACACGGACGTTGAATACATCGTCATACCGCTTGTCCTGGAGACAGCCCAGACCCTTTACACGCTTGATTTCTTCCGGGCTGAGCTTGCCTTCGGTGCGGGGAACCTTCACGTTGTTCACAAACACGCCGCCCTCCAGAACCCGGGTGTTGGTATAGCCGTATGCCTTCAGGCGATTCTGCAGGAAGTAGCCCCGCTTGCCCTTGGCGCAGACCAGCAGCAGTTTGGCGTCCTTGTCCAGACCTTCGATGGGGCCGTTGACTTTGCCCAGATCCACCCACATGGCACCGGGAATGGCAGCGGCGGGCTGTGCATCGATAACCTTGTAGCCCTTGGCTGCGCCGGCAGCATACTCGGCAGGAGTGAAGGTCTCAAAGGCGCCGATCAGCTTGTTTTCCAGGATGGTGCAGGCCTGTGCAAAGGGATGAATGGCAGTGGAGAAGGGAGGTGCGTAGGCAAAGTCCATGGTGCCGAAGTCCTCTACCTTGGCGCCCAGAGACAGGCTGGCTACCGCAATGTCCACCATCTTGTCCACACTGCCGGCGCCCACAACCTGAATACCCAGCAGCTTGTGGCTGTCCCGGTCGGCGATCACCTTGGTGACGAAGGTGGAAGCATCGGGGTAGTAGTGGGCCTTGTCGTCAGTGACACAGGTCACGGAGATGGGGCTGAAGCCCTGATCCTTGGCCTGGGCCTCGGTCAGACCGGTGCGGCCGGCGTTCAAATCCCTGGCCAGCTTCACAACGCCGGTACCCAGGCAGCCGCCGTAGGGGGTGGAAACCCCGGTCAGGTTCTTGGCCAGGCACCGTCCGGTGATGTTGGCGGTGGAGCCCATGGCAGACCACTGGGGCTTGCCGGTGATGCGGTTAAAGACCTGGGCGCAGTCACCCACAGCATAGACGTCGGGCAGATTGGTTTTCTGGTATTCGTCCACAACGATGGTACCCCGGTTCATTTCCAGGCCGGAGCCGTTGAGGAAACCGGTGGCGGGACGCACGCCGATGGCCAGCACTACCACTTCGCCGGGGAAGGTACCGATGTTGGTGCGCACGCCGCTGGCCTTGTCACTGCCCAGCACTTCTTCCAGTCCGGCACCGGTGACAATGCGCAGTCCTCTGGTCTGCAGCTGGCGGCGGATGTACTCTGCCATTTCGGCGTCAAACAGATTGGGCATGACCTGGTCGGCCATATCCACAACGGTTACGTTCAAACCCTTGGCCATCAGGTTCTCGGCAATTTCCAGACCGATGAAGCCGCCGCCCACCACAACGGCATTGCGGCAGTTGTTCTGCTCCACATAGCTGCGCAGACCGATGGCGTCGTCAGGAGTCCGCATGGTGAATACACCGGGCAGATTGGTTCCGCCAACGTTGGGTACGAAGGGGTAGGCACCGGTGGCAATAATCAGCTTGTCATAGCTGACGGTTTCGCCATTGGCGAAGGAAACCGTCTTTGCATTTGCGTCAATGCCCACAGCCTCCATCCCGGTGCGCACCTGAGCGCCGGTGAGGGCGGAGAACTTGGCGGGGGTGTTGACAATCAGTTCCTCCCGGGTTTCGATGCTGCCGCCGACGTAATAGGGCAGGCCGCATCCGGCATAGGAAATGTCGGTTCCTTTGGTGTAAATGCAGACCTCAGCACTGCGATCCTGGCGCAAGATTTTGGCTGCTGCCTTGGTACCGGCAGCAACGCCTCCGATCACGATGTATTTCATGCGAATCACTCCTTGTTCAGATTGGGTATTATTTCCTGCTTTCGTTGTTGATTATAGCAGAAATATATGATAAAATCAACTTATCGTTACTTATTATATGATTGTAAATATTTATCGATTGGTGGAGGAGTTATGCTGGATTACCGAATGGGCACATTTCTTGCCCTTTGCGAGACGTTGAGTTATCACAAGGCGGCGCAGCAGCTGCACATTTCCCAGCCTGCGGTTACCCAGCACATCCAGTTTCTGGAACGGGAGTATGGCTGCAAGCTGTTTACCTATGAAAACCGCAGCCTGCAGAAAACACCGGCTGCCCTGGTTTTGGAGCAGTACGCAAGGTCCGTGCGCTATAACGATGAGGATGTACGCCATCGGCTGAAAGACCGGGAAATTCAGGAAATCAAAATTGGCGCCACCAAGACAATCGGAGACTATGTCATCAACGAGCAGGTGCGGCGGTTTCTTGCCCGGGAGAACAATGCACTGACGCTGATCGTGGAAAACACGGAGCATCTTTTGCGGCTTCTGGACGAAAACCAGCTGGATTTTGCCATTGTAGAAGGATATTTTGACAAGCGGCAATACGCATGCCGGTGCCTGCGGAAGGAACCTTTCGTGGGCATCTGTCAGAAAGGCCACCGATTCGCCGGAAAGGAAATTACCGTTCCCCAGCTGATGGATGAAACCATCATCCACCGGGAAAAAGGCTCCGGCACCCGGGCCATTCTGGAGCAGAAGCTGCTGGGTTATAATGAATCCTTCGTCCATTTTCACAGAAATATCTGTATTTCCAGCTTTAAGCTGATTCTGGAAATGGTGCGCAGCGGAGCGGGGGTATCCTTTGTATATAAGGTACTGGCAGACAGCGAACCGGATTTGGAGCAATTTACCATCCAGGGAGAGAATATTGTCCGGGAGTTTAATCTGGTCTGGCTGAAAAACGCCAACATCCAGGAAAAAGTCCAACTGTTCTTCGGGGACAAATGAAACGGGAAAACCAACCTTGTCTGTTGACAAATTGTGACTGCACTGGTAGAATAACCAAGTCAAGATAAATCTGCCGGATCGCTGAAGACGATGTAAGGGCTTTGAAACGATTTCTCTTTTCCTTACGGGAAGGGGATCGTGCACCCTTTTCCGTCTGCGTCCGGTTTTTTTATTGTTGATACAGAGGAGAAGTATTATGAAAAGAATCATCATTTTGTCCATCATCTGCATGCTGCTTTTGTGTGCCTGCGCACCCCAAACCCAGAACGAAGTCCAAACCGCCCCGACATCCCAGACGGAGGATACGGTGCAGACAACTGCCGCCTCGGGAACCGAAGTCCGCTTTACCGATGACCTGGGACGGGAAGTGACGGTAGACAATCCCCAGCGGGTGATCTGCCTGACAGCCAGCTATGCCGATGTCTGGTGTCTGGCAGGGGGCGCTGACAGCATTGTTGCCACTACCAATGCAACCTGGACGTATTTTGATTTGCCTCTGAAAGAAGATGTGGTCAATCTGGGTTCTTCCAGCGAACTGAACCTGGAGCAGCTGATTGCCTGTGAGCCAGATCTGATTCTGGCAAGCTGCGGCACCGACCGGAACATGGAGCTGGAATCGGCTTTTGAGGAAATGGGTATGAACGTTGCCTATTTCTCCGTCAACAGCATCGACGACTATCTGCGGATGCTGAAGGTCTG
>CALXFP010000133.1 GCA_944387615.1 uncultured Oscillospiraceae bacterium | reverse complement strand
CTCAGGAGCAGGCTGAGGGCACCCAGGAAACGCCGGATTGCGCCCCGGAAACTGCACCTGCCCTTGCAGACGCCCTGCCCGCTCCCCAGCTGCCCCAAACGGAGGCTGAGCCGGAGGAATCCGAAGATCCGGCTCCCCTTGCAGATGCTCTGCCTGTCCCCCAGCTGCCCCAGACGGAGGCAGAACCGGAGGAATCCGAAAATCCGGAATCTGCCAAGTCCCGGAAAGTGCGTCCGGAGGCCATTATGGGCATTGTGGCCGGTGTGGCTGCTCTGCTTCTGATTGTCCTTGTGGTGCTGTGTCTTCCCCATTTTTCTGTGGATGACGAGGACCCGGAATCTCTGCCGGACTATCATCAAGAGGCTCAGGAACCGGAACCTACCCAGGAAGAAACCCAGATTGTGGAAACCGAGCCGGAAAATCCCACCATCCCCCCTGACCCCAACCCCTACGGTCGTCACGACTTTCAGTATAATGCGAACAACTATCTGGTGCTGCAAAACGTGACCAGCTATCCCGGCGTGGACGTTTCCGCCCACCAGGGCAGCATCAACTGGAAATCCGTAAAAGCCTCGGGCATTGACTTTGCCATGATCCGCCTGGGCTACCGGGGTTACGGCTCCGGCAAGCTGGTGGAAGACGAATACGCCCGGCAGAATCTCACCGGAGCAACGGAAGCGGGACTGCGCATCGGCGCCTACTTCTTCTCCCAGGCCCTGAACATCGCCGAAGCCGATGAGGAAATCGCCTTCATGCTGGAGATTCTGGGAGAACAGTACCTGGATATGCCCATTATTCTGGACTGGGAAATCCCCGCCGACGATGCCCGAACCGCGGGAAAAATGGACGCCAGAACCCTGACGGACATTCAGCTGCATTTCTGCAGCGTCATGGAGGAAAAAGGCTACACCCCCATGGTCTACTTCAACTGGCACCAGTCGGAAAATCTGTACTACCTGAGCGAGCTGGAAGCCTACCCCTTCTGGCTGGCCCTGTACCAGGATCGGATGACCTATCCCTGGAAGGTGGAAATGTGGCAGTACTCCGACAAAGGCTCCGTCCCCGGCATCAACGGCCCGGTGGACCTGAATGTGTACATGCCCTACTAAATGCAGATATCCCGGACGGAAAAACCGTCCGGGATGTTTTATTTACCTTTGCTAGGTCAATTCTTTGGGGTAGAAAAAGCGAACCTTTTCCCTGGCGATGGACATATCCACCACCTGAGCCGTCCGCAGCTCTCCGTCTAGGTTGATGGGGGTGGGCTTGTCACAGCGGATGGTGATGTGATCCGTCCGGAAATGCCGCACCAAATCCGGCAGCTGGGCGTAGCAGCCGTTTTTGTACTTGCCGATGACAGCGGGAATCTCCAGGCGGTGAACTTTCCGCACCAGCAGCACATCCAGCAGGCCGTCTGTGGGGTCTGCGTCCGGCACCGGATTGAAGCCGCCGCCGTAGAACCGGCCGTTGCAGACGCAGACGAAGGTCTGTTCGTCGTCGATGGTTTCCCCGTTAATTTCCACCACATAATGCTCGCTGATGCCCCGGATGATGTTGACCAGGGTGGAGGCGGCATAGGCCCGGAAGCCTTGCAGCAGGGGAATCCGCTTATACCGGGACACGTCCGTGCCGATGCGGGCATCCAGTCCCACGGAGCAGATATTCAGGGCCAGGTCTTCGTTGCAGCGAATCAGGTCGAAAACTGCTTCCTTGGCATCCAGCAGCCGTTCCAGGTCAAAAAACGCCTTGGGCTGGTCAAAAATCTTTACAAAGTCGTTGCCGCTGCCGCCGGAATAGGCAGTAACTGCGGCATTGTCCCAGCCCGCAGCGCCGGAAGCCACCTCGTTCAGGGTTCCGTCCCCGCCGCAGGCATAAATCCGGCAGCTGTCCCCGGTCTGGGCCGCTTCCCGGGCCAGACGGCGGCACTCTCCAGGCGCGGAAGAAACTTCAATCCGGTAATCCAACCCCCGTTTGCCGCAGATTTCGGTAATGGCAGCGGTATAGGCAGCGGTTCTGTCCCGGCTGCCTGCTGCAGGGTTGATGATAAACAGGTGCTTCATCCTTGCTTTCTTTCCCCCTGCTTCTTCCGGGCTTGTTCGGTATACATAAAATAGTTGCACTGAATCATGCCGTTATACAGCTTGCGCTTCTTGGTGGCGCGTCTGCCGAAATAATGCTCAAACTCCGGCTCGGAGGTGATGATGTAGAAGTTCCAGCCGTCGGCAAATTTCAGGTGCCGCCCCAGAGCGCTGTAGAGCCGCTGGGCGCTTTGCTGCTCCATCATCCGCTGACCATAAGGGGGATTGGCAATGAGAATGCCGCTGTCGGAGGGCAGGGACATTTTGGTAGCGTCCCCATCCCGGAACTGGATGATATCCCCCACCCCAGCTTTCCGGGCGTTGGCCATGGACAGGCTGACGCATTTGGGGTCGTTGTCCGAACCCAGAATCCGGTAATTGCCGTGGTATTCCAGATCCTTGGCTTCGGTGCGAACCTGGCCCCAGACCTTGGGGTCTGCCCAGGCAAAGGCCTCGCCGGAGAACCGGCGGTACATGCCGGGAGCCTTGTTCCGGGCAATCAGAGCCGCCTCAATGGGAATGGTGCCGGAGCCGCAGAAGGGGTCCCACACAAAGTCCCGGCCCCGGTAATGGGTCAGCTGCACCATGGCAGCGGCCAGGGTCTCCCGCAGAGGAGCATCATTGCCCACAGGGCGGTAGCCCCGCTTGTGCAGTCCCGGGCCGGAGGTATCCAGGTACAGCTGTACCCGGTCATTCATAATGGAAAACTGCAGCTGGTACTTGGCCCCGTTTTCCGGCAGCCAGGACAGGCCGTACTTTTCTCCCAACCGACGGGAGGCGGCCTTTTTGATAATGGCCTGGCAGTCCGGCACGGACATGAGCTGGCTGTTCAGGCAGTGGCCCTTTACCGGGAAGCTGCCATCCTTGGGAATGAAATCCTCCAGATTGGCCTTGTAGACACCCTGGAACAGCTGTTCAAAGGTGGTGGCCTTAAAATCCGCCAGCACAATCAGCACCCGCTCACCGGTGCGCAGCCGGATGTTGGCCTTGGCCATGGCGGCGGTATCACCGGAAAACAGCACCCGGCCGTTTTCCACCCGGACATTGTCCAGGCCCATTCTGCGAAGTTCCTCGCCGGCAATGCCCTCCAGGCCGAACAGGCAGGGCACAGAAAATTCAAATTGGTTCATAGTTCCTCCGTTTTCTCTCTCAGGGAATGATTTTGCTGGCTTTCAGATACCGTTCTTCTTCGGAAAACACACAGCCGCAGTATTTTTGGATGTAAAAGCCATGTTCCCGGGCAAAGGTCTGGCCCTCCCGGAAATAGGGGCGGAAGTCCCGGTAGAGAAATTCCACGCCGTACTGCGCCGCCGCCTGCTCCGCAACCTGGCGCATCAGTTCGTGATTCTGGTAGGGACTGATAAACAAGGAGGAAGTAAAGCTGTCAAATCCCCCTTCGGCGGCCTGCCGGGCGGTTTCAAACAGCCGCATCTCGTAGCATTTGACGCACCGGTGGGCAATGTCCTCCGCTACCGTCCGGACGAAAGGCCGCAGGCCGTAGTCGTTGCGTTCAATCAGCTTCAGGTCAATTTCCTGGGCATACTCTCGGACGCAGTTGCGCCGGGAGCGGTACTCGGTGAAGGGGTGGATATTGGGATTATACCAAAATCCGGTGACATCATAGCCATCGGCTGTCAAGATATCAATGGGCCGGTTGGCGCAGGGTGCGCAGCAGATGTGAAGCAGGGTATTCATATGCTTCCTCCTGAAAAAAGGACTTTCCTGGTATTATACCATGGCCATGGGTCCAATGCAAGGAAAGTTTCCCCGGAATTGTTGCACTTTTTCGGAGAATTTGTTATAGTGAAAAAAGAACTGTGTTTTCGCAACCAGCCGTGAAAAACATCGAGTACTTAAGTAGAAGGAGGGAATTTCCATGAAAAAGAACAAACTACTGTGTATGCTGCTGTGCTTCCTGCTGCTGACCGGAATCCTTACCGGCTGCGGCGCTGCCAGCAAAACTGCAGCCTCAGCCAATGGGGCCGTTTCCTATGATGCCGCCATGCAGGAAGCAGCGCCGGAAGCCATGGCTGCGGGGAACAGTCTCACGAGCAGCGGCAGCGATACCACGACGATCCTGCCGGAAAACCGCAAATGGATCGTCACCGTCAACCTCTCCGCAGAAACCGAGGATCTGGATACCATGACCCAGGCCCTGGAGGAAAAGATTTCCCAGCTGGGCGGTTATGTGGAGGATCAGACCGTGTACAACGGCAGCGCCTACGCCAACCGCCGCTACCGCAGCGCCAGCATGACGGTGCGGATTCCTGCGGAAGATGTGGACAAATTTACGGAAGAAGTGGCCGGTATCTCCAACGTGGTTTCCCAGCAGAAGAACCTGGAAGACATCACCTTGCAGTATGTGGACACGGAAAGCCG
>CALXFP010000132.1 GCA_944387615.1 uncultured Oscillospiraceae bacterium | reverse complement strand
AAGGGCTTGGTCACAACGCCTACGGTCAGGATGCCTGCCTCGTGGGCCAGGTCAGCCACAATGGGAGCCGCACCGGTGCCGGTGCCGCCGCCCATACCGGCGGTGATGAAGACCATGTCGGTGTTCTCCAGAGCCTTGGCAATGGCAGCCCGGGATTCTTCTGCGGATTTGCGGCCGATTTCCGGCTTGGAGCCGGCGCCCATACCACCGGTGAGCTTCTCACCGATCTGGATTTTATTCTTACAAACGGATTTATTCAGATCCTGCTTATCGGTGTTCACCACGACGAAGTCCACGCCGCTGACACCAGCTTCGATCATGCGGTTAATAACGTTATTGCCGGCGCCGCCGACACCGATCACTTTGATTTTCACAACGCGATCCTGCATATTTTCGGACATAACACTCTTCCTCCTATGTATCTGTTCGCAGTTACGGGAACGCCGCTTCCGCCTCGTTTTATTACTCATGCTTTTTACATTCTATCCTTATTTTTTAAATTGGTCAATAGAAAATCTCAGAATTCGGCAAATTATTTACAGAATTATTACATCTTAGGTGAAAGGCGTATAGATAACCTGATCCGGCCAGATGGTAAAACTGATGTCCAAAACACCGGATTCAAATTCACTCAGCTGCAAAATAACGTCGCTCATACAGTTGATTTTATAATCCAGATTGGTAGAATCTCCCAGGTTGACCTGATACCGGGAGCCATACCACAGGATGATATCCTCCAGCCGGGTGACATCCACGCTGGCCGCTTCACCGACGATATCGTTGGCTTCCAGAGCCTGCAGAATCTGCATGGCTGCGTTCAGCCGCTGGGCACCGGTGATGGTCAAAGGCACTGGTTCTGCGGTAGGATCCGTAGAATCCGTTGACACGGGCACACTTTCCTTGGCAACAGCCTGCCCGCCAGGGGTCGGATTTTCCAGGGTCACACCCAGAACCTGGGTATGATTGGATGCCTTGCTGCCGTTGGCCTGCTCTACAATGCGGCCGCCGGAGTTCATCAGCCACCAGGTACCTGTGGTATCCTTGACGGCGTAAACCACATCCTCTTCTTCGATGATAATATTGACCGTATCCGGTAGTTTTATACCGAAGCGCACGGTTTTCACATAGGGCAAATTGGCTTTGATCAACGCACCGGCACGGGCATGGCTGAAAGTAAGCAGGTTATCGCCTTCGTTGATGCCGGAAGCTTCCCGCACCGACCAGGCGCTGTAGGTTTCCGCTCCCGTTACCGTAATGGTCTCCACCTTAAAGAATACCGACAGTCCCAAAACCAGTGCAGCCACCACTGCGGCCACTGTCAGCATCTGAATCAGCAGACGGGACAGGTTGAATGCCTTGGGTTGGGTGTAGATGATCACCGGCACAGGCTGACCAGCACGGGCTGCCTTTTTGCGGCCGCTCTTTTCCGGTGTGTTCCGGGCCGCTCTGCGCTTTTCCTGAAAGCTTTCAAAAAAGTCCAGGGCGCGGATTACCAGCGGTTTTTTCTTGGGCTTGCTGTTTCCGTAGGCCCGTTTCTTGGAAGACAAATCCGAAGGTTCACTGGCTCTGGCCGGGCGTTTCTGGCGAGGCTGGGCTTCCGATTTTGCTTTTGGGCTCCGGGCAGGGGCTTTCCGGGTTTCCTCCTTGGCAGGAGCACGCTTCTGCTTGGCAGGCCGCTGGGCTTCTTTTCCCGGGCGGCTTTCAGGCCGGCTTTGGGCGGCTTTCTCCTGGCCTGCTTCTGCCGGTCTTGGTTTCCGGGCCGGGGTTTCCTGGGCGGTTCGTTTTCTTTCTTCCCGCTGGTCGGCAGCGCTGCGCTGGGCAGGACGCCGCTGGTTTTTTTCCTGGGCCGGGCGGGTCTTCTTCTCCTCCGCAGCCGGACGCTTCCGTGGGGTTTCCTTTCCCGCCTGACGGTCCCGTCCGGGTTCCCGGTTCTTTCGTGTTATATCCATATTGTTCCTCCTGGGGTCTTAGCGCTGGGACAGCTCCTCCACAATCTGGCAGATGCGCTGGGTGGAATCCAGCCGCACCATGCTGTGAAGCTTCTTGGACATCTCCTCCCGGCGGCCTTCGTCCGCCAGCAGTTCCCGGATCAGTCCGTACAGGGTCTGGGGCGTGCAGTCCTTCTCCAGCAGCACCACGGCGCCGCCGCCTGCCTCCAGAACCCGGGCATTTTTCTCCTGGTGATTGTTGGTCACGTTGGGAGAGGGAATCAGAATGCAGGGTGTTCCTGCTGCGGCAATCTCATTGCAGGTAGCGGAACCTGCCCGGCCGATGACCACATCGGCTGCCGCCATTTCCAGAGGCATATCGTAGATATACTCCCGGATATCCAGGGCGGGACAATTCTGATAGTCCACGCCATTGTCTTTCACCCGCTGGGGCATCCACTCTCTGCCGAAGCTGCCGGTGGCGTGGATGTGGTGGAAGGGGAAATTATCCTTCTGCTCCAGGGCCATCATGTCGGCAATGGTTTCATTCATCACCTTGGCACCCTGGCTGCCGAAGGCAGACACCACCACAGGGCCTTCCAGTCCCAGTTCCTTCCGGGCCTGTTCCTTGGTGGTGAACAGGAATTCCTGCCGCACCGGCATGCCCACCACTTCCACCTTCTCCGGGTGCTTGTAGTGCTGGACGCTTTCCTCAAAGGCAACCAGTACCCGGCTGGCCTTATTGGCGGCCAGCTTGGTGGTCACACCGGGGACGGCATTGCTTTCATGGACGCAGGTAGGGATTCCCATAGTCTGGGCGGCATACAGTGCCGGGAAGCTGGCATAGCCGCCGGTACCGATGACCACGTCGGGCTTGAACTCCCGGAAAATTGCCTTACAGGCCCGAACTGCCTCCAGCACGCACTCCACAGCGTGGAGGTTCTTTTTTACAGCAGCCAGGTTTTTTCCCCGGCACAGGCCGGAGCCGGGCAGGCACTTCACCGCGTACCCTGCCTGGGGGACCAGCTTTTCTTCCATATGACCGGTGGCGCCGATAAACAGGATATTGCAGTCCGGGTGCCGCTCCTTCATCATATTGGCCACGGCAATGGCCGGATTGATATGTCCGGCGGTTCCGCCGCAGGTAAAGATCAGATTCATTGGATTTCCTCCTGGATTTTTCTCTGATTTCTGTGTCTGGATATACTTAAAACGATTCCCATTTCCCCCAGATTCACCGCCAGCGCCGTGCCGCCGTAGGAAAAGAACGGCAAGGCAATCCCGGTGGAGGGAAGCAGATTCGTGACAACGCAAAGATTCAAAATGGTCTGGACCGCAATCAGGGTGGTAAGTCCCGCCGCCAGAACCGTGGAAAACCGGTCCCGGGCGTGCAGTGCAATCCAGTAGCCCCGCAAAATGGTCATGGCAAACAGTGCCGCAATGGCCAGTGCACCCACCAGCCCCAGTTCTTCGCAGCAAATGGCGAAGATATAGTCGTTATACTGAAAGGGCAGATACAGATATTTCTGCCGGGATTTGCCGTAGCCCAGGCCAAATAGTCCGCCGGAGCCAATGGCGTACAGCGACTGCAAAATCTGATAGCCCGTATCTCCCGGGTCTTTCTCCGGATGAAGCCAGGCCGTGACCCGGTCACCGGCGTAACCCATAAAGGTGATGTAAATCACCACAAACACTGCCGCTGCCGCCGCCCCTGCAAGAAGCCATTTGGGGCTGGTACCAGCAACAAACATCATCACCACCGCCACCATGCCCATGAGCATGATGGCGCTCAGGTGCTTCTCCAGCGCCAGGGGAACCAAGATCCCCATCAGCGCCATACCGAAGCCCATCACGCCGTAGCGGAAGTCCTGTGCCCGCTGACCGAATCCCCGGGTCAGTCGGGCAAAGAGCACAATCATGGTAAACTTCGCAATTTCAGAGGGCTGGAACTGGATGCCCGCTAGGTTGATCCAGCGTTTGGCGCCGTTGACTTCTTCTCCGATGAGCAGAACCGACAGCAGCAGCACAATGCTGATGCCGTACAGCGGCCAGGCAAACCGATGCCATACCCCAGCCGGAATCCGGCTGAAAAAGTACATGGCAGCCAGCCCGATTGCGGCACAGACCCCCTGCTTTTGCAGGTACTTGGTTGTGATTTCGTAGCTGGTATCGTATTGGCTCTGGGCAAAGCTCGCCGAATACAGCATGGCAAGCCCCACCGTCAGCAGCAGCAATACCAGCAGCAAAAACGGATAGTCTACACTTTCCACCGCCGACAGCTTCCGGCGGCGGTCCTCTTTGGCATGGAGTTTACGCTCCGCTGCCATAAGAAGCTCCTTTCCTTATTGAAAAAGGTTCTCTCTATCCTCCACAGTTTTCAGCCGATCAGGCCGGTAATACCAATCCAGGCCAGCAGGCACATCACCGCCGATACACCGGCGAAGGTCAGAACGATTTTTTCTTCCTTCCATCCGCACATCTCAAAATGATGGTGGATGGGAGACATCTTAAACAGGCGCTTGCCGTGGGTCATTTT
>CALXFP010000131.1 GCA_944387615.1 uncultured Oscillospiraceae bacterium | reverse complement strand
CCGGCGGGCAATGGCGCCGATGGTATAAAACCGGTTCGGGTCAAAGTCAAAGCCCAGCATGCTCAGCACGCTCACTGCAAATTCCGCACAGGTAAAGGCATCCCGTACCCGCACCTTCCGGTGCAGAGGCGCCGCCAGAGCGGACAGATGGTTGTACAGATATCGCTGGGGCTGGGACTGCATGGCATGCAGCCGCTCCTGCAGAGTATCCCACTGACGGCTGGTCAGGGGCAGACGGTAAATCCGCACCTGGGCCGTGACGCCGTTGTGCCAGTAACGGCAGGGGCGCTCCTGAACAAATCCGCCGTAAAAGGGCGTGCGGTAATACCGGCGGGCAAAGGCGTACATGGCGCTTAAATTCTCTTCCGTGGCCAACGCCACATGATTATAGGGTTCTCCGGTCACCCGGCGAATCCACTGTCCCATCCGGTATGGGGTCGCAGAAAACAAAACATACAGATACTTCTGCTGCATGGCGTTCACCTCCTGAAAACTGGTTTGCTGAAAACGTGGGGCCATTGTAGCATATGCAGGAGAAAAACGCAATTCCTCCGAATGCAATTTAAGCATTCGGAGGAAAAACTTAAGAAATTATAAAACTTTGGACAGAAAATCCTTCAGCCGGGGATTCTGGGGATTGCCGAACACTTCTTCCGGAGTGCCCTGCTCCACGATTCTGCCTTCGTCCATGAACAAAATCCGGCTGCCTACTTCCCGGGCAAAGCCCATCTCGTGGGTAACCACCACCATGGTCATGCCGTCTGCGGCCAGTTCCTTCATAACACTGAGTACTTCGCCGACCATTTCCGGGTCCAGGGCGGAGGTGGGTTCGTCAAAGAGCATGACCTTGGGATTCATGGCCAGCGCCCGGACAATGGCAATCCGCTGCTTCTGACCACCGGAGAGCTGGTTGGGATAGGCATTGGCCTTTTCTTCCAGGCCAACCCGGCGCAGCAGCTGCATTGCCAGCTCATCGGCCTGGGCCTGGCTCATCAGCCCGGTGCGCACCGGCGCCAGGGTGATGTTGCGCTTGATGGTCATGTTGGGGAAGAGGTTGAAGTGCTGGAACACCATACCCATTTTCCGCCGTACCTGATCGATATCGGTTTTCGGATCGGTAATCTCCACACCGTCAAAGGTGATGCTGCCTTCCGTGGGCAGTTCCAGCAGGTTCAGGCTGCGAAGGAAGGTGGACTTGCCGGAGCCGGAGGGTCCGATAATGACCACTTTATCCCCAGGGTAGATGTGCTCGGAAATATCCTTGAGCACCTGATGGTCGCCAAAGGATTTGCTCAAATGTTTAACGTCTATCACTCTGACGCAGCCTCCTTTCCAAAATGCCCAGCAGCCAGGTAAAGATAATCACCAGAACCAGATAAATGCAGGCCACGCCCACCAGGGGGAACATCTGCTCATAGGTTCTGCCATAAATGGCCTGAGCGGCATACACCATTTCCTTACCGCCGATGACGTTGATCAGGGAGGTATCTTTCAGCAGCACAATAAACTCATTGCCCAGAGACGGCAGGATAGCCTTGAAGGCCTGGGGAATGACAATAAAGCGCATGGTGTCCACATAGTTCAGTCCCAGGCTTCTGCCTGCTTCCGCCTGACCGGGGTCCAGTGCCATCAGGCCGCCCCGGATGATTTCGGAAACGTAAGCGCCGGAGTTGATGCCCAGGGTCAGGGCGCCCACCATGGTGTAGTTACGGGAAGAGGAAAAAATAACAAATCCCATAATCAGCAGCTGGACCATCATAGGGGTGCCCCGGATAATGGTCACATAGACCTGACACACCGCATTGAGCAGGCCCAGCACAGGATTGCGGTGCCCAATGCGCTGCTGGTCGTGAGAGGTACGGATGGTAGCTACCAGAATACCCAAAATAACACCCAATGCCAGGGCCAGGGCCGTAACCAGCAGCGTGGTGCCTACGCCCTGAAGGTACTGCCGCCAGCGGTCACCCTCAATAAATGCCTGATAAAACTTCACATAAAATTCCTGCCAGAAAGAAACGTCGCCGCCCTGCCGCAGCAGCTCTTTCCATGCCTCATATTGTGCCACAGACTCACTCCTTTTCTATATTTGCGGGTTATATGCAGAAAGCTGCTTTCTGTATGGGGCAAAAAGCAGGTTTCCGGATACAACGGAAATGCCGTCAACGGGGGCGGCAATGCCGCCCCTGTGACGAAAACGCTTATTCAGCGGAGATGTACTTGTCCACGATGGACTGAACAGTGCCGTCAGCGATCAGCTCGGCCAGAGCCTGGTTCACAGCCTCCAGCAGGCCAGCGTTGTCCTTGTTCAGGCCGATGGCGTATTCCTCTTCCACCCAGGTGCCGTCCAGCAGAGTCAGGCCGGAGTTGGCAGCTACGAACTCCTGAGCGGGAGCATTGTCGATGATGACGCAGTCAACCTGGCCGTTCATCAGAGCCTGCACAGCGCTGGCGCCGTTGTCGTAAGCGGTAACATGATCTTCGCCGTAGTCACCGGAAGCGTAGATGTAACCGGTGGTGCCACGCTGGGTGCCGATCATCTTCTCGCCCAGGTTATCCATGGTCACGTCGGAGCCTTCCTTGACAATAACAGACTGGATGCCGGTGGCGTAGGTGTCGGAGAAGTTCATCACCATCAGACGATCTTCCGTAACGGAAACGCCAGCCATGACGATGTCGGCCTTACCCTGCTGAACAGCCAGCAGTGCAGCGTCAAAGTCCATATCGTCGATTTCCAGCTTCAGGCCCAGCTTTTCTGCAATGGCGCCGGCAACTTCTGCATCAATGCCCTCGATGGAGCCGTCATCAGCAACCATCTCGTAGGGAGGGAAAGCAGCGTTGGTAGCCATAATCAGCACGCCGTCCTCAATGGTGGAAACCTCAGCAGCAGTTTCAGCAGCCTCGGTAGCGGCAGTGGTCTCAGCAGCGGCAGCCGTGGTCTCGGCAGCAGCGGCGGTGGTTTCAACAGCAGCGACAGTGGTCTCTTCTGCAGCGGAATTGCCGCAGCCAGCGAACATGCCCACAACCAGCAGGCAGCTCAAAGCAATCGCAAAAAACTTTTTCATTTTTCTTACACTCCTCATTTCATTTTCAAATCCGTCCGAACTGGATTTGATGAATAAATTATACTCTCAGCACTGCATATCGTCAATGGGTCAACGTTACAACTTTTCCATTTTATTCCCGGTTTCCCTCGGTAATACTGCACAATAATATACATTTAACCACGGAATATTCAAATACACGCAGAAAATATACTGTTTATCTCTTCATTCTATATGCATAATATTCGTCGTATATTGAATATTTCAACAGAAAATTTCCCATCGTTGACGCAGGAAGAAACCTTTGGTATAATCTGCTCAGAAATTGCTGAAATCAAAGGAGTGTTACCATGAGCGCAATGTTGACCGGAATCGGTGTCGGCCCCGGCGACCCGGAGCTGATGACCCTGAAGGCCATGAAGAAATTGCAGGCGTGTGATCTTCTGGTGGTGCCGGATGCCGACAAGGGAGAAAGCACCGCTTATAAAATTGCCGTCCAGGCCTATCCGGATCTGGAAAGCAAGCCCACCCTGGTGGTGCGGATGCCCATGACCCACGATAGAGCCCAGTGGCGGGCCAGTCACCGTGCTGCCGCCGATCAGATTGAGGCCCAGCTGGACCAGGGTAAGCATGTTGCCTTTATCACCCTGGGTGATCCCACCGTGTATGCAACCTATATGTATGTCCACAAAATGGTAGCAGATGACGGTTATCCCACGGAAATCGTCAGCGGAATCCCCTCTTTCTGCGCTGTTGCCGCCAAACTGAACATCTCTCTGGCGGAGGGCAGCCAGATGCTGCACATCGTCCCCTCTTCCCACGGGATTGAAAGCGCCCTGACCCTGCCCGGTGTGAAGGTGCTGATGAAAGCCGGTTCCAAAATGGGCAAGGTACGCAGCCAGCTGATCCAGGCGGATATGGACGTCAGCATGGTGGAAAACTGCGGCATGCCCACAGAGCGGGTGTTCCACAGTGCCGAGGAAATTCCGGAAGATGCCGGATATTTCTCCCTGATTATTGCCAAGGACAAGCAGTAATGGCTGCTTCCCTTCTCCGGCTGCCCGGTGCAGGCGGAGAAGGGTGTGGCGAAAATCTTCCTCAACTGGAAAGAATTTGCTTGACAGACGCCCGGAGCGGTGCTATAATATGCGTCGTGATGGTGTTAAGCACCCGCGACCTATATGGGCCTTTAGCTCAGTTGGTTAGAGCCTCCGGCTCATAACCGGATCGTCCCGGGTTCGAATCCCTGAAGGCCCACCAGATTTTCCAGGCTTTGGCCTTTTCTTACATACTGTATATAGGGGTATAGCTCAATTGGTAGAGCGGCGGTCTCCAAAACCGTAGGCTCTGGGTTCAAGTCCTAGTGCCCCTGCCAAATGGCCGCGGCTGCCGCGGCAACGGGAAAAACCGGCGTCTTTCTCCT
>CALXFP010000130.1 GCA_944387615.1 uncultured Oscillospiraceae bacterium | reverse complement strand
AGCGCCAGGGGCTTGCCGCCCAGAATGTGAAAATGCAGGTGCTGCACGGTCTGACCGGCGTCGGCGCCGCAGTTGCTTACCACCCGGTATCCGCCTTCCAGCCCTTCGGCCTTGGCGATGGCGGGGATGACCTCAAAAATGTGGGCCACCACCTGGCTGTTGTCCGCCGTCACGGCGTTGCAGCTGTCCAGATGGGCCTTGGGCACCACCAGAATATGAGTCGGGGCCTGGGGGGCAATATCCCGGAAGGCAAAGACCAGATCGTCCTCGTAGACCCGGTTGGAGGGGATTTCCCCGGCGATGATTTTACAGAACAAGCACTCAGACATATCAAAAACCTCCACACTTTAAATTTTTTCAAAAACTGTAAATACACAGCGAGCTTTGGCGTTGAACCAATCTGCGGCACAGTCCACCAGCTTTTCAATACGAAGCAGCCGGAACAGCTGCAGTCGGAACCAGTCAATGCAGATACATCCAATAAAAATACCCAAGGAGACAGCCAAAACACAAGCCGTTAATACGATGGGGGAATAGGTGGAAAAAGCGGTGAAACCGTTGTAAATCACGGCGCAGACGGAAGGGTGGGCATGGATAACATATACCTGGAAAAGCATAGGACTGATCCATTTCAACGGTCTGTGCAGCCACCGGGGAACAGGGGTTTTCAGACAAAAAACCATGAGAAACAGTCCTGACAGCAGGATTGTAGGGGATAAGTAGGGGGTAAACCGATCTTCTCCATATACAGACAGGTAATACGAATAGGGCAGAAACCGGTCATACTGTGCCAGAATCCGGTGGATCAGAAATTTGCTCAAAAAAGTCAGACCAACCATACAGCCATATCCGGCCAGGGCCTGCAAACGATGCAGCGACATGAAGAAGTTATACTTTTTTATCCCAGCGCCTACAAAATACAGGTACAACAGCCACCACATGCTGTAGCCGCCGGACAGGTTAAAGCTGTCTTTGTTGTTCAGATTGCCGAAGTTTACAATGCCGGATACACTGAATAAGAGAAAGCCGGTAAACAGCAGGATGAAATGCTGCTTACGGGATATAGAGGCAATGAGGATATTGGCAAAGGGAATGAAGAAAAACAGACCAAAATAAGCGGTGAAATACCAATAATAGGGGGCGGTAACAGGCAGCAGATAGGACAGCCATGCCAGGTAAGAAATATCTTTCAGATAAAACTGATAGGAAATCATCATGATGAGAACCGAATAAAGCTGTACCGTTAACCACATCGGTACCATTTTTCGATACCGGAAAGAACGGTCTGCCATTAAATAGCCCGTAGCCATGGCAAAACAATTCACGGCACATAACATGGCGATTTCCAGAAGCCAGGCTGTCCAAAAACTGGCATTATCCCCGGGGAAGGAGGTGAGAATGCCCCCCAGACCCAAAAGGTGGAGATTGACTACAAAAAACATGGAAATGACCTTCAGAAGGTCAATTCCATAGTTTCGTTCAGATGAGATGCTCTGATTCATACAGCCCCCCACGCATGCTACAGTCCAAAAATATGAACGCCCGTCAAGCTGACGATGCCCATGATGATTCCTGCCAGAATCACGCCCAGGGAAACGGACAAAGCGGTGGACTTAAAGCCCATATCCAGGAAGGAAGCGGCCAAAGTGCCGGTCCAGGCACCGGTTCCGGGCAAGGGAATGCCCACAAAGAGCATCAGGGCCAGAAACAGTCCGCCCCGGCCTGCCCGCTGGGTCAGCTTGTGGCCGGCTCTTTCTCCTTTTTCCACACAGAAGGTGAAAAACTTCCCGATGTATTTCTTGTCCATGCCCCAGTGCAGAACCTTGCGGGCAAACAGGTAAATGATTGGCACCGGGAGCATGTTGCCGACGACACAGACCAACAGCGCAGTAAAGTAATCCAGACCCATACCTACGGCGTAGACAATGGCGCCCCGCAGCTCAATCAGCGGCACCATGGACACCAGAAAGCACAGAAAATAATGTAGCAGCATGATACTCTCCTCAAAACAAATTTCGTTGATTATACCATAGCCTAACCCGATTTGCAACGAAAAAACCAATCATTTAACAATTCTTAAAGGCTTATCGGTTCATTACTCGCACCTGAATCCCTGTCAGCACGTCCAGAACCTTCTCGTGCAGATCCCGGTCAAAGGAGGCGGTGCAGGCGGCGTCTACCGTAACGGTGGCCTGGGGATACCGGCTTTGCAGCACCACGGCGTTGCTCAGGACGCAGATGTTGCTCACCAGTCCTACCAGCTCAATTTCGTCAGCGCTTTCCGGCAGCACCGAAGCCACGGCGGGGTCAGAAAGATCCATACCGAAAGACAGCTTGTCAATGGCCGGGGCGTCCACTTCTGCCAGCGCCTGGGCGGTTTGACCGTAGACCTGCCAGCCGGGAGTGCCTTTGACGCAGTGGACTACCGGCAGATTTTTTCCTTCCCGGGTGTCCAGGTAGTCGGCATAATGGGTGTCCCGGGTGAAAAAGACCCGGCCTTTCCCATAGGTGCGGATTTTGGCCGCGATTTTTTCGTCCAGGGTTTCCGCACCGGGAAAGCCCAGGGCGCCGTCCACAAAGTCATTCTGATAGTCGATAACAAACAGATACCGGTTCATAACAACCGCCCTTTCCTGATGAAGTAAGTTCACCATAGCAAAATTCCGGGAAAAAGTCAACGAAGCATTGCATCATCCGTCAGAATTTGCTAAAATAACCGGGAAAGAAAGGGTTCCTTCCTTTGAAGATTTTGATCCGCGGGAGATTGTGCACATGGCAAGCAGAGAAGATTGGATTGGGGTGTTTGACTCCGGCGTCGGCGGCATCAGCGTGCTGCGGCACCTGCGTCGGTTGATGCCCCGGGAGCGGTACCTGTATTTTGGGGATTCCGTCAACGCCCCCTACGGCAGCCGCAGCACCCAGCAGGTGCGGAAGCTGACCCTGGACGCAGCGGAGCGTCTGTTCCGGGAAAACAGAATCAAGGCTCTGGTGCTTGCCTGTAATACAGCCACTGCGGCGGCGGTGGAGCAGCTGCGGCAGCAGTACCCGGAACGGATCATCATCGGCATTGAGCCGGCCTTAAAGGTGGCGGCGGATCACTTCCCCGGCGGACGGGTGGGCGTGATGGCCACGGAGGTGACCCTCCGGGAGGGAAAATTCGACCATCTGCTCCATCGCTTTGACGAAAACTGCACCGTGGCCAAAATTCCGGCTCCGGGGCTGGTGGAACTGGTGGAAGGGGGCAAGGCGGATTCTCCGGAGGCGGAAGCCCTGCTGACGCAGATTTTGTCCCCCTATCTGGGGAAGCTGGACGCTCTGGTGCTGGGCTGCACCCACTACCCCTTCGCTGCCAAGGCCATATCCCGGGTGCTGGGAGAAAGTGTCACCTTGCTGGACGGGGGAGAAGGCACCGCCCGGGAGACCCGGCGGCGGCTGGAAGAGCGGGGACTGCTGGCGGAGCCGGAGCAGCAGGGCCAGGTGGAGATTCAAAACAGCGCCGGCAATCCCCGGCTGATTGCCCTTTGCCGGCAGCTTTTGGGGGAAGGAAACAGGGACGGAGGCAACATGTATGGAAAATAACATTCTGGTCATCGGCATCGCCGGCGGCACCGGCAGCGGCAAAACCACGCTGATGAATAACCTGATCGCCAAATTTTCGGATGTGGTGACCATTTTGAGCCATGATAACTACTATAAGCGCCACGACGAACTGACCTACGAGCAGCGCTGCCAGCTCAACTACGACGAGCCGGATGCCCTGGAAACGGACCTCATGGCCCGGCACCTGGACCAGCTGCGCCAGGGACAGGCCATCGACTGCCCGGTGTACGACTTTACCCTGCACAACCGATCCGACGAAACAGTGCATATTGTGCCGAAAAAGGTGATTATTGTGGAGGGCATTCTGATTTTTGAGGACGAAGCCCTGCGCAACCTCATGGACATCCGGATTTTCGTGGATACCGACGCAGACGTGCGGCTGTGCCGCCGGATCAAGCGGGACGTGAACAAGCGGGGCAGAACCCTGGAAAGCGTGCTGAGCCAGTATCTGGAAACCGTGAAGCCCATGCACGAAAAGTACGTCGAACCCAGCAAGAAGTACGCCGACCTGGTGGTGCCCGAAGGAGGCAAGAACCTGGTGGCGCTGGATATGATTATGGGCCGCATTCAGCGGCACCTGGAGGAAGCATGAGCTACGAAAGCCTGATTTTTGACATTGACGGTACCCTGTGGGATTCCCGGGCCCTGGTGGCGGAGGGGTACAACATTCAGCTGAAGCAGGAGGGGCTGGAACACCTGGCCGTGAATGCCGAGATGTTCAAACCCCTGTTCGGCAAGGTGATGACGGAAATTGCCGACGTGATTTTCGCCACCATTCCCGCCCCGGAGCGCTACGCCCTGATGGACCGGTGCATGGATACGGAAAACCGGTACCTTCAGGAAAATCCCTGCCGCATCGGCTACCC
>CALXFP010000129.1 GCA_944387615.1 uncultured Oscillospiraceae bacterium | reverse complement strand
AAAGCGGTTTTGCGGCATGAACTATCGTCCTGCTTTACCAATTTGAGCGGGTACGTGTTCGGCGCTTTTTTGCTGCTATTTGCGGGTATTTATACCATGGTGTACAACCTGCAGGCGGCAACCACCAACTTTGCGTATGTGCTGGGCAGCATGAGCTTTGTATTTTTGGTTATCGTACCCATTCTGACCATGCGGGTTCTGGCAGAGGAGCGGCGGCAGAAAACCGACCAGCTGCTCTACTCCCTGCCCCTGTCCATGACTCAGGTGGTGGTAGGAAAGTATCTGGCCCTTTTGACCATGTTTTTGATTCCCCTGGTAATCATCAGCCTGTATCCGCTGATTCTGACGGCCTTCGGCAACCTGAATCTGGCAGCGGCTTTCAGTTCCATCGCCGGTTTCTTCTGTCTGGGTGCGGCACTGATTGCCGTGGGCATGTACATTTCCTCCATCACAGAAAGTCAAGCGGTGGCGGCAGGGCTGTGTTTTGTGGTAATGCTGATCAATTACTTCATTGCGGATCTGGCTTCCATGGCCTCTTCCACAGCCTTCGGCTCATTAACCATGTTGATTCTGTGCGCCCTGATTATCAGCATCATTGTATATCTGATGACCAAAAACGGCTTTGCATCACTGATGTGTGCGGCGGTACTGGCCGGCGGAACCATGGTTGCCTATGTTTTTGATTCTTCCGCCTTTGAAGGCCTGTTCCCCGCCATTATGGAGAAGCTTTCTCTGTTTGAGTGGTTTTACGTTCTGATTGACGGTGTATTTGACCTGCGGTGCGTGGTATTTTTCCTGTCCGTGGCAGGGGTATTCCTGTTCCTCAGTGTTCAGTCCATGGAGAAGCGGAGGTGGAGTGAATGAACCATCTGAAAAAATGGCTGCATAAGCAGAAAGCATCCTTCCAGACCCGCTCCTTCCGGATCGGCGGTTACAGCGTTGCAGCAACCGCCATTGTGCTGGCCATCGCCATTACTGCCAACTTGCTTATCGGAGCGCTGCCTGCCAGCCTTACTCAGTTTGATACCACTTCCGGTCAGATTTTCACCGTATCGGAACAGACAGAGGTTCTGGCCGGGGAATTGGATCAGGAAGTCACCATCTACTGGGTGGTGCGCAGCGGGTATGAAGAAAACTATATCGGCACTCTGCTTGACCAATACGAAGCCCTAAGCGATCAGATTCGTGTCCAGAAAGTGGACCCCGATGTAAATCCCACCTTCGCCCAGGCCTATACCGATTCCCTGCAGGAAAACAGCCTGATTGTGGAGTGCGGCGATAAGTCCCGGTATATCCCCTACAATGACATTTTTGTCCTGGATTATGATGCGTACTATTACTACGGGGAAGAAAGCTGGAGCTTCTGCGGAGAAAGTGAAATCACCAGCGCCATTGACTATGTCACCAGCGAGGACCTTCCCACCATCTACCTGCTTACCGGTCATGGAGAACAAGCCTTGCCGGATGCCTTCGCTGCCGCTGTGGAAAAAGAAAACATGCAGACTCAGGAACTGTCCCTGCTGACTGCAGAGTCTGTACCGGATGATGCGGATTGTCTGCTGATCTACGCCCCCCAGCGGGATATTTCCCTGGAGGAAAAAACAAAAATCGAAACCTATCTGGGCAGCGGCGGCAAGCTGCTGGTGCTGTCCGATCCTCCTCAGGATGGTAAGCTGACCAATCTGGAAGCCATTATGGCCCACTACGGCATCACCGCCAGCGAAGGAATTGTGGTGGAAGGCGATCAGTCCCATTACGTCTGGGGCACGCCTTACTATCTGCTGCCGGAAATCAACACACATACCATTACAACGCCCCTGCTGGAAAATGGCTATTCCGTGCTGCTGCCCATTGCCCAGGGTCTGCAGCTCAGCGAAGATCTGCCGGAAAATATTTCCGTCACGGAGCTTCTGACCACCTCGGACAGCGCCTTCTCCAAAGCTGCCAGGTACGGACTGAGCACCTATGAAAAGGAAGAGGGCGACCAGGACGGCCCCTTTGCCCTGGCAGTACTGGCTTCGGAAACCCTGGATGACGGCATTTACAGCGATGTCATCTGGGTATCCTCCACCGCTCTTCTGGACGCCCAGAGCAACGAAATGGTCTCCGGCGGAAATCAGGATCTGTTCCTGAATATGCTCCATTATCTGTGCCAGAGCGAGGACAGCAGCATTACCATCCATGCCAAGTCCCTGAGCACAGAATACCTGACCATTGACAGCATTACCGCATCCCTGCTGGCCACACTGGTCATTGGTCTGATTCCCGTTGCCTATCTGGCAGTCGGCATTCTCATTTGGTTCCGGAGGAAACGCAGATGAAACGTGGAAAGAAACTATTTCTTTTGCTGCTGGCACTGGCAGTTTTGCTGGGCACAACCGCCGCGGTGAAAGCACTGTCCCCCAAAGAAGAAGCATCCCAGGAAGTGTATACCACCATTTTCACCGTGGATTCCGAAACGGTCACCGATCTGCACTGGAAATACAGTGAAGATGTTTCCGTAACCAAACAGGACGATACCTGGGCCTATTCCGAAGACCCAGCATTCCCCCTGGACAGCAGCTACATTGACACCATGCTATCTGCCCTGTCAGAAATCACGTCCGCAAAAACCATTGAAAATGTGGAAGATTGGGATCAATATACCCTGGAAGCCCCGGTCTGTGAGATCAATTTCACCGCCGACGGAACGGATTACACCATCAAAGTCGGAGAAGAAACCTCCCTGGGAGATCAGCGTTACCTGTCCATTGGCGATGGCAACGCCTACCTGGTGGACGCCTCCTTCCTCAGCGCCTTCCAGTATGGCTTGTATGATATCCTGAAAATGGAAGAAGTTCCGGAAATGGATAATGTTCTGTCCCTGGAGCATATCAGCAGCGACAGCAGTTACACCATTGAGAACAAAGAAGGAAGCGGTCTTGCCTACTCTGACGAGTACATCTGGTTCCTGAATGACCAGCCGTTGGATACGGAGCTGACCGAAACCTTACTTCGCTATGTCACAGATACCACCTGGCAGGAATGCGTCAATTATCGCGCCGAAGATCTGAACAAATATGGTCTGGAAAATCCCACTGTCACGCTGGTTGCCCACTACACCCAGGAAGAAGCGGAGCAGACCTTCTCCTTGGAAATCGGAGATGCCTGTGAAGATGGGTACTACGCCCGGATTTCCGGCTCCAACATGGTCTACACCATCCCGAAAGCCGCGGCGGAAGCGCTGATCTTCACCACCTATGCGGACTTGAAGCCGGAGGATGTGCTGCTCATGGATTGGGACAAGGTGTCCTCCGTGGATATTGTGCTGGATGAGGAAACCTACACCATCCGGATTTCCTCCACAACCTCCACCGATGAAGATGGCAACGAAGTCCAGGAAGTGACCTATACCCTGGACGGGGAAGAAATCGACGGAGATTCTATTCTGAATGCCCTGGACGATCTGGACTCCACAGGTTACGCATCGGGAAGCCCTGGTGAGAATCCGGAAGAAATCCGGTTCGTCATTCACCAGGATCACCAGACCTTCCCGAAGGTGGAACTGGTATTCTACCGCTACAACAGCACCAGCTGTATGGTGACCCTGAACGGAGAACCCACTGTCCTGGTCAACAGAGAAGATGTGGTTTCCCTGGTAGAAACCGTGAACGATCAGGTATTGTAATCCAGTCCCCAAAAAAGCAAAACAGCGTTGCGCTTTCCTCGGCGCAACGCTGTAATTTTATGCTTGGGTATGGTCTTTGCTTTTCTGGCAGTGCAGCCGGTGCAGGGCTTGCAGTGTGTCCTGACTTAGATGCTGCTCCATTTTCTCTGCGTCCAGGCAGGCCGTTTCCGCCGCCACCCCCAGGCTTTGCAGCAGCACAGACAGTTCCTGCTGGGTTTCCCGGTTGGCTGCAATGGCAGATTTTCCCTGCTCTGTCAGGCAAATCCCTCGCTGGGGGTCTATCCGGATGTCCCCATTCTGGGCCAGGTGTTTTATGTACACACATACCGTCGGTCGGGAAACTTCCAGTTCCCTGGCAAGATCCGCACCCCGAACCTTCCCTTTCTCAGACAGCCGGCAGATCAAATGCAAATAAACCTCCCGGCGAGTGGTTTTTCTTCCCATACAGCCCTCCCAAGCCAGCCGCCCCAAAAAGCGGGGATTGTTACAGCAGTGCCGCACCCAAATCCCGGCATTCCGCCAGGGCCGTATCCTCCGGCGCTTCCTGGCAAATGACACCGGGGCCAACCAGCTGCGCACCGATTTCCCGGCAATTTTCCTCCCAGGTACGCATCCACTCTCCGTCACCCCAGCCATAGGAACCAAACAGAGCAACGGGCTTGTTTTTCAGCTTGCCTTCACAGTCCTGGAACATGGGTTCAAATTCGCTTTCTTCCAGCTGCTCCGCTCCCATGGAAGGACAGCCGAAGGAAATGGCGTCAAAATCCGCCACCATGGAACCGGAGAATTCCCCAGCTGTGAACAAGGTTACATCGGCTCCGTTATCCTTGGCACCTTCCGCAACCGCATTGGCCATGGCCTCGGTGTTGCCGGTTC
>CALXFP010000128.1 GCA_944387615.1 uncultured Oscillospiraceae bacterium | reverse complement strand
TGCTGCCGGCAATCCGGGCGGCGATTATCGTGGGTGCCCTGTTCTTGTTCATTCAGATGTGGAACGATCTGCTGCAGCAGACCATTTACATTGACGATCCGGAGAAATTCACCATTGCCATCGGTATTTCCATGCTCAAGAGCGGCCTGAAATCGGACTATGCCAAAATCATGGCGGCTACCTGTATGGCCTTTGTGCCCGGCGTTATCATTTACCTGTGCGGGCAGAAGTATTTTGTCGAAGGCATTGTGATGACCGGCATGAAGAACTGATTTGTCAATCTTTGTACTGGATTTTTTGAAAAAATATGGTAGGATGGTCAGATAGCCATCTGCGGTGAACCGGGGAGGGACACGAAAAATGGCAGTCATCGTACATACCTCCGTCCGCCTGGGGGATATGCAGGCCCAATACCTGCTGGATGAGCAGACCCTTCAGTTGGGACTGCGGCTGCTTCCTGCGGGGATGGAGCCGCTTCCCCGGGATGCCAAACGGCACGGGGTGGATTCTTGTGTACAGACCTATGTGACCGGGGATGTTTTCTCCAACGGCTACGCAGGAGGAAAGACCCTGCGGCAGAGCGGGACCACCCGGGCATTGCAGCTGGAGCGCATCCAGATTCAGACACTTCCCGGAGGCGGGAAAACGGTGAAAGCTTTCCTGCGCATCCGGTTTACGGACAGTTCTGCCACAGCCTGGACTGGCACGGCGGCAGCTGGCTGGAAAGCCATACGACCTACCATAACGACACCTCCCGACCGGTGTGCCTGGAGGCCCTGTCGTCGGTATCTCTGTTTGATATGACACCCTTTTCCCCGGCGGATGCGCCGGGGGATTTGGTGATTCATCGGCTGGAAAGCGCCTGGAGCATGGAAGGACGGCTGCTGTCTCAGGGGGCGGAAGACTTGAACCTGGAACCCTCCTATTCGGGGTGCGCACCCTTCGCTTTGGACAGGCAGGCTCCATGCCGGTCAACGGCTGGTTCCCCTGGCTGATGGTGGAGGACCGCCGCAGCCGGGTGTTCTGGGGGTGCCAGATTGCCCACAATGCCTCCTGGCAGATGGAACTGTACCGAGCGGATGACGGCTTGTCCTTCAGCGGCGGTTTGGCGGATTACCAATTCGGTCACTGGCGGAAAACCGTCCAGCCCGGAGAAACCTTCCGGACGCCGGAGGCAATTCTGACTGTTTGCCGTGGGGAAGGTGTTCTGGATGCTGCCCAGAGAATGACCGCTTCCCTGATGCCGGAAAATCCGGTGGAGGAAGAACGGGACCTGCCCATCGTGTTCAATGAGTACTGCACCAGCTGGGGATGTCCCTCTCAGGAGGGAATTTCCCAGATTCTGGAAGTTCTGAAGGGGAAGCCCATCCGCTACTTTGTCATCGATGCCGGGTGGTACAAGCCGGAAGACAAGCCCTGGGATCAGGCTTTGGGAGACTGGAAGGTTTCCAAGGAGCTGTTCCCCCAGGGGCTGGAACAGACGATGAAGGCAATCCGTCAGGCGGGAATGATTCCCGGCATCTGGTTTGAGCCGGAAACGGTGGGGCCGGATGCTCAGGCTTATCATCAGGAGGAACACCTGCTGAAACGGGATGGTTTTCCCATTACTACCATGACCCGGCGGTTCTGGGACTTCCGGGACCCTTGGGTCAGAGGGTATGTAAAAAGTCACATTGTGGATTTTCTGAAAGACTACGGGTTCGGCTATGTAAAGCTGGACTACAACGACACCATTGGCCTGGGCTGCGACGGAGGGGAAAGTCTGGGAGAAGGACTGCGCCAGCACATGGAGCAGGTGGCGGCCTTTCATCGGCAGCTGCACCAGACCTTGCCGGAACTGGTGGTGGAGAACTGCGCCTCCGGCGGACATCGCCTGGAACCCTCCTGGCTGCGCAGCACCGCCATGTCCTCTTTTTCCGATGCCCACGAATGCGCAGCCATTCCCATCATTGCGGCCAATCTGCACTATGCCCTGCTGCCCCGGCAAAGCCAGATCTGGGCAGTACTGCGCCAGGAGGACACCCCACGGCGGATTGTCTATACCATGGCAGCAGCCTTTCTGGGGCGGATGTGCCTGTCCGGAGATGTGACCCGGCTTTCGCCGCAGCAGTGGCAGCTGGTGGATGCAGGCATGGCCTTCTATCGCCGGATTGCACCGGTGATTGCTCAGGGGCACAGCCAGCGCTTTGGCCCGGAAATTACCGCTTACAATACGCCGGTAGGATGGCAGAGCGTGTTCCGGATGGCCCCGGATGGGCAGGCCTTTGCTGTGCTGCATCAGTTTGGCGGCGATGTGCCGAAGGAAATCACCATCCCGCTGCCCACAGGGTATCGGTGGCGAGCTATGAGCACATACGGAAATGGAATTGTCCTGGGGGAAACTGCCTTGGTCTGGCATCCTGAGGGAACCTTCTGCGCCGCAGCGATTGCATTGGAAGGAGAAAAAATCTTGCCGGAGCAAACCAACGATACGGGAGAAAGAACATGAAAAACCGCACTTTTTCCGGGGAAAAACCGGAACCTACCGGGACGTAAACCGGAAACGATCGGGGATTTTTGGACTATATACGCATCTTTTGGACCCATTTCTGGCAGCTGGCCTTTTTGAACATCGTATTTTGCCTTGCCTGTCTGCCGGTGGTGACCATTCCGGCGGCACTGGCAGGAATGAACCGGGCCTGCATCAAGCTGGTTCAGGAAGGGTACGTTCTGGTGTGGCTGGAATTTCGGGATGCTTTCCGGAAAGAGTTTGGTAAGAGCCTGGGTCTGGGCGTCCTCTTCGGCGGACTGCTGGCGGGAAGCTATTACCTGCTGAGTCTGGGGCTGAGCAATGGCGGAAATCCCTATGGCCTGCTGTTCTCCGGCGGAGGGCTGTGCCTGCTGGCCGTCGCCGTGCTGTGGGGGCAGTACAGCTTTGTGCTGCTGCCGTCGCTGGACTTGCCCCTGGGGGCGATTTTGCGCAACGGCTGGTCCCTGGCATTTCTGGGGGCGCCAAGCAGTCTGGGAATCCTGGTGCTGTTTCTGGTGCTGTTGTCGCCAATCTCCCTGGGAATTGCCCTGTTTTTCGGTGTGGCCTTTGTGCAGTACACCGTTTGCTTCCTGGTGAATTTTCCCCTGCAGAAGTGGATTCTGGAGCCGTTCCGACGGTCCCAGCAGGAAAGCAAACCAAAAAAATCAACAAACGCTCTGGTATTTCGGTATACCAGAGCGTTTTTCTTATAGAGCCTGAAATTCTTCGGGAGATTTCAGCAGAAATTCGTTTCGCTGGTAGCAGATCAGACCGTCCCGCTGTATTTTGGACAGCTCGCTGCTCATGGCGCTGCGGTCCACACCCAAATAGTCCGCCAGCTGCTGCCGGTTGTAGGGAATCTGGAAGCGATTGCTGCCGGATGCCTTGGCGCATTCAGAAAAATAGGACATGAGCCGCCCACGAATGGACTTGAAACTGGTATGGGCAATCCGCTGGGAGAGCTGGAAGCTTTTCTGAGCGCAGACCGTCAGCAAATTCCGCACCAGCCGGGTGTGAAAGGGACAGGCGTTGGTGCAGGTGGACAGCACTCGGCGGACATTGAGAAACAAAACCGTAGTATCCTCCGCCGCGGAAACGCTGATGCGCAAAGGTTCTCCGGGGATGCAGGCGTAGACCTCCGCAAACACTGTCCCCGGTGCCACATTGCCCAGAATGCTGTGGTTGCCCCAGGCATCGCAGAAGGAAATCAGAGCCATGCCGGACAGCACAATGCCCAGACTTTCGGTAACGGTGCCTTCCGAGAAAATTACATCCCCTTTGCGGTAGCTTCGTTTCTGGGCAGCCAGACATTGCAGCAAAGCGGAAATTTCCGCCTCCTGGATGCCCTGAAACAACGGGGTTTCAGATAACAAAAGTTCCATAAAAAAGCTCCTTGTGTTGTTAAAACAACAGACAGTTTGCTGTCATTATAGTATACTGCCCTTGTCAGTTCAAGAGAAAATAAGGAGAAACCTATGATTCGCAGAATTATTCAGATAGACCAGGAAAAATGCAACGGCTGCGGCGCCTGTGCCGAAGCCTGCCACGAAGGCGCCATCGGCATGGTGGATGGAAAGGCCCAGCTGCTGCGGGACGACTACTGTGACGGCCTGGGCGACTGCCTGCCCACCTGCCCCACAGGCGCCATTACCTTCGTAGAGCGGGAGGCGGCAGCTTACGACGAAGCGGCGGTAAAGGAAAATATGGAGAAAAAGAAGCAGTCCCACCATTCCGGCTGCCCGGGACATCAGATGCGCCGCTTTGACCGCAGCCAGGAAACCCAGGTTCGGCAGGAGGATATTCCTTCCCAGCTGGCCCAGTGGCCCTGCCAGATCAAGCTGGTGCCGGTGAACGCGCCCTATTTCCAGGGAGCCAAGCTGCTGATTGCAGCAGACTGCACTGCCTTTGCCTATGCAAATATGCATCGGGAGTTTATGCAGGACAAAATCACCCTGGTGGGCTGCCCCAAGCTGGACAGTGTGGACTACAGCGAAAAGCTGACCCAGATTCTTCAAAACAACGATATCCGCAGTCTGACCATCGTGCGCATGGAAGTGCCCTGCTGCGGCGG
>CALXFP010000127.1 GCA_944387615.1 uncultured Oscillospiraceae bacterium | reverse complement strand
AGGGGCACTGCCGCCGCTTCATACATGGGGCTTAATTCCGCTAATGTCATAGCCGCCTCCTTTCGCAGCGCAGACAGTGCAGCCCCGGAGCGTAGCACTCGCAGCCGCATGTTTCGCAGAATCCCCCGGGAACGGCTGCCTGTTCATCGTAAAATAACGTATACGGAAATTCCAAATACATGGACTCCTCCCTTTCCTCCGTTCTCCAGCGGCCGGATTTTTCCGGGGCGAGAGGACGCGCTTCAACAAAATTTCTTTTCCAGTCATGCTATACTGGAAGCCGCAGGACAAAGATACGGAAAATTCTTCTTTTCACAGCGGGCTTTTTCAGGTATGATATGGCCAAAGGAGCTGATATCATGGATGATCTGTACTTTATGGACGAAGCCCTGAAGCTGGCCAGAGAAGCTTTCGACGCCGGGGAAGTGCCGGTGGGCTGTGTCATTGTCCGCAAAGGCGAAATTGTCGGCCGGGGCCGCAACCGCCGGGAAGGGGACAAATCCGCCCTGGCCCATGCGGAATTGGAGGCCATTGCGGAAAGCTGCCGGAATCTGGGTGGCTGGCGGCTGTGGGAGTGCACCTTGTATGTAACCTTGGAGCCCTGCCCCATGTGCGCCGGGGCCATCATCAACGCCCGGATTCCCCGGGTGGTGTACGGCGCCAGCGATGCCAAATGCGGCGCCGCCGGGTCGGTGTGCAGTCTGTTTTCCATGGCCTTTAACCACCATCCCCAGGTGGAAATGGGCGTGCGGGAGGAAGAATGCCGGACACTGCTTACGGAATTTTTCCAGCAGCTGCGGCTTACACTTCGCACCCGTCCAAAATGGCGGCCAAAAGATCCGGACTGACCGGGACACTACCAAAGGAGGCAGGGGAATTTGAATCAGCAGAACCGATCCCTACGGGTGGGGCTGACAGCCCTGGCCTGTGCCATTGTATTTCGGATGTTTGCCATGGGTCTGCCGGAAAAGCTTCTGCTTTGGCTGATTCAGCCCAATACCGCCGCATTTTTTACATACCTGGAAACCGGACGTGACGTCCGGTTTCCGTCGTCTCAGAGCGTTTTTTCGCCGGATTTCATGGAATCTCCCCCAGCTGTCCCATCTTTACCGGATTTGGTTCCCGCTGCGGCCTTTTCCGAGCCGGAAACCCTGGAAATCACCTACGCTGCAAGCAAAGATCCGGACATTGCCGCCCTGCTTTCCCAGCCCCTTGCCTGGGATCTCACAGGCCCGGAGCCCACTGTTCTGATTGTCCACACCCACACCACGGAAAGCTATACCAAAGCCGGGGAAGATTACGCCGAAACCGCCCTCTGGCGCACCCTGGATGAAGGCTACAACATGCTCTCCATCGGCGAACAGGTGGCAGAAGTTCTGGCACAGTACGGCATCACCGCCATCCAGGATCGGGAAATCCACGATTACCCCTCCTACAATGGTTCCTATGTCCACGCCCGGGAGTCCATCACAAAGTACCTGGAACAATACCCCAGTATCCAGCTGGTGCTGGATCTGCACCGGGATGCCGCCGGTGACGGTTCCGGTCAGCTCAGAACCCTGGCCCAGGTGGATGGGGAATCCTCTGCCCAGCTGATGATTGTGCTGGGAAGCAACCACGAAGAGTATGAGCAGAACCTGTCTGTTGCCCTGAAGCTTCACACCCAGCTGCAATACCAGGCCCCCGGGCTGATGCGCCCGCTGCAGCTGCGGGCTTCCCGGTTCAATCAGGATCTGTGCCCCGGCGGGCTGCTGATTGAAGTAGGCGCCGCCGGGAATACCCATGCAGAAGCCCTGATTGCCGCCCGGCAGCTGGCGCTGGCCATTGCCGCATTGGCCAAAGGCGCTGCGTAATCTCATGCCGCATCCTCCAGGCGCTGGCGCACCACATTGGCAATCCGGGCAACAAATTCGCTGTTGGTAGGCTTGCCCCGGTCCTGACTGATGGTGTTGCCAAAGTACCGGCCCAGCACCTCCCAGTCCCCCCGGCTCCAGGTCACCTCAATCAGGTGCCGCAATGCCCGCTCCACCCGGGCGGCGGTGGTGTCAAAGTGGGCCGCCACCTGGGGATACAGGCCGAAAGTGATGTTTTGGATATAGGTCCGGTTCTCCACCACCAGCAAAATGGCCTGAATCATGTACGGGTGTCCCACCAGGTGATCCGGTGCTCCCAGTTCCAGAAGAATCTGCCGGATCAGCTTCTCGGGGTTTCTTTCTTTGGGCTGTTCAGGCACCATCAGCCGCCGCAGATCCTCCCGCAGGGCTGAGCGCTCTCCCTCATTCTGTGCCGTGCACAGCCGCATCAACGTATTGACCTGCATCTGTAATGTATCCATCGTTAGTCCTCCTTGATGATTTGATGATATTGGATTGTACCCGTTTTGTTGGACGGAACTTCTGGTATTCTGGGGATGCAGCATCCCCTGCCGGAATTTCGTCCTTTTCTTGTGCAAGTCTACAGAAGTATCCGTAGAATGTTGACGAAAGTAAGCAAATATGATATGCTGTTTGCATATTCAAGTTATTTCAATCACATTTGATTACTTAAGTAACTTGCTCACCTGCATTATATTGCTACTTTAGTCACCTGTCAAGGCACAATAAGCTACTTTTGTAATCTTCTGCGAATTGCACAAATGGTAAGGGGGAACTTTTGTGTTTTTTAACAGATTCAAGGCCTTGTGCGACGAAAAAGGCGTCAGCGTCTACCGCGCCTGCACCGACATCGGTCTGAACCGCTCGGCGGTTGCCAAGTGGAAAACCGGTGGAAAACCCAATGGTTCCACCGCCGGAAAGCTGGCGGAGTATTTCGGCGTCAGCACCGACTACCTTTTGGGCCAGACAGAAGAAAAACTCCCCGGGAATCCTTCCCAGGGAGTCAGCGATGAGCAGATTAAATTTGCCCTTTTTGGAGGCGACGGGGAAATCACCGACGCCATGTACGAAGAGGTAAAGCGGTTTGCCGCCTTCGTCAAGCAAAGAGAGGCAGAAAAGAAGGAGTAACCATGCAGACCCAAGCCCTCTATGACATTGCCAGACAACAGCATATAGAGGTTTTGCCCTTCCCTCTGCCGGAAAACGGCTCCATGTCCGTGATGCGGGAGGACGGTGCCTGCTTTGTGGGGATGGACCCGTCGGTTTGTGACGGCGGCGCCCAGGAACGGGTGCACCTGAGCCATGAACTGGGGCACTGCGTCACCGGCAGCTTTTACAACATCTATGCCGCCATTGACTACCGCCTCCGCCACGAAAACCGGGCGGACAAGTGGGCAATTTCCACCCTGATTCCCGTGGACGACCTGGACGATGCGGTGGCCCAGGGCTGCACCGAGGTGTGGGAACTGGCAGAGCGGTTCGGCGTCACGGAAGACTTTGTCCGCAAAGCCGTGTGCTACTATGTCCACGGCAATCTGGCCACGGAACTGTATTTCTAAAAAATCCCGGCTGCGTTATTTCGCAGCCGGGCATTTCGTTTTCAGTTTTCCTGGTCAGACAGCTTACTTGTCCTGTCCCAGGCAGTTCATGTCATCCAGAGCGCAGGTGGTATCATCGTCCTCACCCACGGCGTTCATGTCATTGAGTGCGTATTTCTTTTCTTCTTGGGTGTCCAGGCAATTCATGTCATTGAGGCCGCAGGTACGATCATCTTCTTCGGTAATTCCGTTCATATTGGTCAGGCCCAGGCTGCGTTTGCTTTCGTCCTTCATACTGCATTGTCCTCCTTTGTGGATTTCCTGTTTGTGAAAAAGGAGCCTAAATCCATTCTACCCCTTTTCTTGGAGTATACCAACCCTCAGGCAAAAAAGCAAGGGATTTTCCCCCCGCTTTTGACACTGCCCGGAAAGTGACAAAGGCCCTTTCCGAATTTTGGCGCTGTCTGCCCTTGCGCCGATTCCCGTCCCCGGATATAATAACAGTATCCAGACTATACTGAAAGGAGCACTGTCATGACCAATCTGATTCGAAAGCCCCTGGAGCCTTTCTGCGTTTACGGCTACTGCCAGGGAAGCAGCCGACAATATACCCAGGACGACCTTCTGGGCCGGTGGAGCGTACTGTTCTTCTACCCTGCCGACTTTACCTTCGTCTGTCCCACGGAGCTGAAAGAGCTGGGACAGCTGCATCCGGAATTTGAGCAGGAAGACTGCCAGATTTTCTCCGTCAGCGAAGATACCCATTTCGTACACAAGGCCTGGGCAGATGCTTCCGAGACCATCCGGGCGCTGCCCTTCGTGATGCTGGCTGACCCTGCAGGGGTACTGGCCCGGCAGTTCGGGGTGCTGATTGAGGAGGAAGGCCAGGCTCTGCGGGCCACATTCCTGCTCAATCCCGCGGGAGAAGTGGTGCTGTATGAAATCCATGACCTGGGCATCGGCCGCAGCGGCAAGGAACTGCTGCGCAAAGTCCAGGCTGCCAAGTTTGTTGCCGAGCATGGCGACCAGGTCTGCCCCGCCAGCTGGCAGCCCGGCGCCGAAACCCTGACCCCCAGCCTGGATCTGGTAGGACTGCTGTAAGGAGGACGAGCATGGAACGAAGTGCGCTGATTTCTCCTGAGCTGGAATCCCAGCTGACGCTTCTGCTGCAAAAGTTGACTACCCCGGTGGAGCTGACCTGCTTTGCCGGAACCGATGACAAAAGCCGGGA
>CALXFP010000126.1 GCA_944387615.1 uncultured Oscillospiraceae bacterium | reverse complement strand
GTCGGCGGCGTGACCCTGACGCTGCTGGACGATTTTACTGACCTGGACCCTGCCATGGAACAGGGCAAGGAAATGACCCTGAAAGGGGAGCAGGCACTGCTCTATGTCCGCAACCGGGCGGAGCTGGATGACAGCAGCAACCTGCGGCGGATGGAGCGCCAGCGGCAGTATCTGAACGAGTTTTACAAGGCCCTGATGGAAAAGAATAAGACCGTTGACGGCTTTTTAAGCTCGGCGCTGCTGAAGGTGAACGATTCCTTTTCTTCGGACTGTTCTGTAAACCAGCTCAATGAACTGAGCAAGGTGCTGGAAACCTGCGAGCTGCAGCCCATTGTCTCCATTGACGGTCAGGCGGTTCAGGGAGAAGAATTTGTGGAATTTTACGTCGATGAAGATTCCTTGCAGGAAACCGTAATCTCTCTTTTCTATGAAAAAGCAGATTGACAGAACGAACAACAGAAAAGAGCAGATGAATCCTAAGGCGATATAAACCGGATCATCTGCTTTTTTTCTGCCCAAATTACTGCTGTGCCAGAGAAAAACAGGGCACAGACTGGAGAAAACCATTGCCTATGGAACGCAACAATGACAAACTGCACATCGCCATGCTGGGACACAAGCGGATTCCGTCCCGGGAAGGCGGCGTGGAAATCGTGGTGGAGCAGCTATCTACCCGCATGGCGGCACAAAACCACCAGGTAACCTGCTTCAACCGAAGAGGAAAACATGTGGCGGGAACCGAATTTGAAACCCAGCAAAGAAGAAATTATAACGGTGTGACCATTCACCCTGTTTTGACCATAGATAAAAAGGGCCTGGCGGCCATGACATCCAGCTTTTTCGGCGCTGCCCGGGCGGCGGTAGGAAGGTATGATGTGGTGCATTTTCACGCGGAAGGCCCCTGCGCCATGCTGTGGCTGCCGAAGCTTTTCGGCAAGAAATGTGTGGCCACCGTTCACGGCCTGGACTGGCAGAGAGACAAATGGAAAGGCGGCTTCGGCGCCAAATATATCAAGTTCGGAGAACGGGTGGCGGTAGAATTTGCCGATGAGATCATCGTGCTCAGCAGGCAGATGCAAACCTACTTTGACCATACCTACGGCAGACACACCACCTTTATTTCCAACGGGGTCACCCGGCCGGAGAACGTGGAAGCCCAAAGAATCCGGGAACAATTTGGACTGGAAAAAGATGGATATATTTTGTTTCTTGGGCGGATTGTGCCGGAAAAGGGACTGGAAAACTTGATAAAAGCCTACAAAGTCGTGGATACGGAGAAAAAACTGGTGATTGCGGGAAGTGCTTCCGATACCAAGCAATTTTTGCAGCAGCTGCAGGAAAGCGCCGGGGAGGACAATCGGATTTTGTTTACCGGCTTTGTTCAGGGGCGGGTGCTGGAGGAACTGTACAGCAACGCCTATGTGTATGTGCTGCCGTCGCTGCTGGAGGGGATGCCCCTGAGCCTGCTGGAGGCCATGAGCTATGGCAACTGCTGCCTGACCAGCGACATCCCGGAATGCGCCGAGGTAGTGGAGGACAAGGCCGTAACGTTCCAGCGAAACAATGTCCGGGACTTGATTCAAAAATTGCAGATGCTGTGTGATAACCGGGATTTGGTGGAACAATATAAGCAAGAAGCGGCGGATTTTGTCTGCGGAAAATACAGCTGGGACGATACCGCCCAGCGTACCATTGCCCTTTATACCAAATCGAGGAAACGCCATGAGAATTCTGATGATCAATAAATTCCTGCATCCCAACGGCGGCTCGGAAACCTACCTGTTTCAGCTGGGCGGATACCTGGAAAGCCTTGGCCATGAGGTGCAGTACTTTGGCATGGAGCATCCCCAGCGCCGGGTGGGAAATCGGGTGGAAAGCTATACTGCCAACATGGACTTTCGCCAGGGCAGCGCTGCCCGGAAGCTGCTCTACCCGGTGAAGACCATCTATTCTGCTGAGGCCAGGAAGAAGCTGCGCAGGGTGCTGGAGGATTTTCAGCCCCAGGTGTGCCACCTGAATAACTTTAACTACCAGCTCACCCCCTCGGTGATTCTGGAGATACGCAAATGGGAAAAGGAAACCGGCCAGCCCTGCACCATTGTCTACACCGCCCACGATGGGCAGCTGGTCTGCCCCAACCATCAGATGCGCAATCCCACAACGGGAGAAAACTGCGAAAAATGCCTGACGGGAGGGCCGGTGCACTGCATGAAAAACCGGTGCATCCACGAATCCCTGCCCAAATCTGCCCTGGGCACTCTGGAAGCTGCCTTCTGGAAAGCACAGGGGGTCTACCGGGAAATCGACACCATTATTTGCTGTTCGGATTTTATGAAACGGAAGCTGGATACCAACCCGGTGCTGGCGGAACGGACGGTGCTGCTTCCAAACTTTGTGGAGAAGAAGCCAGCGAAAAGAACGGAAATCAGGGAGTATGTGCTGTATTTTGGACGCTACTCCCAGGAAAAGGGGATTGACCTTTTGCTCCGGGCCTGTCAGGCGCTGCCGGAAATTCCCTTTGTCTTTGCCGGAAGCGGGCCTATGGAGTCGGCGGTAAATTCCGGGAAGAATGTTCAGAATCGGGGCTTTCTGAAAGGGGCGGAACTGGAAAATCTGATTCGGGGCGCCCGGTTCAGCATTTGCCCCAGCACCTGTTACGAAAACTGCCCCTTCTCCGTGACGGAAAGTCTGGCCCTGGGTACGCCGGTGCTGGGGGCCGACATCGGCGGCATTCCGGAACTGATTCAGCCAGGCCGGACGGGGGAGCTGTTTAAGAGCGGCAGCGCTTCGGATTTGACGGAGAAAATCCGAACCCTCTGGGAACACCCGGAACGAATACAGCGCTACAGCGAAAACTGCGCCGGCGCAAACCTGATGGGTCTGGAAGACTACACCAGCGCCCTTTTGAAACTCTATCAGCACAAGCATACAAGGAGAACAAACCAATGAGCCAGAAGAAATTGAACGGTACCGTGATTGTCACCTACCGCTGCAATGCCCGCTGCGCCATGTGCAACCGATATAAGGCACCCTCCCGTCCGGAGGAAGAACTGTCTATTGAGACCATCCGGAAATTGCCGAAGATGTATTTTACCAACATCACCGGGGGTGAGCCGTTTATCCGCAGGGATTTGAAGGAGATTGTCCGGGAACTGTACAAAAAAAGCGACCGGATTGTGATTTCCACCAACGGATTCTTTACTGACCGGATTGTGGAGCTGTGCAAGGAATTTCCCCAGATCGGCATCCGGATTTCTATCGAAGGTCTGGAGCAGACCAACAATGAAATCCGGGGGTTGGAGGATGGATACAACCGGGGGTATTCTACCCTGAAAAAACTGCGGGAAATGGGCATGAAGGACGTGGGCTTTGGCATGACGGTGCAGGACCGGAACGCCGAAGATCTGCTGCCGCTGTACCGGATTGCGGAGGAGATGGACATGGAATTTGCCACCGCCTCCCTGCACAACAGCTTCTATTTCGTGGAATCGAAAAACCGGATTCACGACCGTCCCATGGTTGCCCAGAATTTTGAAGATCTGATCAACGCCCTGCTCAAATCCAACAGCCCGAAAAAGTGGATGCGGGCCTACTTTAACCATGGCCTGATTCAATATATCTACGGACAGAAGCGGCTGCTGCCCTGTGACATGAGCTTCGATACCTTCTTCATTGACCCCTACGGGGATGTGATGCCCTGCAACGGAACCAAAGATAAGGAAGTGATGGGCAATCTGAATGAGCAGACCTGGGACGAGCTTTGGAACAGTCCCCAGGCGGAGCGGGTGCGTCAGAATGTGCGATGCTGCCAGCGCAACTGCTGGATGATCGGCTCGGCGGCGCCTGCCATGCGCAAGTATATCTGGGTTCCCGGCATGTGGGTGCTCTGGCACAAGGCCAAGGCCCTGGTGATGGCGCGGCCTTACTCCATGTACGAAAGCAAGGTTGTCCGGGATTACCGGGACGGCAAGGTATCGAAAGAAGCTTTGGACAAGTGCAGCACCTGCGACCTGCATGCAGAAGTCCAGGATGGACTGAGCCAGGCCAGCAAAGCCCAGCTGGCGCAGAAAAGCGGTGAGGAAATCGTGGATGCGGACATTGCCGGACAGATGGGGGAAAATCTATGAAAACCCTGTCCATACTCACCCCGACCTATAACCGGGCGGAGCATTTGCCAAAACTGTTTGCTTCCCTGTGCTGCCAGAAAAACAAGGACTTTCAGTGGGTGGTGATTGACGACGGCAGCACTGACGAAACCCGGGAAGTGGTAGCGGGATTTGCCCAAGCGGCAGACTTTCCTGTTGTGTACAGGAGAAAGAAAAACGGCGGCAAGCATACCGCTCTGAACTACGGCTACCAGTTTATCTACACCCCGCTTACCTTCATTGTGGACAGCGACGACTGCCTGACCCCGGATGGGGTGGAGAAAGTTCTGGCGGTCTATGAAACCTACCGGGAGGAACCGGATTTGTGCGGGTTCAGCTTTCTCAGAGGAAAGCCCGGCGGCGGCTATCTCAGTGACGGGCCGGTTCCGTGTGATGGAATGAAGGAAACCTTTGTCCAGTGCCGGATCAACCGGGGAATCGGCGGGGATATGGCGGAGGTGTGGTACACCCGCTGCCTGAAGGAATACCCATTCCCCGTATTTGCCGGGGAGAAGTTTCTGGGAGAGGACATTGTATGGATTCGCATGGCGGAAAAATATCAAATGCGGTTTTTCAAC
>CALXFP010000125.1 GCA_944387615.1 uncultured Oscillospiraceae bacterium | reverse complement strand
CCCAGTCACGGCATTCCTGTGACATCCTACGACCGCAGCAGCCGGGGCAGCGTTGCCTATCGGGCCATGGCGGAGGAAATTGTGAAGAAGCTGTAATACGGTGCACTGTATTACAGAAAGGAAAGGATGGTTTGATTGGCATCAAACAAAGGTCTGGGCAAGGGCCTGGGCGCTCTGCTGGGCGATTTTGCAGAAGAACCCGCAGAAAACAGCGCCTATCAGCTTTTGCCAATATATAAAGTAGAACCCAATCCCGATCAGCCCCGGCAGGACTTTGACGAAGCAGAACTCCAGGCGCTGGCGGATTCCATCACGGTGCACGGTGTGATTCAGCCCCTGACCGTGCGGCAGCTGCCCAGCGGTTACTACCAGATCATCGCCGGTGAACGGCGCTGGCGGGCAGCTCGCCTTGCCAATTTGAGTGAAGTCCCGGTGGTGGTGATGGAAGCCGACGATATGAAGGCCATGGAGCTGGCGCTGATTGAGAATTTGCAGCGTCAGGACCTGAATCCTGTGGAAGAAGCCCTGGGCTATCAGGTGCTCATGGAGCAGTACGGCCTGACCCAGGAGGAAGCAGCAACCCGGGTGGGAAAATCCCGCCCCGCCGTAGCCAACGCCCTCCGGCTGCTGGGCCTGTGCCCGGAAGTGCTGGAAAAGGTAAAGAAAGGGGAGCTGTCCGCCGGACACGCCCGGGCAATCCTCACCCTGAAAACCGAGAAAAAGCAGCTGGAAGCTGCCCAGAAGATCATTGCCCTGGCACTGTCCGTACGGCAGGCGGAAACCCTGTGCAAAAACATGAACAAGGAACCCCAGCCGGAAAAGAAAACGGTCTTTGCCGTAGATTATGTGGCAGAGTGCGAGAAAAACCTGTCCAAGCACCTGGGCCGGGGCGTGAAAATCGTCAACGGCAAACGCAAGGGCCGGTTTGAACTGGAATTTTACGGCCAGGAGGATTTGCAGCATTTGCTGGAGATTCTCATGCGCCTGGAAAAGTGAGGAGACTATGGAGAAAAAACTCTACCGCTCCCAGAATAACCGCATGCTGGCTGGTGTCTGCGGCGGACTGGGAGAATATCTGACCCTCGATCCCACGGTGATTCGGGTTATCTGGGCAGTTTTCTGTCTGTTTGGAGGCACGGGACTGCTGCTGTATCTGATCTGCGCCGTGATTATCCCGGAAAATCCCCTGTATTATTAAATGATAATAGAATTGGAAAACGAGAAGGAGTAAGAAAACCATGCTGGATATCAAGAAAATCAAAGAAAATCCCGACGCCGTCAAGGCCGGCCTGCGGGCCAAGGAAGTGGACTGCGACGCCACCGTTGACCGGATTCTGGAGCTGGACGAGCAGCGCCGTCAGCTGATTGCCGACACCGAAGCCCGGAAGGCCCAGCAGAACAAGGTCTCCAAGGAGATTCCTCTGCTGAAGAAGCAGGGCAAGGACGTGTCCGCTATCTTTGCCGAGATGGCAGAGCTGAAAAAGGGTCTTGCCGAGGATGCAGAAAAGCTGGATGCCTGCCAGGCAGAACTGCGCACCGCCATGCTGAGCCTGCCCAACCTCCCCGACCCCGACCTGAAGCCCGGCGGAAAGGAAAACAACGAGCCGCTGCGCTACTTCGGCGAGCCTCACAAGTTTGACTTTGAGCCCAAGCACCATGTGGACCTGTGTCTGGACCTGGGCCTGATCGACTACGAGCGGGGGGTCAAGCTGGCCGGTTCCGGCAACTGGATGTACACCGGCATGGGCGCCCGTCTGGAGTGGGCTCTGCTGAACTACTTCATTGATACCCACATCGCCGACGGCTACGACTTCATCCTGCCGCCTCATATGCTGGAGTACCAGTGCGGCGAGACTGCCGGTCAGTTCCCCAAGTTCGCCGACGAAGTTTACAAGATCGCCAACCCCACCGACGATCGGATTCACTACATGCTGCCCACCGCAGAAGCCGCTCTGTGCTCCATCTTCCGGGATGAGATTCTGCCGGAGAACCAGCTGCCCAAGAAGTACTTCGCCTACACCCCCTGCTTCCGCCGGGAGGCCGGTTCTCACCGTGCCGACGAGCGGGGCATGGTCCGTGGCCATCAGTTCAACAAGGTGGAGATGTTCCAGTTCACCCGCCCCGAGGATTCCGACGAGGCCTTTGAAGAACTGGTCCGCAAGGCAGAAAACCTGGTCAAGGGCCTGGGCTTCCACTTCCGTACTGTGAAGCTGGCTGCCGGCGACTGCTCCGCCTCCATGGCCAGAACCTACGACATTGAAATCCAGATTCCTTCCATGAACGGCTACAAGGAAGTTTCCTCCGTCTCCAATGCCCGGGATTACCAGGCACGCCGGGGCAACATCCGCTTCCGCCGGGAGGAAACCGGCAAGCCCGAATTCCTGCACACCCTGAACGGCTCCGGCCTGGCAACTTCCCGGATTTTCCCCGCCATGGTGGAACAGAACCAGCGGGCCGACGGCTCCATTGTGGTGCCGGAAGTGCTGAGAAAGTATCTGGGCGGCATCGAGGTCATCGAAAAGAAGTAAAAACTGCGGGAGAGCTTCGGCTCTCCCCTTTTTTTGCATAAATTGGGGGAAATAATGGAAAAACCACCCAAACAGCCGTTATACTATTTGACAAAACCTGTCATAAGCGATATAATGAATCTGTACGGGCAAAAAGCCCGGATGCTATGAAAATTCTGAAAAGGACGGATCAGAACATGTATAAAATCGTTCGCAAGAAGGAGCTGAACTCCTCCGTCACCCTGATGGAAGTGGAAGCCCCCTTTGTCGCCCGGAAGGCCAAGGCCGGACAGTTCATCATCTTCCGCATTGATGAAATGGGCGAGCGTGTACCCCTGACCATCGCTGGTTATGACCGGGAAGCCGGTACCGTAACCATCATTTTCCAGAAGGTTGGTTTCTCCACCAACGCCCTGGGCGCTCTGAACGAGGGCGACTACATCCACGACTTTGTGGGTCCCCTGGGCAAGCCCACTCCTGTGGAAGGCAAGAAGAAGGTCTGCGTGGTTGGCGGCGGTGTAGGCTGCGCCATTGCCCTGCCCTCTGCTGCTGCTTTCAAGGAAGCCGGCGCAGAAGTCACCGTCATTGTTGGCTTCCGGAGCAAGGACATTGTGATTTTGGAGGACGAATTCAAGGCTGTTGCCGATCGCATGATTCTGATGACCGACGACGGCACCTATGGACGTCATGGTCTGGTTACCCAGCCTCTGCAGGAGCTGCTGGAAGCCGGCGAGCAGTTTGACGAAGTTCTGGCCATCGGCCCCGTGCCCATGATGAAGTTTGTCTGCAAGACCACCGAGCCTTTCGGTGTCCATACCAGCGTCTCCCTGAACCCCATCATGATCGACGGCACCGGCATGTGCGGCGGCTGCCGTGTCACCGTGGGCGGCGAGACTAAGTTTGCCTGCGTGGACGGCCCCGAGTTCGACGGTCACAAGGTTGACTTTGCCGAGCTGATGAGCCGTAACGGTACATATCGGGATCGGGAAGCTCAGGTCAAGGAAACCCATACCTGCCGCATGGAAGCCATGGGCAAGGCTCTGATTAAATAAACAGGAGGAATTGCGAAATGGCTAACATGTCTTTGAAGAAAGTCCCCATGCCTGAGCAGGACCCCAAGGTTCGTGCCCGGAACTTCCAGGAAGTCACCCTGGGCTACACCGCTGAGCAGGCTGTGGAAGAAGCAAACCGGTGCCTCAGCTGCAAGAACCCCAAGTGCGTGGAAGGCTGCCCGGTTAACGTCCGGATTCCCGAGTTTATCAAGAAGGTGCAGGAAGGCGACTTCAAGGCCGCTTATGAAATCATCACCTCCACCAATGCCCTGCCCGCTCTGAGCGGACGTGTCTGCCCCCAGGAAACCCAGTGCGAAGCCCGCTGCGTCCGTGGCATCAAGGGTGAGCCTGTTGCCATCGGCCGTCTGGAACGGTTCGTTGCCGACTGGTACCGGGAGAACGTCAACGCCATGCCCACCAAGCCCGAATCCAACGGAATCAAGGTGGCTGTGGTTGGTTCCGGCCCTGCCGGTATGACCTGTGCCTCCGACCTGGCTGGTATGGGCTATGCAGTTTCCATGTTTGAAGCTCTGCACACCGCCGGCGGCGTGCTGGTTTACGGCATCCCCGAGTTCCGTCTGCCCAAGGCCATCGTGGCCAATGAAATCACCAAGCTCCAGGCTCAGGGCGTGGAAGTGATGACCAACATGGTTATCGGCCGGGTTCTGACCATCGACGAGCTGTTCGAGATGGGCTACAAGGCTGTGTTCGTCGGTTCCGGCGCCGGTCTGCCCATGTTCATGAACATCCCCGGCGAGTCCCTGAAGGGTGTTATGTCCGCCAACGAGTACCTGACCCGTACCAACCTGATGAAGGCATACAACGACGAGGCCGACACCCCCGTGATCCGCTCCAAGGCTGTGGCCGTTGTGGGCGGCGGCAACGTGGCAATGGACGCAGCCCGCTGCGCCATGCGTCTGGGAGCTGACAATGTGTATGTTGTCTACCGCCGCGGCGAAGCCGAGATGCCTGCCCGTCTGGAAGAGCAGCATCACGCCAAGGAAGAGGGCATCGAGTTCAAGACTCTGTGCAATCCTGTGGAAATCCTGGGCGATGAGAATGGCCGCGTGAAGGCCATCAAGTGCATCCGCATGGAGCTGGGCGAGCCTGATGCTTCCGGCCGCCGCCGTCCTGTGGAAGTTCCCGGCTCTGAGTTTGAGCTGGA
>CALXFP010000124.1 GCA_944387615.1 uncultured Oscillospiraceae bacterium | reverse complement strand
GAGCCGGAGGAAATGATTCCCGCAGCGGGCCAGGGGATTCTGGTGATTCAGGGCCGGAGGGAAGGAGACTACGATTTCCTGAAATCCGCCGATGATCCGGCTGCCCGGGCTTCGGCTCTGGCAGAGCGGGGGTTCGTCCGGGAACTGGACGGCGGATGCAGTTCTCCGGTGGCGGCGTTTTCGGTGGTATCCGGTGACAGCATTGCCTTGACCGGATTGTACCCCGATCCCCAAACCGGGCAGACGCTGGTGGACAGAATCAGCGGCAAAACGGAAGATGCCGAAATGCTGGGGGTTTTCCTCGCCCGAAACATGACCGGGAAAACCGGCGGCCTTGGGCAAGAAGATTCCACCCTGGCCGGAATTGCAAAATAGTGTGCAAGTTATGGTGTTTTTTCGAGAATTTAAGAAAAGAGGGATTTTATGGATTTTTCTCAAATGTTGGAACGTCCTCGCCGTCTGCGGGGAAATCCGCTGATCCGCTCCATGGTGCGGGAAACCCGGATTTCCAAATCTTCCTTGATTTACCCCATGTTTGTACGGGATGGTCAGAATATTTTGGAGCCGATTCCATCCCTGGACGGCCAGATGCGCTGCTCTGTAGATCGCTTGGGGGATGTTCTGGAGCCAGTTCTGGAATCAGGCGTCCGGAATGTGATGCTGTTTGGAATCCCCGACCACAAGGACGAAGCAGGATCTCAGGCTTACGCAGAAGATGGGGTAGTTCAGCGTGCGCTGCGCTTTGCCAAGGAGCGCTACCCGGAACTGTATCTGATTACGGACGTTTGCATGTGCGAGTACACCTCCCATGGCCACTGCGGCATTCTCAGCGGCTGCGAAGTGGACAATGACAAAACTCTGCCCCTGATTGCCAAAACAGCTCTGTCTCATGTCCAGGCCGGAGCTGACATGGTGGCACCTTCCGACATGATGGATGGCCGAATTTTGGCAATCCGTCAGGAACTGGACAAAAACGGGTATGTTTCTACCCCGATTATGTCGTATGCGGTGAAGTACTCCTCTGCCTTTTATGGCCCGTTCCGGGATGCGGCGGGATCGGCTCCTTCTTTTGGTGACCGGAAGGGCTACCAAATGGATTTTCACAACCGGAAAGAGGCGCTGAAAGAGGCGGCCCTGGATGTAAAGGAAGGCGCAGATATCCTCATGGTAAAACCTGCCATGAGCTACCTGGACATTGTCCGGGATGTGGCGGACAATTTTAACCTGCCGGTAGCGGCATACAGCGTCAGCGGTGAGTACGCCATGATCAAAGCAGCAGCCAGAGCCGGGCTGATTGACGAGGCGGCAGTGGTCTGCGAGGCGGCGGCCGGTGTTTTCCGTGCCGGAGCCGGGATTTTGCTGACCTATTATGCAAAAGAACTGGCCAGATGGATGGATGAAGGGAGAATCGGTTAAATGACACGTTCGGAGCAGGTGTTTGCCCAGGCACAAAATTACATTCCCGGAGGGGTCAACAGCCCGGTACGGGCCTTCCAGTCGGTGGGCAGTACCCCGCGGATGATTGCCCGGGCGGATGGCGTGAAGATGTATGACATTGACGGACGGGAATATGTGGATTTTGTAGGTTCCTGGGGCCCGATGATTTTGGGACACAACCATCCGGCAATTCGGGAAGCGGTAATCAAAGCCGCCCAAAACGGCTTGAGTTTTGGCGCTGCCACCGAAATTGAGGTGGACGTGGCGAAGCTGATTTGCTCCATGGTTCCCAACGTGGAGATGATCCGCATGGTCAACTCCGGAACCGAGGCGGTGATGAGCGCAATACGGGCAGCCAGAGGCTTCACCGGGCGTAACCGGATCATCAAGTTCGCCGGATGCTATCATGGTCACAGCGACGCCATGCTGGTCAGGGCAGGCTCCGGTGTGATGACCAGCGGAATCCCCGACAGCGCCGGTGTTCCGGCGGCCTGTGCGGCGGACACCCTGACAGCGGTTTACAATGACCTGTCCAGCGTGGAAACGCTCTTCGGTCAGAACCCGGGAGAAATTGCGGCGGTGATTGTGGAACCGGTGGCTGCCAATATGGGCGTGGTGGAACCCGCTCCCGGATTTTTGGCAGGATTGCGCAAGCTTTGCGACAAAAACGGGGCGCTGCTGATTTTTGATGAGGTCATTACCGGCTTCCGGCTGGCTTTGGGCGGTGCTCAGGAATATTTTGGCGTCCGGGCGGATTTGGTGACCTTCGGCAAGATCATCGGCGCCGGAATGCCGGTGGGTGCTTACGGCGGCCGGCGGGATGTTATGAGCGTCATTTCCCCCAGGGGAAGCGTTTATCAGGCGGGTACGCTGAGCGGAAATCCCGTTGCCATGGCGGCAGGCCTGACCCAGCTGATGATCCTGCGGGATACCCCTGCTGTTTATCAGAAAATTAATGCGCTGGGTGATTTCTTCCGGCAGGAAATGGGGAAGATGGCAGCGCAGACCGGCGCGCCCGTCACGGTGACCGGTGTGGGTTCGTTATCCTGCCTCTTCTTTACCCCCAACCCGGTACATAACTATACCGATGCGAAAAATTCGGACACGGCGCTGTTTGCCAAATACTTCCTGTATATGCTGGACAAGGGATTTTATTTTGCCCCTTCCCAGTTTGAGGCGATTTTCCTGTCTGCTGCCCATACGGAAGAAACGATTCGCGATGTGGTGCAGACGGCGGGCAGCTTCTTCCGGTCCGGCAGCGCAGCCAAGGGGGAATAATACAAATTCACCTCATGTGCCGAAAGACGGACTAATAATATCAAAAATATATAATGGATATGCAAAACCTCTCCCATTGCCCCGCAAAGGCGTTGGGAGAGGTTTTTTGTCTGCTTTGCTGGGCCTGCGGCGAAAAGGGTCAGAATCTTGCCAAAAAAGAAACGGAAAAAATAGGAAAACTTACCCAAATCTTAAGCGACATTTCAGTTTCATAGGATATAATGCATCCGCAAGAATCCATCAGACCAATGTGCAGCCGGTATTTCCGGCTGCTGCTTACCCATGGAAAGGAGTAACCATGAACAATCAGAATCAGGATGTTCTTCCCCAAGGGGGGAATGCAGAACAGAAGAAGGACGAAGCTCTGTTTGACGCCCTGAGCAAATCGAAAAAGCAGCGCCGCCGCAAGACCATCCGAAGGGTGGTGCTGGCAGCGGTGATCGTCATTGTGATCTTGACGGCGGCGGTTCTGGTTCTGCGCCGGCGAGTGCGGGAGCAGTTTGCCATGACCAATACAGAAGTAATCAGCGCAGCAGCGGAGCGGGGCACCATCAGCACGGTGGTATCCGGTTCCGGAACGCTGGAAAATGTGGATACGGAAATCGTCTCTTTGCCGGAGGGGGTGGAGGCCACGGAAATTCTGGCATCCTTCGGGGACACCGTTTCCCAGGGTGACCTGCTGGTGACGGTGGATATGGCCACCGTCCGCACGGCAATGTCCCAGCTCCAGGAGGAAATCGACCAGCTGGACGATGAGATTACCGCTGCGGAAGGGGATCATGTCAGCAGCTATATTTCCGCCGGGGTATCCGGTCGGGTGAAGGCCATTTACGCCCAGGAAGGCACAGCGGTTGCAGATACCATGGCGGAGCATGGGGCTTTGGCGGTGCTGTCCCTGGACGGCTATATGGCGGTGGAGATTCCCGCCGGTGATCTGGAAGAAGGGGATGGGGTTACCGTAGTGCGCCAGGATGGCACCACAGTGGAAGGAAATGTGGAATCCCTGGCAGGGGAAACGGCCACCATCCTGCTCACCGATGACGGCCCCACCCTGGACGAAGGGGTGACGGTACAGTCGGAATCCGGGGAAGAAGTGGGACAGGGAAAGCTGTACATCCACAACCCCTTGTTTGTTACGGGCTACGCCGGGACGGTCAACGGCATCAGCGTCCAGGAAAACCAGAAGGTCAGTGCCTCGTCTACCGTGTTCACCCTCACCGATACCAGCACCAGCGCCAATTATGACGCCCTGCTGCAAACCAGAAAGGAATGCCAGGAGGAGCTGCTGGAGCTGCTGCAGATCCAGCGCTATGGCGGCCTGACCGCACCCATCTCCGGCAGCGTCAGTGCAGTGGCAGACCTGGAGGAGGATGCGGAAGTTACCGATCTGGTGACCCTGGCGCCGGATGTGAGCATGTCCGTGACCATCAGCGTGGATGAAGGGGACATTCTTTCCCTGGCCCTGGATCAGACTGCGGACGTGACGGTCAGCTCCATCGGGGACGAAGTCCTGGAGGGCGTGGTCACGGAAATTGACAAAACCGCCTCCGACGGAACCTACACCGCTGTCATTACCCTGGACAAGGTGGAAGGAATGCTGGCAGGCATGACCGCCAATGTGGACGTGCGGATTGAAGGCGTGGACGATGCCGTTCTGATTCCGGCGGAAGCTCTGCACCAGACCAGCACCGGCTACTATGTCTATACCACCTATGACGAAGATACCCAGGAATTCGGCGGAAAAGTGGATGTGGTGCCCGGTCTGAGCAACAGCAACTATGTGGAGATCAAATCCGGCCTGGCAGAAGGAGACGTGGTTTACTACAGCGAAGAACCCAGTTTCTTCGGCGGCCGGGGTGAAATGGGCTTTGCAGTTGTAGCGGGGGACAATGCGAGCGGCGGCAAGCGGCCGGACTTCTCCGGAGAAGCCGGCGGTATGCCGGCAATGGACTTCTCCTCCGGCGGCAGACCCAGCGGCAACATGCCCGGGGGCCGGGAGTAAGGAGGCAGGGCCATGATTGACATCAAAGACCTGTGCAAG